>CAYGSH010000157.1:0-1018 GCA_964352515.1 uncultured Methylophilaceae bacterium | reverse complement strand
GACGACACCACTGGCTTTAGCATAGGTGACGTGAGCATCAGTGAAGGTGG
Organism: uncultured Methylophilaceae bacterium; assembly: GCA_964352515.1. Classification (GTDB taxonomy): domain Bacteria; phylum Pseudomonadota; class Gammaproteobacteria; order Burkholderiales; family Methylophilaceae. The sequence continues at coordinate 968 of CAYGSH010000157.1, read as the reverse complement.
TTTGATGACCTTCACTGTGACCCGCACAGGTGATGCATCTGCTGCGCAAACGGTAGACTTTACGACAGGTATTGGTGGTGGTGATACAGCGGAAGTAGCGGACTTCACACCGAACTCAGGTACCTTAACCTTTGCACCTGGGGTGACGAGCCAAACATTTACCGTACAAACCACACAAGACGCAACGTTTGAAGGTGCTGAGACCTTCACAGCGACGTTGAGTAATAACAGTGTAGGCTCAACAATCGTTGATGCAACAGCAACAGGTACCATTCTTGATGATGGTACAGGCCCTGGTCCATTCAACCCAGGTCCAGGTGCGGATAATGACACACCAACGATCACATTAACGGGTATCCCTGTTGTGAACGAAGCAGCAGGTACGATCACGTACACAGCCACGTTAAGTAATGCAAGTGACTTGCCTGTTACAGTTGACTACAACACAGCGAATGGCACAGCCACTGATGGTGCAGACTTTACAGGTGCGAGTGGCACCTTAACCTTTACACCCGGTACAACGGTACAAACCTTTACCGTTGCGATTACCGATGACACGGTATTTGAAGGACCAGAAGACTTCACAGCGAACTTAACTAACCCAAGTGGCGCAACCATCGCTGTAGGCACAGTGACGACCACGATAAACGATGACGGCACTGGGGACCCTAACGGCAATCCGCCGACAGACGACACCCCAACAGTTGCATCTGTAAGTAGTCCATCTGTGACTGAGGGTGGTGATTTAGATTATGTGGTGACGTTAAGCAACGCGAGCACAACGCCAACAACAGTAACGTTAACACCAAGTAGTGGTAGCGGTACATTGGGCACGGATACAGATACACCGATTGAAGTGAGTTTTGATGGTGGAATGACATTTGCGACTTACACAGGGCCAACAGTTGACGTACCTGCAGGTATCACTAGCTTCATTACGCGTATTCCAACTGTAGATGATGCGATTG
>CAYGSH010000156.1:0-1022 GCA_964352515.1 uncultured Methylophilaceae bacterium | reverse complement strand
CTTTTACTTTTACTTCTAAATATCTTTACAGTAGCCATCTAAATTATATTATAAAGATTTTGCTTGACATTAATTACAAATGTAATACAATTGAACTACTTTAAGAATATTTATTGGAATATATATGGCTCTAAAACCAGTTACGCTAAGGTTAGATGAAGAAGAATATGAAAAATTAAAAGCCCATCTTGAGGCTTTCGGCGATCCAGATATAAACGTAGCATTTGTGGTTCGCTCTTATGTGCGCGACCTTAACCGCTCTCTACCATTTATGCTAAATTCTGGTTGGGATTTGAAGAACTACTTTGGGATGATGGGTTCATGGCTCAAACAATTTAGCACTATGTCAGACGTTGATATGTTTAAGATGATGAGTAACCCATGGCAATTTTGGAGCAATACAACTTCATCTAATACGAATGAAGAGACCCAGAGTGCATCAGATAATAAAGACAGTAAAAAGTCAGACGTTAATTAAAGGCTAAAAGTATGGACGCTCAATCTAAGATAATGATGGATTTGTTAAATAATCCACTTTTTAAGCAAGGTGCAACTGAATATTTCAAGCTAGCACAACAACAAGGTCTAGATGTTGCTAAGAAATTTTGGGGTACTTATCCCGCTGCAAGTCAATTCCCAGATGCGCAGCAGATGTTTGAACGTATGGCAGATTTTTCTAGCGCTATGGGTTTTGTGCCTATTGGAAAATATGACGAATTGAAAAAAGAGAATGAAAAGCTTTCTTCTGAAAATAAACTGTTACGAGAAACACTTCGTCAATTACAAGATACTTTTACTTCTGAAAATGGTGCAAAGGCACAAGAAGCATGGCAGAGCATAGTCGATAAACAGCTTGAGATGAGTAGAGAAGTAACCAAAAGTTTTTTTGAAGCACTAAAGCAACCGCCAAAATAATTGGCAAATATTTTTAACATGTAAATTAAGGAGCATTAAAATGGAAAAGCAACTAGAGTACTTTGAATTATTAGCAAACACACAAAAGCAAGTATTAGGCAATTTGG
>CAYGSH010000155.1:0-1027 GCA_964352515.1 uncultured Methylophilaceae bacterium | reverse complement strand
CGCACATATGCTTGACCAACAAATTGAAAACTGGTTTGAACAAAAGCAACAACAATCATTAGACTTTGAAATAGACGATGCTCTGAAAAAGTTAATCAAACTTGGCCTTATCACGCAAAAAAACAACCAATACCAAGCCATCACGCTAGACGCAGCCTTACAAAAGCTTGACGATACTTGGGACAACTATTTTAGTTATAATCAAGATGTAAATCTAAGCAACAAGCCTTAATTAACAAAGGAAATCACATGGAATATGCAGTCATTATTATATTGCTATCATTACTACAATACACATACTTTGCTTTCGCAGTGGGTGCTAATCGTGTCAAACTTAAAGTGGTAGCACCACTGACAGAAGGCAATGACGTATGGCAACGGCATTTTCGAGTGCAGCAAAACACCTTAGAACAATTAATTGTTTTTATACCCGGCATGTTAGCATTTAGTCATTATATAAGTAGTATCTGGGTTGTCTTACCAGGCGTTGCTTTTTTATTCGGCAGGCAGTGGTATGCATACTTATATGTTAAAGACCCTAAAAAAAGGGGCCCAGGCTTTATGCTAACCTTTGTTGCCAATATGGTGCTTGTGATTGGTAGTTTGATTGCTGTGGTTGTAACGTTAATCTAATAACGTTAGCTTATTGATTTGGTAGTTTCAATATCATCCACCTCATAGATTTATGGAAAAAAACCATGCATTACCTGATGGTTAATAATCAAGCTGGTTGCTTGATTTTCCGTACATTCATTTTAATATCGTATCTCCACAATCTCAAACTCACCCTCACCTTTTGGTGTATTAACTCGCACCACATCGCCAATCGCTTTACCGTGCAATGCTTTAGCTAAGGGGGATATCCAAGAGATGTAGCCTTTGTTAGGCTCAATTTCATCCTTACCAACAATCCGATAGCTATGTTCTCTATCATCGTCTAGGTTAAAAATGGTGACCCATGCGCCAAAGTAGACTTTTTCTAAATGTTGCTGCTCTTGACTGTTAACAATGACGGCTAAATCCATAC
>CAYGSH010000154.1:0-1265 GCA_964352515.1 uncultured Methylophilaceae bacterium | reverse complement strand
ACCAGCTATCTCCAAGTTTGATTGGCCTTTCACCCCTATCCACAGCTCATCCCCTAATTTTTCAACATTAGTGGGTTCGGACCTCCAGTACCTGTTACGGCACCTTCATCCTGGCCATGGATAGATCACTTGGTTTCGGGTCTACACCCAGCAACTGAACGCCCTATTCGGACTCGCTTTCGCTACGCCTCCCCTATCGGTTAAGCTTGCTACTGAATGTAAGTCGCTGACCCATTATACAAAAGGTACGCAGTCACGGAACAAGTCCGCTCCCACTGTTTGTATGCATACGGTTTCAGGATCTATTTCACTCCCCTCCCGGGGTTCTTTTCGCCTTTCCCTCACGGTACTAGTTCACTATCGGTCGATTACGAGTATTTAGCCTTGGAGGATGGTCCCCCCATGTTCAGACAAGGTTTCTCGTGCCCCGCCCTACTTGTCGTTATCCTAGTTCCACACACGGGATTTCGTATAAGGGGCTATCACCCTCTATGGCCGGACTTTCCATTCCGTTCTACTATCGCATGTGCTAAAAATAACAGGCTGTTCCGTGTTCGCTCGCCACTACTTACGGAATCTCGGTTGATTTCTTTTCCTCCGGCTACTTAGATGTTTCAGTTCACCGGGTTTGCCACCATCTCCCTATATATTCAGGAGCGGTTACCCTTGCGGGTGGGTTTCCCCATTCGGATATCTCCGGATCAAAGCTTATTTGTCAGCTCCCCGAAGCTTTTCGCAGACTATCACGTCCTTCATCGCCTGTAATCGCCAAGGCATCCACCATATGCACTTATTCACTTGACCCTATAACGTTAAAACCTGAACCCTTTTAAATTCAAATCCCGTGGTGCATGAGACACCCGCTATAGGTTTTCTAAAGCAACTTCATCATTGTTCCAAGGTTATTAAAACAATGATTGGTTTGTTATTTCAACTTCATTTGTCTTTAATTAAACTTGCGTTTAATCAAATACAACAAAGCGAAATGATTTTCGATTTTGCAATCAATCAATATTATCCGACTAAGAATAATATTGCCCATTACGATAATTAAGTCATCACAACTTAATTATCATCTTTACTTCTTCCATTTTGTTAAAGAACAGCCTAGCTAAAAAGCTAGAAGCAAATATTGTGATCTAAACAACTCACAAGACTTGCTTCTAGGTTTTTTTAAGCATCAAAGTGTGGTGGAGGATGACGGGATCGAACCGACGACCCCCTGCTTGCAAAGCAGGTGCTCTCCCAGCTGAGCTAATCCCCCA
>CAYGSH010000153.1:0-1297 GCA_964352515.1 uncultured Methylophilaceae bacterium | reverse complement strand
GTGACACCGGTGAATGATTTACCCACAACAGTTGCAGATAATGACACTGCTGTTGAAGGCACATCAACATTGAAGTCTTCAGTATTGACTAATGATAGTGACCCTGATGGTGATGTAATCACCGTATTGCAGTTTGCAACCAATACATCAGGTCTCAATACATTAACTGCGAATGGCACGAATACGGTGACAACCGCATTAGGTGGCACTGTGGTGATGAGTACAGATGGGACTTATACCTATACAGCACCAGCTAGAGATCACAGTGATGCTACGGCTGATATTGATAGCTTTGCTTATATGGCAACAGATGGTACTGGGAATTCAGTATGGACATCAGTCAATATTAGCATTACAGATACGGGGCCAGTTGCAATCGATGATGTTGATAGTGTTGGCTTAGGTTCGACTGTTACTGGTAATGTGATTACTGGAGCCGGTGGGGTTTCAGCAGATACTTTAAATGTTGATACAACACATAACTTGACAAATGTTACTTTGACAACAGGCACTCAGATATCAAATACATTCAATGGTGCAACAAATGTACAAACTATTGTGACTACAAATGGTACTTTGGCTATAGATTTAGATGATGGCTCTTATAGTTATACATTAGATACACCAGCTGATATTACTGTAGCTAACTCTAATGGCATTGCTTCATTTACCGCCGTTGGCGTAAGTTTGTATGGTTTTGGCCCTGGAGTTGATCCATATACTGGTGCAATTGGCAGTAGTAACTTAGATTTAAGTACCCTAAATGCAGCATCGGCTGCACAAGTTAGTGATGACGTTAATGGTGCTGGCGTATCTGCGGGTAATTCTCAGATTAATAATGATGAGCAGTTAGTGATTGACTTAGGTGTTAGTTCTAAAACTGTCACTTTAATAGTCAATGATTTTGGTGGTGCTGAAACAGCCTACTATGAAACATTTAGAGCGGATGGTACTTTAGTTTCATCAGGCTCTCAAGTTGGGCCGGGTAGTCCAGCTAGTATCACGATTGCTGCCGGCGAGCCATTTGATTATGTCATCTTGCGTTCTCAAGGTAACTTTTTTAGGCTAGATGGTATTAATATTACGCCAGAGCCGAATGGTGCCGATGATGTATTTACCTATACATTAACTGATAGCGACGGCAGTACTGATACCGCAACATTGACGTTGACATATGACAGTAATACAACTGCTGTGAATGATACCGTGTCAGTTTTTGAAGCAGGTATTGATGAGAACGGCACACAGAGTGCGGGTACAGAAGCTGCGACAACTATCAATATTGCGACAGGCAACT
>CAYGSH010000152.1:0-1337 GCA_964352515.1 uncultured Methylophilaceae bacterium | reverse complement strand
CATTAATTCTTACTAATTACCTTCATATATATTTTTTCTAATAATTATTTTAACTTTTAATGATAATACACCTAAAGTTTTCACTTAAACATCATAAAGAGAAAATTAATCCTTTATAAACAAATGGTTACAAAAGTATTACAAATGTTTTCTATTTATGTCTAAATGCTTAACTTAAGAAATTTAAAATAATTTTATAAACTAAAAAATATTAATAGTAGTGTTTTCTTAATAAGTTTTTAAGAATACTCTTGTTCTAGAGTAGTGATGCTTTCATGTAATTTAATCAAATACTCTGCATATTTTACGTTATGCTTTTGCACTAATATGTCATTTACCATTGTCGTGCCTTTCCCTGATTCCATGGCTTTTTTTAGCTCCATAATTGTTTCTCGTGCACTTGCTACTTCATTAACTTTTGGAGTGTAAGCATTATTAATGTATGCAATTTGTCTTGGGTGAATAACTGATTTTCCATCACAGCCTAAGTCTCTTCCAATTCTGCAAGCATATTCAAATGACTGCATGTCTTGCATATCACTTGTAACACCATCTACCACAGAGCATCCATAGGCGCGCGCAGCTAAAATAATTAGTGATAATAAGGTAACAATCTCTGATCGTTTATGATTTTCATATGATAAGTGATGCTGAGAAATTAAATCTTTAGTGGAGACTACAACACAACATATTCTATTAGATGAACTTAAGATTTGACTGATGTTTAATACTGCAATAGGACTTTCTATCATCACCATAATTGGCATGTGACTCCCACCTTCTGCATCAAGTTTAGATATCGCGTTAAGCACATCTTCGGCAGTCTTTATATTAGGAAATAAAATAGCATCAGCCCCAATATTGGCTAATGCTTTAATATCTCCTTCACCTAAAACTGAATTAATCTCGTTGACACGCACAACCACTTCACGCGATCCATAGCCACCAGATCTAATAGCTGAAACTACATTATTACGCGCCTCTATTTTGGCTTCAATCAATACTGAGTCACATAAATCTAGCATGACAGAGTCAGCATGCAAGCTACGTGCGCTTTCTATGTAATGCAGGTTAGAGCCTGCCACATAGAGCATGGAGCGACGTGGTCGGAAGCAATATTCCATAATCATAGATCCGGATATTTAAATCAACGTAATCATTATATTATTACATTTTATAAAATGTCAACATTTATCTTATATCTTATATAAGACATAAGATAAATGTTAATTGGGTCTTTTAGATTTATCTTTGTTTGGCTAGTTCAGCAGTTTGATACAGGAAACTCGTTGATACAATTCAACTTTCACAAATTTAAATGCCAGTCTCAGCAAATT
>CAYGSH010000151.1:0-1370 GCA_964352515.1 uncultured Methylophilaceae bacterium | reverse complement strand
AGTAAATAATGCGTGAAATAAGAAAACTAAATTTAGTTAAAGATGTAGCGGAAAATGGCTATTGCACTGGATGCGGTATTTGTGAGGCTATTGCTTCTGAAACGCATATTCAAGTGAAAATGTCATCGCTTGGCTATCTGAGACCTGAAATAAAACAGTCATTAGATTCGCAGGTTTTGGAAGAAATCAAAGCTGTTTGCCCAGGAATTAATATTAAACACACAGTTACGCAAAAAAACCAAGATGTTATTTGGGGCCCATTAATACAAGTATCAACCGGCCATGCCGTAGATGAAACAGTTCGCTATCAGGGTTCATCTGGTGGGGTCATTAGTGCTTTGGCTATTTTTCTATTAGAGTCTGGCAAGGTAAGCTTTGTTGCGCAAAATGCAGTGAGTAAAAATGACCCATTAACAAATGAACTACAGATTAGTAGAAATGCTGCAGATGTATTGCATGCCGCTGGTTCTAGGTATGCACCATCTGCTCCACTAAGGAGAATAAAAGAGTTATTTCAAACAGGTGAACAGTTTGCTTTTATCGGTAAGCCATGTGATGTAGCCGCATTAAGAAATTACCTTGTTATACATCCAACGCTAAAAAAGCAAGTCCCATATATGATTTCTTTTATGTGTGCAGGGATACCTAGTCAATTAGGCACAAATGAAATATTAAATCAATTTTCAATTAAGCCTGATGAAGTTAAAAGTATGCGTTACCGAGGAGAAGGCTGGCCTGGAAAAGCAAAAGTAGTAACGCATCAAGATGAAGTCTATGAAATGGATTATGAAGCTTCTTGGGGCAGCATTTTAAATAAACATCTGCAATTTCGCTGCAAAATATGCCCCGACGGTACAGGTGAGTTCGCCGATGTGGTGTGTGCAGATGCGTGGTATGGTAAAGATGGTTATCCAGATTTTGAAGAGCAAGCTGGAAGAAGTTTAGTGCTTGGCAGAACTGCTATTGGTGCAGCGCTGATTAATGAAGCTGCAAACAAGCAATCAATTGTAATTAATCCATTACCAGTTGAAGAAATAGCAAAAATGCAGCCCTACCAACAGCACCGAAAAAGTGTGGTTTTAGCAAGATGGATAGCGTCAAAATTGGTCAATAAGTTTGCACCTAGTTATCAAAACTTAGGTCTGATTCGTGCATCTTTTAAAGTGTCTCCTATGAATTGGCTCCGCAATGGCTATGGCACTTATAAAAGAGTTAGGAAAGAACCACAATGAATAAAACTGAGCGTAAGAAATTCATTACCATAGGATTACTCTGGCACTCAGTCTCTTCTGATAACCTTGGTGTAGGGGCGTTAACTGAGTCACAAATTGCCATTTGTGAAGAGGCAGCTAGTCAAGCTGGTTGTAAGG
>CAYGSH010000150.1:0-1512 GCA_964352515.1 uncultured Methylophilaceae bacterium | reverse complement strand
TTTTAGGATCATAAGTTGGTATATAAGCGTAACCCTGATACAACCCAATATTCGGTGTGATTTGATATCCTAAAGCACCTCTTAAGATCAAGGTATCAAGTGCATCATTCTTACCGCCAGAAATATCATTCATTGTAAAACGTGGTTGAATATCGACAAAACCATTGACTGAGTCAGTTAACTTAATTCGACTTAACGACATTAGCCAAGTGCTGGTTCGAGATGATGTATCTGCATTAGCAAAAGTGGGTAATAGTAATATTATTAATACGCCGAAAAATCCCAAATGGTTTCCTCATAAGCTTAATAATTTTTTCATATAAAAATTATACCCTTTGTTTTAAGATTTAATAAATAAGTCTTTGGGATACTTATTTTTAGCTTAAAGTAGCATATGTGCTGATACTCACTGAACTAAATTTTTCTCATTTATAGTAAGGTTGTTTAAATTTTAAAGTTAGAAGGTTTTAAAAACTACATTGCTAGAAAATAAAGGCATTGAGGATAGCCATTCATTGTTGACTTAGTTAGCTAACTAATTATAATTATTTTTATGCTTCAATTAAAAGATATTCCAGATTCAAAAATCCTTAAAAAATTCGCAGATCGTTACGAAAGCTTAGACCCAATACTTGTAATACAATTTTTGAGTATTCTTCGAATAGGTACTGACTTAACAGAATTATTAAATAGTTTTTTAGAAAAACATGACTTACTTCAAGGTAGATGGTGGGTTCTTATATTACTGATGCGAGAAGATGATTTAACTTCAACCCCCTCTCAGTTAGCAACAAAAGCGGGAGTAAGTAAAGCTACTATGAACGGGCTCATTAATCGATTGTTAAAAGATGGCTTGATTACTCGGATTCAGAGTGAAGCTGATGGAAGAAGTTATCTGGTGAAGTTAAGTAAGTTAGGTCAAGCTAAACTGGATAAGGTTATGCCAGACTATTATTTAAGAGTTAATAAGTTAATGAATAGCATTAATGATTTCGATAGAGATAAAATGATTCAGCAGTTAATGATATTAAAACAAAACAGCAATGTCTTTGATGGATAGTTTTAATACTGAAAAGATAACTAACTAAACTTTTGATGTATTCCTTCCAACACTAGATGAGCAATAGTACTTTAGTAACACGTCATTTGTTAATTCAGACTCAATAACAATAAAAAGCGGACAGCTGCCCGCTTTTTATTGAAGTATCGGTTAATCAAATTGATAGTCGATATGTGGTCTTTTACTTCTAAACTGTCTATTTAAGCGTTTAGATGCTTTATCTTCTTTAGCTTCATTTTCCTCAACATATGCAGTGCCTTCCCATGCATCATCAGCTTTATAACGGTCTTTGTTATGAACGGCTGGATTACGATGCCCACGACGACTGTTAAATTTTAGCCTAGTTGCATTGTTTACACTTTCTGTTGCTGTCTCAGCGTCTGCAATATATAAACGTTGTGGTTGCTCAGCATGAGCAGAGATATTGATAGAAGCACTTATTAGTAAAGCAG
>CAYGSH010000149.1:0-1541 GCA_964352515.1 uncultured Methylophilaceae bacterium | reverse complement strand
TTTCTGTTAAAGTACCTGACCCTAAATTCTCATCACAAACAAAAGATAAACTGGTATCAAGTGAGGTACAGCCAGTTGTTTCTGAAGTGGTAGGCGAAAAACTAACAGAGTATTTAGCAGAAAACCCAGCAGATGCCAAAATCATATGCGGTAAGATTGTAGACGCAGCGCGCGCGCGCGAAGCAGCTAGAAAAGCACGAGAAATTACGCGTCGCAAAGGTGTTATGGACACCATGGGTTTACCAGGTAAATTAGCCGATTGCCAAGAAAAAGACCCAAGTTTATGCGAAATATACCTCGTGGAGGGTGACTCTGCGGGGGGTTCTGCTAAACAAGGCCGTGATCGTAAAAACCAAGCGATTTTGCCACTGAAAGGTAAAATTTTAAATGTTGAAAAAGCGCGGTTTGATAAGCTTTTAGGTTCGCAAGAAATTGCAACAATGATCACCGCATTGGGTACCAATATTGGAAAAGCAGATTTTGATGTAGAAAAACTAAGATATCACCGTATCATCATCATGACAGATGCAGACGTTGATGGATCGCATATCCGTACCTTGTTACTCACTTTCTTCTATCGACAAATGCCTGAGTTAGTAGAGCGAGGCCACATCTATATTGCGCAACCACCGTTATATAAAATTAAACAAGGCCGAGATGAGCGTTACATTAAAGATGATCAAGAGCTAGATGAATATCTTTTAGGCTCGGCTTTAAAAGATGCAGAGCTACTGACCAAAACAGGCGGCGAAACCTTAAAAGATGACGCGCTTAATAACATTGCTAAACAAATGGTATTAACAGAAGCTGTTATTCGCCGTATTGCAAGACTATATGACGAAAGCGTATTGCGCGCTATTCAAGAGGTAGGTGATGTTGATTTAAGTACTGAAGCAAGCACCAATGCAGTTGCAGAAAAAATTCGCCCAATCCTAGGCGCAATTGGTTCAGAAGTGATTGTTGCATTTGATGAAGAAGAAAGCGCTTATCGTTTAGAAGTAAACAAGTTTGTTCATGGCAACTTACAAAGCTGTGTGATTGATGCAGAGTTTGTTAGCAGTGGAGATTATCGCCAAATAAACACCATGTACAAAATGTTACATGGTTTGTTAGGCCCTGGCGCCATTATCAAACGTGGTGAAAAAGAACAAAATATAGGCACTTTTAAACAAGCTTTAGATTGGCTATTAGCTGAAGCTAAACATAATCTAAATGTTCAACGTTACAAAGGCCTTGGTGAAATGAACCCAGAACAACTTTGGGAAACCACGATGGACCCGAAAGTACGACGCTTACTTAAAGTACAAATTGACGACGCTATTGCTGCAGATGAGATTTTCAGTACCTTAATGGGCGACAATGTTGAACCAAGACGTGCCTTTATTGAAAACAATGCATTAAATGTCAGTTCATTGGATATTTAACATATTTTCTAAACACTAGGCCCTTCGGGGCCTTTGTTATTTATATAAAAATTAAAATTAAATTTGGTTAATTTATAATGATTTTCAAAATGTAAACAAAAGAGATTAAAGATGCCA
>CAYGSH010000148.1:0-1646 GCA_964352515.1 uncultured Methylophilaceae bacterium | reverse complement strand
CACGCGGATTTTCAACTGTAAAAATAGCTATTTTATTAAGTGTTAAGGCCCGCCATCACTCGCTAATTCTCTTAAGAGCGTGACAATTCTGTCACGTTTATATTTCCATAAGTTTCGAATCTGCTAATCATCTTAAGTATCTTTATTCAATATGAAGGGAAACTTAATTCCCAAAGCAGACCGTCAAAATGTGATTCAATATCTTCATTAACTTATATTCGCTTTTTGAGTTTATCACTATTGATTAATAGTTTTTCTAGTTGCTATTAAGCTTAATATTATACTTGTACTAAGAACTGCTACTACTACTCCAAGAGAAACCGATATAGGAATTTTGAACCAATCTACAATTAACATTTTTGTACCAATAAAGATTAATACCAGCGCCAATCCAAATTTGAGCAAATGAAAACGTTCAGCCATGTCAGCCAGTAAAAAATATAAAGCGCGCAACCCAAGTATGGCAAATATGTTTGATGTGAAAACGATAAATGGATCTTTAGTGATTGCGAAGATAGCAGGAATACTATCCATAGCAAAGATTACATCTGAAAATTCAATTAGCACCAACACTAAGAACATTGGTGTGAACCAACGAACTCCATTTAAAAGTATATAAAATTTATCTCCATGGTATACATTAGTAATACGCAAATGGTTATTTAGCCATTTTAGAATTGGATTATCTGCTAAGTTAGTTTCATTTTCAGCAAAAAGAAACATCTTAATGCCTGTAATTAGTAAGAAAGCCCCAAATATATATAATACCCAATGAAATTGAGCAATCAGCAATGCGCCAAGCGATATCATTAATACTCTTAATACGATAGCACCTAATACTCCATATACAAGTATTCGTTTCTGAAATTCTAATGGAACTGAAAAATAATTAAAAATTATGACGAAAACAAAAATGTTGTCCATGGCTAAGGTTTTTTCAAGTAAATACCCAGTCAAATATTCCATCAGTTTTGTGTTAGCAGCTTCTCGTCCAATTGTATGGTCTAGCCACCCCCAAAGTGCGCCGCCGAAAATTAGTGCAAGTGTAAACCATACTAATGACCAAGTAAGCGCTTCACTTGTACCAACCTTATGCGCTCCTTTGCGATCTAATGCAAACATATCAATAGATAACATGGCAACTACAAAAACAACAAAGCCAAGCCACATCCACCAAGTACCTATAGATTGCAATCCAGCCATTTACAAACCTTCTTTTTTTAAACTATTAATAAAATAGGAAACTTTCGCATTAGATAGTTTATATCAGCTTTGCCAAAACCTAGCAGTCCGTTATAGCAATATATTTATTCAAGTCTAAGTGATTAGGCAGAAAACAAAAAGCCCAGAGTTTATCTGAGCTTGTTTATGTTGGTGGCCCGAACTGGAATCGAACCAGTGACCCGCGGATTTTTAATACAAGGTAATCTTTTGTTTATGCTCAAATAGGTTGAAGATTTGTAAGAAGATATTTGTTTAGAATTTTTGTGAATGAGAATTGCCGAACCTGTATGCCGAACTGATCTGCTGAGGTTGGCGTTTAAATTTATGAAAGTTGAATTGTATCAACGAGTTTCCTGTATCAAACCGCTGAACTACCCAAACAAAGATAAATCTAAAAGACCTAATTAACATTTATCTTATGT
>CAYGSH010000147.1:0-1761 GCA_964352515.1 uncultured Methylophilaceae bacterium | reverse complement strand
AGTTCTTTATTTTGCATGAAATAAGCTTTTGCTAATAGCTCATAAAAGTAAGGATCTCTTGGATAAAGTGACTGCTTTTCTTTAACTAAAGCAATCACTTCTTTTGCTTTTTTAATCGCTAGATAATGCTCAGCATAACCATAAATTAGAGCTCTGTTTTCAGGATAAGCTTTAAGTGCTGTTTCATATTGTTTTGCCACACTGGCAGGACTATCTTTTAAGATTTCCAATTTTGCTTTTAAATTTTCTACAAATGGGCTTTGCACATGCTTTGCATCCAACCATTTCAACTCTTGACTGACCTCTGCAATAGCATTTTTGCGCATCAGTGCTAATGCTAAACCATAATGTTCAGCTATTTCATTGGCATAGCGACCTGCATTGATATTGTGTTTAAACTGATCAATCGTAGCTTGTGCTAAACCATCATCTGCACGTAACTTTGCTTTGACAAAATAATAATCTAAACTTGAGGCCACTTGTTTATAGGGCATATTCTGCACTCGGTTTTGTACATCGGATATTCTTTCAGTTGTCAGTGGATGTGTACGTAAAAAACTAGGGGCACCTCCCTCAGAAAAACGAGAGCCTCTTTGTAGCGTTGCAAAAAATGCAGGCATCCCGCCTGGATCAAAACCAGCATTCTCTAATATACTTAGTCCAACACGATCCGCTTCACGTTCATGGGCCCGCGTGTAGTCTAACTGACGCTGAATACCAGCCGCAGAAGAAGCAGACAAAGCGCCACTAGCTAATTGAGGATTAGCACGCGCAACTAATAATGCCAGTGCTATTCCAGCAATATTCTTGAATGTATCGGTTTTTTGTTTTGCTAGCATGCGTGCAATATGATGTTGTGTGACATGACCAATCTCATGCCCAAGCACACTTGCTAATTCCGACTCATTATTTGACGCTAAAAATAAACCGGTATGTACACCAATCACTCCTCCTGGCATCGCAAAAGCGTTAATTGACTTATCTTGCACAACAAAAAAGTAAAATGGTTGTTGTTTATCGTCACTAGCAGCTGCCAACCGATTCCCTAAGGATTGTAAATAATCTACAATTTCGACATCTTTGAGCACCTCATTACTAACTGCAACTTCTGCTAAAATTTGTTCGGCAATATTTTGCTCATCTTGAGCTGAAAGCACTGTTTGCGAAACATCACCAAGTTCGGGAAGCTCGTCATGCAAGTCATCAGGCAAACTTGTATCTAAGGTAATGCTTTTAGAATAAGGCTGGCCAGATAACGTGTTTTGTGCAAAAACAAAATTGACATTAAGCAATCCGTAAAGCGTCAACAGTGCAAATATTTTTTGTGGCATTTTCATATTGTCATTTGTATAGTATTACTATGATAATGTGTTTAGGGTCCAAGTTCACCCCAATCAATAATAGAAAGTGTTAAATGCATAAATTAACCCACTTTGACAATCAAGGCCAAGCCCATATGGTTGACGTTGGTAATAAAGCGAGTACACGTCGTGTTGCCATCGCCAGTGGCAAAATCTTCATGTTGCCAGCTACATTAACATTGATTCAATCTGGTACAGCTAAAAAAGGAGATGTTATCGGCATTGCCCGTATAGCAGCAATTCAAGCCAGCAAGAAAACTGCTGATTTAATTCCTCTTTGTCATCCAATTAGTTTAAGTAATGTTTCTGTTGATTTTACTATTGATGATAACGCACATTGTATTAATTGCAGTGTAAGAGCTGAAACCATCGGTCAAACTGGTGTTGAAATGGAAGCGCT
>CAYGSH010000146.1:0-1824 GCA_964352515.1 uncultured Methylophilaceae bacterium | reverse complement strand
TCAATCTCATTCACAACGCTTTTTAAATCGACCGCTTTATGATTTTCTTTGACGTGGCCTGTTAAGGCTGCGTCTAGCGATAGTGCGCCTTTGGCATAGAGTGCCCAAATTTCTTTGCCGTATTGGGTATTGAGTAATTCGGGTGCGAATTGACCGAAGAAGGTGGCTAGGTTGTTGACGTCTCGATACAGCATGTCTTTGGCGTGGTTATTACCTGAGGCGTCGACGGCTTGAGGTAGATCAATAATCACGGGGCCGTTTTCACCTAGTAGGATATTGAATTCGGATAAATCGCCATGCACGATACCTGCGCACAACATACGGACAACTTCTGTAATGAGGCTGTTATGGTGTAGGCGCGCCTCTTCGGCGGTGAAGCTTAAGTCGTTGAGTCTTGGTGCTGCGTTACCGTTTTCATCGGTGACTAGCTCCATGAGTAAGACACCTTCGTAAAAGTTGTATGGTTTTGGTACGGTAACACCTGCATCAGCTAGCCGATAAAGCGCATCAACTTCTGCGCTTTGCCACGCTTCTTCTTGTGCTTGTTTGCCGTATTTTGAGCCTTTATTCATGGCGCGTGCTTTACGGCTATTTTTCACTTTGCGGCCTTCAGTGTAATCGACGCTTTGTCTAAAGCTACGCTTATTCGCTTCTTTATATACCTTGGCACACATCACATCATCACCTGTGCGCACTACATACACCGTTGCTTCTTTTCCGCTCATGAGTTGGCGTGTGACTTCATCAATAAAGCCATCTTCTTGCAGTGGTATTAATCTTGGTGGTGTTTTCATGTGGCTTGATGATACTTGTTTAGCTTCATTTCGTCTTTATTTATTCATATGCGGATGCGGTTTGTTAACAAAGCGTTTGAAGATTAACTGGGAATATAAAAGCGGTATTATGCTTAATTGAGTGAAATAAATGTGATTAGTCACAAATAAATCGTAAATAACTCGCATAGGTATACTCGTTTACAGTGCGCTGTGAGTTGTTAGCTGATTAATACTTTTATGGTTTAATAAACTTAAGCGTCATCCGATCGCTTTCGCCAATGGCCATATATTGATCTCGGTTTTTATCACCAAGGCGTACCATGGGCGGTAGTGTCCATACCCCTTTTGGATGGTCTTTGGTGTCTTTGGGGTTGGCATTAATTTCAGACGAAGCTGCTAATACAAAGCCTGCTTCTTTTGCTAGTGAAATAACAAGTGCTTCAGTGACATAGCCAGATTGATTCATCGTTGCAATGTCGGTTCCCGCTTTTGCGCGATGGTCTGTAATGCCGAGGATACCGCCAGATTTGAGCACGTTAAACGCGGCTTGGAACATTTCTTTAGCATAACCACCTTTTACCCAGTTATGTACATTTCTAAACGTTAATACGGTGTCAGCACTATTGTCTTCACCAAGTGACCAATACGATGGTGGGCCGATTTCAGTAAATTGAATTGCATCATAATATGTTGGTTTGCTCGCTAAGTCATCTTCTAGCTCACGTTGCATGGTCTGGCGCCATGTTGGCCCATCGTTGCGTGGAAAGCCTGCTACAACAAACTCACCACCACCTTGCTTGATATAAGGCGCTAATATTTCGGTATACCACCCTTTTCCAGGCCATATTTCAATTACGGTTGCATTCGCTTTAACGTCAAAAAATTCGAGTGTTTGCTGGGGATGGCGTGCAACATCACGTGCACGGTTTTGATCGTTACGTTGTTCACCATTGATGCTGTTTTTAAGTAGACTATTTTGCGTGGTGCAAGCCGAGGCCAGCCCTGTTAATAAGATTAACAACAAGTGGGCTAGACGTAAGCGGAAAAA
>CAYGSH010000145.1:0-1833 GCA_964352515.1 uncultured Methylophilaceae bacterium | reverse complement strand
GTTATTTTACTTAATGCGTAAAGCGCAGTAATGAGTGAATGTTTACTATGCTGATTTCTTATTTATATCAATATGAATTTAGTAAATTTTAATCAATATTCTTTTTTCTTGAATAATAAAAAGTCCCAAAATAATTCATCGATTTAGTATAGGAAATTTTTTGTTATGTCAGAATCAGAACAGTTAATTAAAGCATTGCAAGCTAGACAAGTTGAACTTGATCAAGAGATTGATGCTTTAAAAAAGAAAGATGACTTTTTACAAGCCGTTATCAATAATGCGGGAGAGCCAATCTTTGTGAAAGATAGTCACAGTAGAATCATTTTAGCTAATGATGGGTTTTGTCAAATGTTTGGAATGGATAGAGATGATTTGATTGGCAAAACACTTGCAGAAAATGTCCCTGAAGAGGAACGTGAACATTTTTTGAAAGTTGATCGGCAAGTGCTAGCAGATGGAATTAAAAATTCTTGTGAAGAAACATTGACGTTTAATGGACATGCACAAAAAACGCTGATTACAACCAAAACAAGATACACAGATGCTGATGGGCATCATTTTCTGATTGGTGTGATTAATGATATCACTGAACGAAAACAGCTTGAACAGCAGCTTAAATTAAAAGCAACGACGGACTATCTGACTGGCATTAATAATCGAGGACATTTTTTAGAATTAGCGGAATTAGAATTTAGCCGTACAACTCGCTATGACAATGCCCTCTCGTTATTAATGTTGGATATTGATTTTTTTAAGAAAATTAATGATCAATATGGCCATGCAGCTGGTGATTGGGTGCTAAAACAGTTAACAGAAATTTGTAAAAATAAATTACGTGAGATTGATATTTTAGGTCGATTTGGTGGTGAAGAATTTGCCATTCTTTTACCTGAAACGGATTATGAGAATGCTATTACTGTTGCTGAGTATTTGCGAAAATCAATTGAAGATTTTGACTTTACTATCAGTGACAATAACGTAAGCCTTCATATCACTGTTTCAATTGGAGTGAGTGCTGTAAACAGTCATATAAAGCATTTTGATGCTTTATTGGTCATGGCTGATCAAGCGCTTTATCGGGCTAAAAACGCCGGCCGCAACCAAGTTCGTTAAGTTTTATCTTTTCACCTGAACGCAGTCAACTAAGCAACACTATTAATGGATTGTTCCATCTCTGGCAACTCTTCATTATTAATTGCTGCTTCAAATGCATTAAGACGTTTATAGACAGAAAGCAGTTCTACAATTTTGTACCATGACTTCACTAAATACTGAAATGACTCACTGACTTGTGAGAATGCTGTCAAGATTTGTTGCAAGATACCGAATGTAATCTTACCCGCCACGATAGTTGGCACTAACAATACATAAACAAAAATATTGTCGGCTTGAATGTACATTGAGCGAGCGACATTAAAGTACATATAGTGGAAATACAATTTAAAGTAGTTTTTACGTACATTAGTGAATAGTTCTTTTAAAGTCATTGGTTGCGCACGCCCTTTGTCATCTTCACCGTAAACTAGCTCTTTTCTGTAAGCTGCTTCAACGCGTTGATTTTTGAACTCTAATCCTGGCAGATTGATGCCTACAATAGCAAGCAGCATGGTACCAAAAACTGACCATGCGATTGAGGCATAAAATAATGGTGATGCGATTTGACCTACGATAGGCAGCTCTGATACATATTTTGAAAGTTCCCATAGTACGGGTAAAAAAGCAAAAAGCGTCATAACTGATTCAACCATTGAAACCCCTAGCTCTTCCATAATGGAAGCAAAGCGCATGGTGTCTTCTTGAACTCATTGTGAGGACCCCTCAATATGCCGTACT
>CAYGSH010000144.1:0-1878 GCA_964352515.1 uncultured Methylophilaceae bacterium | reverse complement strand
GTCCCAAGGGTATGGCTGTTCGCCATTTAAAGTGGTACGTGAGCTGGGTTTAAAACGTCGTGAGACAGTTTGGTCCCTATCTGCCGTGGGCGCTGGAAATTTGAAGGGACCTGCTCCTAGTACGAGAGGACCGGAGTGGACGCATCTCTGGTGTACCGGTTATCACGCCAGTGGTATCGCCGGGTAGCTAAATGCGGAAGAGATAAACGCTGAAAGCATCTAAGCGTGAAACTCGCCTTAAGATGAGATTTCCCTGGGGGTTTAACCCCCCTAAAGAGTCGTTCGAGACCAGGACGTTGATAGGTCAGGTGTGGAAGCGCTGTAAGGCGTGAAGCTTACTGATACTAATTGCTCGTGAGGCTTGATCCTATAACCTTAAGACTTGAAGATACTTGTATCTTTGATGAAGATGGTTGGTTCTAAAGTAATAATCGAAATAAACAATCAAAACACCATAAAATCTTTACTTCTTCCAATTTGTTAAAGGCTGTTTATAAATAAACAGCGTAACATTACCGTTTATGCTTGGTGGCAATAGCGGTTTGGACCCACCCCTTCCCATCTCGAACAGGGCCGTGAAACGAACCTGCGCCAATGATAGTATGCTCTTCGCATGCGAAAGTAGGTCACTGCCAAGCTTGTTATTTTCTGAAAAAGCTCCTAACTGGAGCTTTTTTAGTTTGTGTTGTATGCGTCGTCTAATGTTTAAATTTACTTAGTGCATTCCAATTCACTGAATTTATTGATATAATTATGCGTTGTTTAGGGGCAGTAGGCCCTTTTTTTATTTCCGCGACTTTTGTGGATGTGCATTTAGAGGATTGATTGTGCAAGATTTACAAAGCTTAGTTGATAAAACAGTAAGACAGCTTGGATTTGAGTTGGTTGATTTTGAAATGTCTAATCGAGGTAAATTGCTACGTGTTTTTATTGATAAGCTTAATGCCACAGATGTAAAAGATAGTATCAATATTGATGACTGCGTTTTAGTTAGCAATCAACTTGGAAATGTACTAACGGTTGAGCACGAAATTGATTACGATAGGCTTGAAGTTTCATCACCAGGAATGGATCGTGTTTTAAAAAAAGAACAAGATTTTATACGATTTGTCGGTGAGCGCGCGCAAATAAAAATACGCGTACCATTAGTGTTAGATAACCAAGATGCTAGAAAGAATTTTTTAGGCATTTTAAAAGGGTTTGAAGCAGATTGTGTGCAAATAGAGTGTGATGGAGTGGTATATACATTGCCGCTTGAAAATATAGATAAAGCACGATTAAGTCCTACGTTTTAGTTAAATTGAATTTAGTTATTATTTTTGTCGGAGAGAGACGATGAGTCGAGAGATATTATTATTAGTAGATGCTTTAGCACACGAAAAAAACGTGAGTAAAGAGATTGTGTTTACTGCCTTAGAGTTGGCTTTAGCTTCAGCGACAAAAAAGAACCATGATGATAATGCAGATATTCGTGTTGCTATTGATCGTGTCACTGGAGAATATGAAACATTTAGAAGATGGCAATACGTTGAATACGATCTTTTAGAAAGTTCAGACTACCAATTTGATGAAGAAGATGAGCGCGCTAAAGGTCGTGAAATCGGCGATTATTACGAGGAACCATTAGAGTCAATTGCTTTTGGCAGAATTGGTGCCCAAGCAGCTAAGCAAGTGATTTTACAAAAGGTGCGTGAAGCAGAGCGTGAACAAATTTTAGAAGACTTTTTAGCACGTGATGAAACATTAGTTACCGGTGTGATTAAACGCATGGAAAAAGGGAATGCGCTTATTGAAGTAGGACGTCTTGAATGTGTTTTACCTAGAGAATCAATGATCCCGAAAGAAAACCTACGTGTTGGGGATCGTGTTCGTGCAAAT
>CAYGSH010000143.1:0-1896 GCA_964352515.1 uncultured Methylophilaceae bacterium | reverse complement strand
ACCAGCGTCACGTACTTGAGCAGCTGTATTAGCTTTAACACCACCAGCAACTGAAATTTCAACGCCTGTGTTCATCGCAGCAATAGCAGCTAGATCAGTAAATGGTGTTTGACCAGCAGCTTGTTGATCTAAACCAGTGTGAACACCAATGATGTGAGCACCAGCAGCAACAACTTGTTTAGTTAAAGCAACTTTATCTTCAACGTTGATCAAGTCAACTTGTGCTTTTTTACCGTACTTGTTAGCAACATCGATTACACCTTTGATTGTACCGATATCAGCACAACCTAGAACTGTACAGATGTCAGCACCAGCTTTGTAGAATGGTTCAGCTTCGTAGAAGCCAGCATCCATTGTTTTCAAATCAACTAAAATTTTGTTGTTTGGGAATTTAGCACGTAAAGTTTCTAGTAATTTGATACCGTTATGCTTGATGCATGGTGTACCGATTTCTAAAATGTCAACGTGTGGAGCAACTGTTGCTGCTAGAGCAACTGTTGCGTCGAAATCTAATGAATCTAATGCCATTTGGGTTAAAGCCATGGTTAATCTCCGATTATAAGGTTAATTATTACAAGTAAATCTTTACAAGTAGATTTATTGCTATTCTTTGTTACTACAAAAAATCTGGACGCTAATAATAAGCGCCCAGTCATTTTATGTCAATCTTAAAGCACCTAAATTACAAAAATATGACCCATCTGGGTAATATTTAAAGTATTCCAATGTTGGAACTGGAACTATAATTTTTCGCTTAATGCAGCCTCTAGTTTGTTTTGATCAGCTACAAAACCACGAATACCTTCTGCCAACTTCTCAGTCGCCATTGCATCTTGGTTTAGTTCGAAACGGAACTCTTCTTCAGTCATTTTAGCTGGTGGAGTTTTTGTTGCTCCACCGTCTTTTAAGACTTGTGTTAAAACACCTTCAGTTGCTGCCAAATCTTGCAATAGATTAGGTGAAACTGTTAAGCGATCACAACCAGCTAATGCGATTAACTCGCCTGTATTACGGAAAGAAGCACCCATAACCACTGTTTTGTAAGCGTGCTCTTTATAATATTGGTAAATGTTACGCACTGATATAACACCTGGATCTGTTTCTTGTGTATATGTTTCGCCTGTTTTTGCTTTGTACCAATCTAAGATACGACCAACAAATGGTGAAATCAAGAATACACCCGCTTCAGCACATGCGCGCGCTTGGCCAAAACCAAACAATAATGTTAGGTTGCAGTTGATGCCTTCTTTTTCTAAAACTTCACCAGCTTTGATTCCTTCCCATGTTGATGCTAATTTAATGAGCACACGGTCAGTACCAACGCCTGCTTCTTTGTATAAAGCAACAAGCTTTTTACCTTTAGCAATCATGGCTTCTGTATTGAAAGATAAACGTGCATCAACTTCTGTTGAAATACGTCCTGGAACTACTTTTGAAATTTCAATACCGATCAATACTGCTAACTTATCAGCTGCATTTTCAATTTGATCTTCTTTACTGCCACCTTGTGCTTTTGCATAAGCAATTGATTCTTCAATTAGGTGAGCATACTGAGGCAATTGACTTGCTTTAAGTAATAAAGAAGGGTTAGTTGTTGCATCGACAGGCTTTACTGATTTAATTGCTTCCACATCACCTGTATCTGCCACGATAGTGGTCATTGCTTTAAGTTGGTCTAATAAATTTGCCATTGATTGCATCCTCCTAAAAAAGTTACTTTTCTTTTGTTTACTAAAAATCGAACTCGAACATTATATCCCAAATTAAACAGGATGACTGGACAACTTTTTAAGCAATGTTTAAAGAAATTCTAAATTAGCCAATTTGCAAAATAATGTTAAGTAAATAGTAATATTTGATCTCATAAAATATAATTAATTGAATAAAAGTCTACAT
>CAYGSH010000142.1:0-1939 GCA_964352515.1 uncultured Methylophilaceae bacterium | reverse complement strand
ATCACAGTCACCCCAGTGAACGATGCACCAGTTAACACATTACCAGCGAGCTACACAACGAACGAAGATACCTCTGTTAAATTGAGTGGCTTATCTGTATCTGATGTGGATGTGGGTGCAGGTGTCATTATAGTAATACTCTCTGTAGCGAGCGGTACGATTACCGCTGCTGATGCAGGTGGTGTGACTGTTGCTGGCTCTGGTACTGGTAGTATTTCATTAGTAGGTACGTTATCGAGCATCAATAGCTACCTAGCCTCTGCTGCAAATCAACCGACGTATGTACCAGTTGCGAACGCTAGTGGCACAGTTGCATTGACGATGACCACGACAGATAATGGAAGTACTGGCTCAGGTGGCATACAAAATGATATTGATACTATTAATATTAATGTCATAGCTGATGCAGACACACCTAACTTAACAGTGGATTCAGTAATTGACTTCATTAATAGTGCGCCTTTTGCCCCAGTTACTGCAAATACTACAGCGGCTATTACACAAGCTAATTTAGAGACTACTTTGGGACTGCCTGCTGGCACATTAGATGGCTTTGATGCTCTTGCAGGGGCATTAAATGACCCTGGAAACGTGGATGTGTTTGATGGTGGTTTTACGCAACAAAATTTAAATTTAAATGCAGGTCAGCAAATTTCTGTTAACTGGACATTTGATAATGGTGAGGACCTTGTTGGTGAAATTACAGCTGGTTACAATGATTTAGTTTTAGTTGCAATTACTGATCCTACTGGCGCTATCACCTATCAAATATTAACATCGTCTGAATTTGCAGGTGCTGCAACTGATGCTACAGGTACATTCTCTTTCACATCAGCTCTATCGGGGGATTATCAGTTTTCATATATGATTTTGAATGCTAGAGATGGTGGAAAAGACTCATTAATAACAGTTGCTGCCCCTGTATTTGTGGTGGGTGGTAGTAACTACGGCCAACCTATCGATATTGCAGTAGCTACAGGCTTGACTGATACGGATGGCTCAGAATCAGTCACAGTTGCTATTTCAGGCGTTCCAGCGGGTGCTATATTCTCTGCAGGCACTAATTTGGGTGGTGGTGTTTGGCAATTTACTGATGCTCAACTAGAAGGGTTACAACTTTATCCTACTAGTGGTTTTACAGGCACAATTAATTTATCAGTCACAGCGACGAGTACAGAGATAAGTAACGGAGATACGGCGACTACTGCTGCAGAGAGTATTACTATTAATGTTAGCGCACCAACAAATACAGTGGATGGTACAAATGGTGGTAATACACTCAATGGTACAACAGGAGATGATGTTCTAAACGGCTTTGGTGGCAATGACACACTAAACGGAAATAATGGGCAAGATTTACTCTATGGAGGCAATGGAAACGATACCCTAAATGGACAGGCTGGTAACGATACGCTTTATGGTCAAGCTGGCAATGATACTTTAGTTGGAGGAACAGGAAGAGATACGCTTATCGGTGGTTCAGGTAACGATACTATGACTGGCGGTAATGCGGGTAGTGATGACTTTACAACTGATACATTTGTATGGAATTTGGCTGACCAAGGCACAATTGCAACACCGGCGGTGGACACAATTAATAATTTTGGTACTGCAGCAGCAAACGCAGGTGGCGATGTGCTAGATTTAAGAGACTTGTTGGTAGGCGAAGATTATAGTGGAGAAAGCTTAGATAACTATTTGCACTTTGAGTTTTCTGGCGGCAACACCACTATGTATGTTAGCTCGGTTGGTGCATTTAACAATGGTAATACTGTTGGTGCACCAACGATAGACGTTTCAAATAATGATGTACAACAGATTGTATTTACGGGTGTGAACTTGACTTCTGGATTTACTACTGATGCTGATGTGATCAATAATTTGATTGCTCAACAAAAAATCATAACTGATTAATTTTAATTTGATATGAAGATTATAA
>CAYGSH010000141.1:0-1947 GCA_964352515.1 uncultured Methylophilaceae bacterium | reverse complement strand
TTTAGCTCCCTCATGAATTGCAATTAGCTTTAGTGCTCAATGAAAAAGAAAATGCTAAAAAAAAGTCAACATCTGCTTTAAAAGTGATTAGCCAATCCAAAGTGTCTCAAGTCAAACAATCATCAAATACATCTAAAAAAAAACTTGAACGTGTAGCTTAACTAGTTGTTTTATGGATATCAAAAATATTGTACTTCAGGACAATATACACCATGCTGTAAAAACGATTTAATAGATAGTATAGCGGTGTTTTATATGCCGAAACTGGATATGTATTAAGGAATAACAATGGCAATTCTTGGCACAGTCGTTTCAATCAATGGTTCACCAGATGCAGTTGGTAAAGTGATTGTCATCTCTGCAGATGGACAAAAAAGGATTTTACATTTAAATGACGGAATCAAAACAGGTGATACGATTATCACGCCTGAAGGAGTTATCGTTGAGCTAGAACTTGCCAATGGAAAACCCTTAGCTATATTTGCAGAGCAAACCGTAAAAATAACAGATGAGTTGGTCGATACAGTGCCACCTAGTTCAGGGGATAGTGCTGTTGACCAAGCAACAATTCAAGCGGTAATCACTGCGATTAACGAAGGTCGAGACATCACTGATGTGTTAGAAGAAACTGCAGCAGGTCTTGATGGAGGTGCTGTTACTACTTATGGTTTCGGTTTTGAAATATTACCTAGGATTATAGAGGGCTTAAATCCTTTAGCATTCGATTTTGCGACGAATCGACCTGATCAGCTAGAGATTCAGCCATTATTTTCTGAAGAAAATGATTTTTTGGCTGCTGGAGGTGCTGACGTACAAGGGGGTGGCGGTGGTGTGCCAGCTACTCCAAACATCGTCATTGACGATGTTGTCCGTAACGAAGGTGCTGGTACGATAACATTTACGGTTTCACTAACTGCAGCCAGTGGCGTACCAGTCACTGTCGATTACGCAGCGAACAGCGGTACAGCCTTAGTCGGTACAGACATCACAGCTGGAGCAGATCCACTAACAGGTACGCTTACTTTTGCACCAGGAGCAACGACACAAACGATTACATTGAACATCACAAATGATGCAGTGTATGAAGGTTCAGAGAGTTTTACCATTGATTTAACCAATCCAACAGGCGGTGCATTAATAGGAGATGCACAAGGTGTTGGTACCATTCTTGATGATGGCACAGGCCCTGGAGGAACAGATGACGACACCACTGGCTTTAGCATAGGTGACGTGAGCATCAGTGAAGGTGGTTTGATGACCTTCACTGTGACCCGCACAGGTGATGCATCTGCTGCGCAAACGGTAGACTTTACGACAGGTATTGGTGGTGGTGATACAGCGGAAGTAGCGGACTTCACACCGAACTCAGGTACCTTAACCTTTGCACCTGGGGTGACGAGCCAAACATTTACCGTACAAACCACACAAGACGCAACGTTTGAAGGTGCTGAGACCTTCACAGCGACGTTGAGTAATAACAGTGTAGGCTCAACAATCGTTGATGCAACAGCAACAGGTACCATTCTTGATGATGGTACAGGCCCTGGTCCATTCAACCCAGGTCCAGGTGCGGATAATGACACACCAACGATCACATTAACGGGTATCCCTGTTGTGAACGAAGCAGCAGGTACGATCACGTACACAGCCACGTTAAGTAATGCAAGTGACTTGCCTGTTACAGTTGACTACAACACAGCGAATGGCACAGCCACTGATGGTGCAGACTTTACAGGTGCGAGTGGCACCTTAACCTTTACACCCGGTACAACGGTACAAACCTTTACCGTTGCGATTACCGATGACACGGTATTTGAAGGACCAGAAGACTTCACAGCGAACTTAACTAACCCAAGTGGCGCAACCATCGCTGTAGGCACAGTGACGACCACGATAAACGATGACGGCACTGGGGACCCTAACGGCAATCCGCCGACAGACGACACC
>CAYGSH010000140.1:0-2017 GCA_964352515.1 uncultured Methylophilaceae bacterium | reverse complement strand
GTAATGATAATAATGATTCATATAAAAATAAATACCGCAAAGCATCATATCAAAAAAATAAGCAGCGTGGTCAATCTCGAGAAATTACGGAGTATGAACAATATTTTTTAGCAACTCAAGATTTACTAGTAGCAAATGACGGCGATGTAATGCTAACTTTTATTTCTAAAAGTGCAGCACATTCAAGTGATTTATTTCTTACTGGTGCGCCAGATGTGATTTTAAATAATCAAAATACCCACCCGGGACAAGTTTTTAATTTAGGCAGTTTTGTAGCGGGAACGAAGCTTGCATTTGATATTTTTAACAACACTACAGGCTTTCGTTTTTTTACTGGTCTTCCAAGCAATAATCCAGACAATACCTTACATGCCTTTTTTACATTATTGAATCAAGATACTATAAAAATTGGATTTGAAGACCTTTTTGGCGGTGGTGACAGAGATTACGATGATTTAGTTTTTAAAGTTACTAACGTTAAACTTGGTTTGGCAGGCACTATTCCAGCTATTCCAGAGCCTAGTACTTACTTATTAATGCTAACAGGGCTGGTATTAATTTCAAGAGTTAAAAGACAATCAAAGATCAATTTATAAAAGTCACTTAAGGCAGTTTTAACTGCCTCTTTGATGATTTTAAAGTAGTCCTAATAGACTATTAATACTAGTTAATTCTGCTTGATTTAAATACTCTCGAAATATTTGATAGGCAAACTTAGTTTATTAGAAATTTAATTAAGCTAAGGATAACAATGAGACTTCAGAATAGATTCAAAGAACTGAAAGATGAGAATGAAGTCACTGATGATGTTATGTCTACTCAATATGATTTTGTTATAGATACAGATGATTTTGATGCAGTATATATAGATTCGGCAGTAGCAGAAGACTATTTATTAACAGATGATGAGATGAATTTATCGAACTCTGAAATGCTGGAGTTAATTGAATATATAAATATAAATCACGAATTTGAAGGTAATTTGTAATAATTAGATTCATTATATTTAAATGCTAATCAGCCAAATTATTAGCGATAGACTCAAGGTAATATTTACTGTTGGTTGATTGTCTAATAATTAAATTAAACATTTAGGTTTAATAGGATATGAAAATACCAGCATAATCATTTTCCTTAATTCAGTTGTTATGGCTTTTTAGAATCTTCCCCATCATCCTCAATATATTAATCAATAAGCTATTTAGATTCTTAAGTAAGATACTTTTTATCATCCTAAGCCTAATCACTATAGCTAAAAGATTACCTATCCTGATCTATGTGTTTTCTCTTTAAAACTGTCTACTGGTTGGAATGTTTAAAATTACTACTCCCTTATAGGTGATACATATTACTAACCATATGATTTTAAAGTGTAAAGAATATGTTAATATATGTTTAAATATGGGGAAAAGGTTCAAACCCTGCCGTTCCAACCTAATCTATTTACTGCTAGCTTGAGAATAATTCGATGCAAATCCAAATCATCAATACTAATCCATTTTCTGATCAAAAACCTGGTACGTCTGGATTAAGGAAAAAGGTCAAAGTTTTTCAACAATCACATTATTTAGAAAACTTTGTTCAAAGTATTTTTGATACGTTAACGCTGCCAGTTAATGCTGTTTTAACATTAGGTGGAGATGGTCGTTTTTATAACCGAGTGGCTATTCAAACGATTATTAAAATGGCAGCTGCAAATGGGTTTGTAAAAGTCATTGTTGGGCAAGGTGGTATTTTATCGACGCCCGCTGCTTCGCACATTATTCGTCAATATCAAACTTTTGGCGGCATTATTCTGTCAGCTAGTCATAATCCCGGTGGGCCTGATGAAGACTTTGGAATCAAATATAATACTGAAAATGGTGGGCCTGCACCGGAAAAAATTACGGAAGCTATTTTTGAAAATAGTAAAGTCATTGCAAAATACCAATTAGCCAATCTACCTGATGTTGATTTAGATTCAATCGGCGCAATAGAGTTGGATGGATTTAGCGTTGATGTAATTAACCCTGTTACT
>CAYGSH010000139.1:0-2080 GCA_964352515.1 uncultured Methylophilaceae bacterium | reverse complement strand
TAAAAGTTTAAACCATACGGCCAATGCCTTTTAGTTATTGCCGCCCTACGCGAACTGAACCCATTGATTCGGTTTTGGATCAAATGAAAACGTTAATAATGCGGCGGTATCTCTTGCTGCGGCCCGTTATCCTGCATCGAGCTTTGAATGCTATGCATTTGTACCATCAACGACTCAACCGTGCGCGCTAGTTTTGCAATTTGGCCTTGTTGATCAGTAATGACTTGGTTAAGATTTTCCAATAGGTCTTCTTGAAATGACAGCTTCGTTTGTAATTCTATAATTGCTTCTTCACTATTTTGCATTAGTCATTCCATCTAATAAATCAATCAATAGAGCAAACGTAACATTAAACTTCACTTCTAAACTACGTGATGTGAACATAATGTTTGCTATGTGTATTCTTTTCAAACATACCTGCTAAATGATTATAGCAACATCAGAAATACACATTTATAAATTTGAATAAACTAGATCCTAACGTACAGATGTCATGCTTTAATATTCATCCTGTTCTGTCCCTTATTATTCTTTTGTTCGAGCCTAAAGTGGTTCACCAATTTGGATAAAACAGAGAACTGGACTTTGTTAATTTCTATCTGTCCCGAAGTTTGATTTATATATAAGATTATAATTTTCTAATTATTAATTAATACACAAACTATTAGTACACAATTTAATTGTGTGATATAAAGGTTACTGATGAAAGCAATACTTCATCAAAAACTTTAGAAATCTTATTAATACTATTTATAACTATGTTAGGGGGCACTAATGAACTTATCTAAAATAAACAAATTGCAGCATACAGTTATTGCGTTTACTGGAATCATTTTTCTATTATTTACCTATGCAAAAACTGCAGTAGCTGAGGAAGACAGCTTATATGAGCGTTTGGGTGGCACTTACAATATAGCTCTGACAGTAGACCATCTTGTAGATTTGATTTATATCAACAAAGGCTTGAACGCCAACCCAATGTTAAAAGCAGTGCATGACAGAGAAGAAACTAAAGCAGGGTTCAAAGCCATGCTAACTAACTGGGTAGTGCAAGAAACAGGTGGTCCTAAAATCTATCAACCCGATCCATTTCGACGCGGTAAATCAATGAAAGACAGTCATCCGCACCTAAACATCAGTGACCGAGAGTTTGACATTATCAAAACACTATGCTTAGCGACTTTCTATCATTTTAATGTTGGTAACCATGAGATTGATCAACTAATGGATGACTTAGAAAGTTATCGCAAAGTTATCGTAACAAGAAAAGACGAAAAACCTTTTACATCAAGACTTAAAAGGGATGGTGTTGAATACCGTACTAAGTAAATAATTATTGGGTGTATACAAAAAAAGGCTAGCATATTGTTGGCCTTTTTGCTTTATGCATCTTTTGTCTTTTTAGCGCTTTCAGCCATTGTTTCAGTTAATCGATGTAAAGATTCTCTCAGGAGAATAAACTCTTGATCACACAGTCCTGTTTGGCACTCTACATTTTGCTGCGCTTTAGCGACCTCATGTTTAAGATTCTTACCAATATCGGTTAGTTTAATTTTAACAATACGCTCATCTATGCTACTTCGTGAACGCACAATAAATCCTGCTGATTCTAATCTTTTCAGCATTGGTGTTAGTGTTGCAGAGTTTAATTCTAGACGTTGAGCTATCGAATTTACACTTGCACCATCTGATTCCCATAGTGCGAGCATCACTAAATACTGTGTGTAGGTCAGACCAGTATTCTCAAGCGCACTTCTGTAAGCTCTTGTTATGGCATGTGTGGCTGCGTAAAGCGCGAAGCACAACTGATGATCTAATTTAAGATTTTTATATTCACTCATTGCAAGTACCGATTAAGTTTGGGAGAGTTTAACCTATATAGAGTAGGAAGTTAATGATTGGTTAGCTAAAAATTTTCTAGTTAACTATCTAAATAATTTCATATGTTTCTAGAAAGAATGAGAAAAGTATTGATCAGACTCATTATAAACAGATATCGCTCACCAATTTGGATAAAACTGAGCACTGGAAACTCCAAATTACTCTTAATTGTTAAATAAAGGCTTTTAAACGCTTTGTT
>CAYGSH010000138.1:0-2110 GCA_964352515.1 uncultured Methylophilaceae bacterium | reverse complement strand
TTGCTATTTCGATAGAGTTAAACCTGATTTTGCAAAATTTGTTTTAGTTAGTGCTGATGGCCAGCCTTTTACTGAAGATAGTTTGCGCCAAAAAATTGTGATTGGGGCAACTTTTCAAATCGAAATCCCTAAAGTCATTAATTGTGAAGACCTTTTTGCGCAAATGGTTGGCATCGCTAAACAAATGGCCGTTAGCTTGGATGCTCATATTGTTGATGATAATCAAAAGCCTTTGGGTGATTTGCAAATAGAAAAAATACGACAACAACTTAAAATTATTCATGCCAAAATGGTGGCGCGAGGTGTAATGCCAGGCAGCAATAGCAGCATGCGCTTATTTGAGTAAGTATGGCTAATTTAGAGGCTGCACGTAAGCAGATTGCAGAACTGCTTAACAAAATTGCACAATACGATTACGAATATTATGTATTGGATGATCCATCCGTAACAGATAGTGAGTATGATGGTCTTTACAGACAACTTGTTTCACTAGAGTCAAATTTTCCGCAACTTATATCCTCAGATTCACCAACTCAACGCGTGAGTGGCAATGCATCAGAAGCATTTAATAGCGTTCAACATCGTCAAGCAATGTTATCGCTTAATAATGTATTTACATCTGAAGAACTTTTAGCGTTTGATAAGCGAGTAAGAGAGGGTTTGGATGTCGATGAAGTTGAGTATGCCGTAGAGCCAAAATTTGATGGTTTAGCCATCACGTTAACATATGAAAACGGACAGTTTGTGCAAGGTGCAACAAGAGGAGACGGCTACAAAGGTGAAAATGTAACCCACAATTTACGCACGATACGATCTATACCAACTAAGTTAGATATTGAACAAGCACCTGAATTATTAGAGGTTCGTGGTGAGGTGTTGATGTTTAAACGTGACTTTGAACAGCTCAATACAATGCAAGAACAAGCTGGTTTAAAGCTTTTTGCAAATCCCAGAAATGCTGCTGCAGGCAGTTTAAGACAGTTAGATCCAGAAGTGACAGCTGCTAGAAATTTACGTTTTTTTGCTTATGGTTTGGGTGAAGCCAAAGGTATACCTAGGCTACTTTCTCACTCAGATGCAATGGATTATCTTCAGCTTTTACGTTTTCCTGTTTGCGATTTGAGAGCTACTGTTAAAGGGTATAAAAAATTAGAAAGTTACTATAAAACAATTGCAAATAAACGGGCAGATTTAAGTTTTGATATTGATGGCGTTGTTTATAAGGTGAATAACTTTACTCAACAAAATTCCTTGGGGTTTGTTTCTCGTGCACCGCGATGGGCAATTGCACATAAATATCCAGCTGAAGAAGCATCCACCGTTGTTGAAGATATTGCAGTGCAAGTTGGAAGAACTGGTGCTATTACGCCAGTCGCTAGACTAAAGCCAATATTTGTTGGTGGCGTAACGGTAACAAACGCCACCTTGCATAATGAAGATGAAATGCGGCGTAAAGATATACGTATTGGTGATACGGTTGTTGTACGAAGGGCTGGCGACGTCATACCAGAAGTGGTATCTGTCTGTTTTGATAAGCGCCCTCAAGATGCCAAGTTGTTTACTATGCCAACATGTTGCCCAGAGTGTGGCTCACATATTGAGCGGCCAGAAGATGAAGCGGTTGCAAGATGCACTGGCGGTTTATTTTGTCCAGCACAACGCAAGCAGGCAATTACACATTTTGCTTCTAGAAGAGCAATGGATATTGAAGGGCTTGGCGAGAAGTTAGTTAATCAACTTGTTGAGGCAAATATCTTAAAATCAGTTGCTGATATTTACAGGCTGGATGTTGCTTTATTGGCTAGTTTAGAACGTATGGCAAATAAATCAGCCCAAAATGTGATTGATGCTATTAATCAAAGCAAAAGTACAACGCTATCACGATTTATTTATGCGCTAGGGATAAGGAATGTTGGAGAGGCAACAGCTAAAGACTTAGCGCATCATTTTGGCAGTCTGAGTAGACTGATTAAAGCCGATTTAGATGATTTGTTGCAAGTTAATGACGTAGGTCCAATTGTCGCAGAATCGATTTTGCAGTTTTTTAAAGAGCCGCATAATGTTGAAACAATCGATACCATGATTGATACTGGCGTATCTTGGCCTGAAA
>CAYGSH010000137.1:0-2141 GCA_964352515.1 uncultured Methylophilaceae bacterium | reverse complement strand
GATGTGTTCTGCTAAAGAGTTGGGTTTGGTTGAAGAAACTGATGGGTTGCTAGAATTTTCAGATTCTGCACCAGTTGGTCAAAATGTACGTGAATACCTCGATTTAGATGATACCTTATACACTATTAAACTTACTCCAAATCGTGCAGATTGCTTAAGTATTTTGGGTGTTGCACGTGACGTAGTTGCGATTACTGGAGCACCAATGACTTTACCTGAATCACAGCAGGTCAATATCAGCTCTAATAAAATACAAACAGTAACGGTATCGGAAACAGTTGCCTGTCCAAGTTATTTTGGACGAATCATTGAGGCTGTAAATGCTAATGTTAATACACCCGATTGGATGGTGAAAGCATTAGAGCGGAGTGGATTACGCAGCATTAGCGCAATTGTTGATATTACAAACTATGTTTTGTTAGAACTCGGTCAGCCTATGCATGCTTTTGATCTTGATAAATTGAATGGTGATATTCATGTAAGGTTTGCCAATAAAGATGAGCAAATTAAACTCTTGAATGATACTGAAGCAAATTTATTATCAGACGATTTGGTTATTGCAGATGCTTCAGGGCCGATTGCTTTGGCGGGTATCATGGGTGGTGAGCCAACTTCCGTCTCAAATGAAACAAGCAATATTTTTTTAGAAGCAGCCTTTTTTACACCTGATATGATGGCTGGTAAGGCACGTCGCCTTGGCTTAAGTACAGACTCCTCTTATCGCTTTGAGCGTGGTGTAGATTACGGTAATACAAAAGAAGCTCTTGAAAGAGCAACCCACTTAATATTGTCCATTTGTGGTGGGCAAGCGGGGCAAGTGACGGAGGTTGTTGCGTGCTTGCCTGAACGTAAAAAAGTAATGTTGCGACATACTCGATTGCAATCAGTTCTTGGGATTGAAATATCTAAAGAAACTGTTGGGCAGATACTGAGCCAGTTAGGTTTTACATTTAAAGAAGTTGACGATACCTTTGTGGTGCAAGCGCCAACTTATCGATTCGATATTGAACGTGAAGCTGATTTAATTGAAGAAGTAGCACGCTTGCATGGATATGACAAAATTCCAGCAATTGCACCGGTTGCCTGCTTCAATATGTTGCCTTTACCTGCTGAACGGTTAAACCTTAATTGGTTGAAAGATGTGTTGCAATCTAAAGGGTATCAAGAAGTTGTTACTTATAGCTTTGTGCCTGAGAGTTGGGAAAAAGATTTACTTTTAAATGAAACACCAATTACGCTTAAAAATCCTATTGCAAGTCATTTAAGTGTAATGAGAAGTGGTTTATGGGGTGGTTTGTTGGAAGTGCTTAGCTATAATTTAAACCGTAAACAAGAACGTGCAATGCTGTTTGAAGTAGGCAGTACGTTTCATCGTGCCCAAAGTAAGTACTATGAAGAATCTCGTGTTGCTGGATTATGTTATGGTTCTGCAATGCCCGAGCAGTGGGGTGAAAAAGCCAAAGACTTTGATTTTTATGATTTAAAAGCGATTGTTGATCAACTAACACATCATCAAGCCACATATCGTAAGGAGGTGCATTCTGCTTTACATCCTGGACAAAGTGCACGTGTCTATCTGCAAGATAAACCAGTTGGATGGATTGGCAAACTGCATCCTAAAAGACAGCAACAATATGAACTACCCAAAAGTACTATATTATTTGAATTAGAAACAGATCTATTATTACAGACGACGTTAACAAAATATGAAGAAGTGCCAAAGTATAGTGCAGTAAGGCGCGATATAGCGATTGTGGTTGATGAGTCGATGCCTTCACAAGCGATTATTGATGCAGTGAATGATGCAAACATTCCTTTGTTGCAAAAGATACAATTATTTGATATTTATCAAGGAAAAGGTATTGAAGAAGGTAAAAAAAGCCTTGCATTTCTGATACTTATGCAAGATACTAACAAAACCCTGATTGATTCAGAGGCAGAAGCCGCAATGGCAAAACTGCTGAAATTACTAGAAAATAAATTTAATGCGCAGTTAAGAAATTAGCAGATAAAAATTAATATGCAAAAAAAGCAAAATTGGGAGATTTTATGACACTAACAAAAGCAGATTTAGCTGACCTATTGTTTGAGCAAGTAGGGCTAAATAAAAGAGAAGCTAAGGATATGGTAGAAGCCTTTTT
>CAYGSH010000136.1:0-2232 GCA_964352515.1 uncultured Methylophilaceae bacterium | reverse complement strand
CCAATAAACTTTTCTCATGCGCCGTTTTATACTCATCAAAGCTCACTTTTCCATCGTTGTTTGCGTCAGCTTTCATTACATCAGCATCAATATCTTCTGCTTTTGCAAAAACATTAGATCCTGCTAAAAAAAGAATTAACACCACCATTAAGCATTTCTGTTTCATGAACATCTCACTGTTAATAAAGTTATTTACTGTTTGTCTTGAATCAATCGAATACCCACCAGTTTATCAAAATTAACATGATCGTGTAGAAACTTTGACTTAAATGATGACAGACTAATTTGTTATTTATTAATACAATCAGACAAAAAATGTAAAAAAAGCAACGATTAACGTTGCTTTTAATAATATTCTAAAAAATTAAGGGGTCGTTTATTCACATTTCATTATAGATTTATGCATTTCTTTTCGATGCGCTCTAGCTGCTTTTTTTTCATCAGCGTCTATAAAGCCATCACCATTAGTATCTCTACGCTTAAAATGCTCTTCCATATGCATCAGGCGGACCTTTTTAAACTCTTCATAACTTACTTTACCGTCATTATTAGCATCAGCACTTATTTCTTGTTTTTCGCTTTCATTACCTTCATGATGATTTGCATGTGCAACCATCACACCAAAAGCTAATAATGCTGATAGTACAAGGTAGCTAGTTTTTTTAATCATTCGATGTATCCTTCTAATAAAATGCAACATTGCATCTACTTTATTAAACGCAAGGCATACTAATACGACGACAGTTAAGACCAATTTAAAATATAGTCATTTATAATGTGATATTTAGATCTAATAAAATATCAATTATGCTCAGCTATAGACACGCCTTTCATGCAGGAAAC
Source organism: uncultured Methylophilaceae bacterium (assembly GCA_964352515.1). Taxonomy (GTDB): domain Bacteria; phylum Pseudomonadota; class Gammaproteobacteria; order Burkholderiales; family Methylophilaceae. The sequence continues at coordinate 1,389 of CAYGSH010000136.1, read as the reverse complement.
CATGCAGACATCTTAAAGCATTACACGCTTAGCTTAATATTGAATTATTTTAACAACAAACACAAACCTTATAGTGTCATTGATACGCATGCTGGAGCTGGACTCTATTCAATAGATAATGTATTCGCAAAAAAAAATAATGAATATGAAACAGGGTTTACAAGACTGTTAGCTCAAACTCAAAAACCTATTTTTCTTAATGACTTTATGGAAATGATAGCTTCTTTCAATCCAAAGAACACATTCCAATATTACCCAGGCTCACCCAAGGTAACAGAACATTATTTAAGAGAAAGTGATCAATTATTCTTATTTGAGTTACATCCGAATGAATTCCAAATATTAAATCAACATTTTAAATTATCAAAAAGAACAAAAGTAAAACAACAGGATGGTTTTAAGGGTTTAATAGCCACATTACCACCAACTACAAAACGTGGCGTCGTCATGATAGACCCACCATATGAAAATAAAAGTGACTATAAGCAGGTCGTTGAAACAATACAAAAATGCCTTAAACGTTTTGAAACTGGGTGCTACATCATTTGGTATCCACTGTTACATCGATCAGAACCAAAGATCATGATAGAAGACTTAAAAAAACTTAAATTAACTAACTGGCTAAATGTTACATTAACGGTTAACAAACCGAATGAAAGCGGTATTGGCATGTATGGGAGTGGACTATTTATTATTAACCAACCATGGACGCTTGCTGAATCACTTAAGGATTCACTACCCTATTTTGAAAAAATATTAGGAACTGATAATCAAGCAACCAGTCAGTTAGAATTCATTGGTAAATAATAAAAGAGTTACTCATGGCAGAATGTTAAACGATCACTTTGATCTCCAAACTGAAGTTTATCATCCGCTTTACCTTTATAAAGATTAGCGCTTTCGTTTCCAAAATGGAGCTTTTCACTCTCTTTTCCAAACGCTAACTTCTGAGGATATTTACCAGGCTGAAGTTTTGTATCTTGTTTTCCACGATCAAGTTTTGCACTTTCTTTTCCAAATGCTAACACACGATCATCTTTACCTTTTTTGAGTAGAGTGTCTTGATTTCCAAAAGCAAGTTCGTCTGTTTTTTTACCTGGCTGAAGTATATGACTTTCTTTACCAAACTCTAGTATAGAGTCTTGCATGCCAGGCTGCAAAACAGCTTCAATTTTTCCTTGCGTCAAAGGTTGATTACAATAATCTTTACAACTTGTTTTGATGGAATTTTCTGAAAAAGCTAACTGACTAAAAATTAAAAATGTAAGTACAATGAGTTTCTTCATTAAATCCAGCCTATTTTCATATCATAAGTCATTTAAGTTAAACACAAAATTTATTAATTATCAATTATTTTAATACTTAATTAAGATGGAAAAAGCCTCACTA
>CAYGSH010000135.1:0-2235 GCA_964352515.1 uncultured Methylophilaceae bacterium | reverse complement strand
GTCTTATTTTGATTGGTGGCCCGAACTGGTATTGAACCAGTGACATGTGAATTTTCAATACAAGGCAATCTTTTCTTTGTGCTCAAATAAATTAAAGATTTCTAACAAAATATATATGCTTGAAATTTTCCTGAATTAAAAATTACCGAATTACCGGAATGCGTTATTTGTCAATACTTGCCTTTGATAGTGCTAGATCCGAAAAATCTGGCGATAATGTCTTAAACAATTGTCCATTTTTCTGACAAGGTACAGAATAGCTGAAATTTAGTTACTCAAATCAGTCTATAGAAAGTCGTATATGTTTAAGCTTATTAAAATACTATTACTGATAGTAGTAATATTAGTAGTTACTAGTTGGGGATCTCTTGCGCTCTATTATGGTGATTCCTATACATCCAAAATACAAACTGTATTGGCGATTGGATTTAGTATAAGTGGGTTATTGACTATCGTTTCAATAGCCATATCACGCTTGCGCTGGCATATGTTACTGCTTTTTGGCACGTTGTTTGTTTGTATTGTTTTTTGGTGGTTACGCATTCAACCTTCAAATGATCGTCAGTGGCAGCAGGATGTTGAGAAGCTAGCCTATGCGACTATTGAAGGTGATTTGGTGACAGTGCGGAATGTTCGTAATTTTGATTATAAAAGTGAGATTGACTATCTACCTGCGTATTACAATAAAACTTACGATTTGAGTAAACTTGAGAGTGCTGATCTTTTTACTACCTATTGGATGGGGCCAGCTATAGCTCATACTATGCTAAGTTTTAATTTTGGTGAAGGTGGCCGTCTTGTTATTTCAATTGAGGCGCGCAAAGAGAAAGATGAAAGCTATTCATCCATCAAAGGTTTTTTTCGACAGTATGAGTTGATCTATATTGCAGCTGATGAGCGGGATCTTGTTCGTCTGCGTACTAATTATCGTAAAAACCCAGTAGAAAATGTATATCTTTATCCTATTAATTGGCCTAAAGAAGATGTAAAGAAAGTCTTCTTGCAATATATTAATGAAATTAATATCTTAAATAAGAAGCCAGCTTTTTATAATACCTTGATTGAGAATTGTACTACCATGATATGGATACATACCTTAGTTAACAAAGATCACCTTAAATTTTCATGGAAAATTTTAGCAAGCGGTTATTTTCCTGAATATCTTTATGAGAGTGGTCGACTAGATCGAGATTTGCCTTTTGAAAAGATACAGCAACGTGCCCATATTAACATCTTGGCTAATAATGCAGATCAGGCATCTGATTTTTCGAGACGGATTCGAGAGGCAAGCTTTAATGCAAAATGATTCGCATGTTCTATATTTTTATTTCAGATGTTTAATGCAGAGAAAAGTATTTGTATATTGAAAGATATTAACCATAGTTATAATCAAAATTAATGATTATCAACTAAGGTCGAAAGCAATAGCTGAGCACCCAGATTGTATATCTAATTTGTATCACCAATAAGACATCTAGCCAATGAGTGTAAGTTTTAGTTGGAGGCCCTAACTGGAATTGAACCACTGGCACGCGGATTTTCATCTTAATTTATACGTACACTCAAGACTTATCTTTTCTTGCAACATTTACAAGGCTCTCATGTTGTCGATTTTGACGAAGTATTTTTTAGCATGGGCGAGTAATTGTCCATCGGAAGGATGATCAACAGTTTCTATACCCACAATTCTTTCTGAAATTTTTTGATCATGACTATGAGCATGTTTAAACAATTCAAGTTTTGCTGAGCTTGGACCTACAATCAAAATCTCATCAACACCATCAAGAGCTTGGATTACTTGATGCAAGTAGTTTTGATCTGTGCTTTGATGACCACTTCCTATAACCCCAGCTTTTTGATGAACCTGTTTATGCTTGGATTTTGTTTTAATGATTTCACTCTCGCTAGAATCAGCATTAAATTGAATAACGTGTGCTTCCTTATGATCAATCCATACAACTGCGTGACTTAAAGACATTAGTATCTCCTGAAATTGAAACAACAGTTTAATGTAACTGCTAAACGATGCGATTGATCCTTATCAACTTAAGGCATAATAGTTTTCTTAAGACTATGTAATTGATATTCTAGTGATCTTTTAATAGGTATTAGAGCAAAAAGAGTCCACATCACTGTGAGCTTCTCTATGTTGGTGGCCCGAACTGGAATTGAACCAGTGGCACGCGGATTTTCAACTGTAAAAATAGCTATTTTATTAAGTGTTAAGGCCCGCCA
>CAYGSH010000134.1:0-2261 GCA_964352515.1 uncultured Methylophilaceae bacterium | reverse complement strand
GTTTAAAAGCGCGTATTGCCACATTTGCTTGGCATGTTAAAAATAAAGTAAGGCCTATGGGATTCTTTATGCTTGGGTTACCCTGTCAGTTGATGGGCACAGGCATGGCTTTTAAATGGGAAGACATTAGCATGATCAGCCTGGCCTCTGGACATATTGTTGAAGATATGAAGCTCGGTACAGATTTAGCAAGCTTGAATAAAGCGCCTTTATTTTTGCATGAAGCATTGGTAACCAGTGTGTTTCCACCAAGTGATGCAGCAACCAACACGCAAAGAACACGATGGGAACATGGGCATTTAAGTGTTATTGTCAGTGAAGCGCCAAAATTAATTTATAAATCAATTAAAGATAAAAACATCATGATGTTTGGTATGGCATGCGATTTGCTAGTGCCACCTATAGCGATGCTAACATTAATATGTTTAACTATACTCATGATTAGCTATTTATTTGGTCATCAAATGTCGATATTTCTTTCATTATTTTTATTTGGCATTTTATTACTTACAATTGTGCTTGCTTGGTTTAAATTTGGTAGAAATATTATTACTTTTAATCAGTTATGTTATGCACCAATCTATGCAGTACTAAAGATACCTTTATACATAAAGTTTTTCTTAGGTCGTCAAGTGGATTGGGTAAGATCTAAAAGAGATTAAAATAGGAGTGGCTTTGGAAGAATTATCTAAAAAACGTGTTAATTTGTTTGGAATACAAATAGATCCGCTCACAATGACTGAAACTGTTTCAACTATTATTCATTGGATAGATGCTAAGAAAGCAGAATGTAAATTTGTGATTACACCAAATGTAGATCATATTGTTCAGGTGCAATCAAATATAAACTTACAAACATCTTATAAAAAAGCATCTCTTGTTGTGACTGATGGAAAACCCGTTATATGGGTTGCAAATTTTTTAAATGTTCATATACCTGAAACTGTTCCAGGTAGCGACCTAGTGCCAGCGATATTTGAATATGTTCAAACTCATAATAAATCTATTAAAGTGTTTTTGCTTGGCGCAATGCCTGGTGTAGCCGATCAAGCAAAGCGTAATATAGCCCAGCAATGGCCAATTGTTGAAGTTGTTGGTACGTTAAGTCCAGATTTTGGATTTGATAAAAATGAAATGGAGTCTCAGCGTATCTGTGAAATTATTAATAAGACAGGCGCTGATCTACTTGTAATAGGTCTAGGTGCCCCAAAACAAGAACTGTGGATTACACGATATGCATCAGAACTTTCAGTTAGCTCAGCTTTATGCGTTGGCGCAACAATTGATTTCTTAGCTGGAGAAAAACCACGCGCTCCGCTATGGATGCGTAAATTTGCGTTAGAATGGTTGCATCGTATGTTGTCTGAGCCTAAACGTCTTGCCAAACGTTATATTGTTGATGCAATTATCTTTCCACAGATTGTTTTTCAAGAATGGCGACTGAAAAAAAAGACTCAGCACAGTGATGGTTAAGCGTGTTATGAAAATATTTCAATCCAATTAAAAAAATAATTATTAGGATAACTAAGTATGTATGAAGACTTTTATGGTTTAAAAGAAAAGCCTTTTTCTATTCAGCCAGACCCAGATTTTTTATTCTTTAGTGTTCGCCATAGTATGGCTTATGCAATGCTTGAGTATGGAATCCAAAATAGGGCAGCATTTTCCGTTATCTGCGGTGAGATTGGTTGCGGTAAAACAACCATCGTTCGGCATTTGTTAAATAATCTTGATGAACAACTGACTGTTGGAATTGTTTACAATACTCACCAAAATATAGATGATTTACTAGGTTGGATAATGTTAGCATTTAATCAACCATATGAAGGCAAGTCTAACTTGGCGTTGTTTGATGAGTTTCAACAATTCCTGATACGCTCATATGCCGATAATAAACGCGTCGTTTTAATTATCGATGAAGCGCAAAATTTAACGCCAGGTGCGTTAGAGTCACTAAGAATGTTGTCAAATATTAATGCGGATAAAGACCAGTTGTTGCAAATCATCTTGGTTGGTCAGCCTCAATTAAGGGACTTGCTAAGGAAGCCTGAGTTAGAACAGTTTTATCAACGTATTTCCGTTGATTTCTTTATTCCGCCTTTACAAGTGTTTGAAGTGGATAAATATATTCTACATCGTTTACATGTTGCTGGTAGAGATGAAAAGTTATTTACCCCAGGAGCAACAAGGCTTATTGCAGAAACTTCTGGCGGGATACCAAGAAGAATTAATATTCTGTGTGATACCTGTTTAGTTTACGG
>CAYGSH010000133.1:0-2535 GCA_964352515.1 uncultured Methylophilaceae bacterium | reverse complement strand
TTTTGGAATAGATTACATTTATGTGATCTAACACACTTAATTACACTAATAAATATGTTGAAATAGAATGATAAAAAATCATGGGGTTATCAATGCGTAAATGGGTGCATTTTTTTCTGGCTATTATCATGCTGATACTGACTTCAACAGTGGTTTTTGCTGAAGCGCATGCTCTCCAGTTAAATGGCATTGATGGACAAAAGCATGCCTTAAATGAATATATTGGTCATGGCAAATGGGTTGTGGTTAACGTGTGGGCTACCGCTTGTCCATATTGTCGACATGAACTATATGACTTGTCTAATTTTCATAATGCACATAAAGAGAAAGATGCCGTGGTCATCGGGTTGACATTAGACTGGCCGAGTTTTGAATATCCAGATAAAGGTTATTTAGCAGATTTTGCTTCTGGCTATTTTATTGACTATCCTTTACTGATAGTTAATGGCGAAGTTGCCAGCCAAGTTATTGGTAAGTCTGTTGATATGGTTCCTATTTCATTCTTTTATAATCCAGAAGGCCAGTTGGTCCACAGAATTAATGGCATGGTAACAGAGCAAATGTTGGAAGATGTGATTAAACAAAAGCCGTCTAAATATCGTACTGATTGGGCGAAGGAAGTGCCACCTGAATATCAACCAAAGCAAAAGTAATTTTCATGTGCTTTAATGTTTTAGTAGATTTTTTAAGATAGTTCAAAAATTGCATAGGTAGATTTGTTAATCAATCTATGAAGTTCAATTTCATCGATATTCTGGTGGAAGACGCGGCTAAACTTTAGTATTCATTAATGATTGTTGCCCCAGCCCCACTTTTTTGATGGCTGTTTAAGTTACTCAAAAAGGGTTGCTAACTTTTTTCGCTATTTTATATAAATGCTTATAAGGGGTAATTTTTAAAGCATTAAGAATTTGATTGTTGCAATTGACGGTACGATGACAACCGCCATGGCGAACATAACCATAAAAGCAACTTGTAAACACTTGTTTGTAACGCAGGGTGAGTATCTTTTATCAAGACAGTGGCTTTGTAAATCGTTCATTTTGAATCTCCTACAGAAACTTTTGGTTTCATTGTTGTTAAGATAGAAGTGGATAACTTCATTTAATAGTGATAACAATACATTATAAATGTAAAAAAAATATGACTGATATGTAAAAAGGGAGCAAAAGCTCCCTTTTTTTTAATCTTTATTACTAAATTACTTGTTCATTACGTACATAGTAACTTCAAAGCCAAAACGCATTTCAGTAGCTGCTGGTGTAGTCCACATAATTAATTCCTTTAGGTTGTTTAATAATTAGAAACATCTAATACTTAAATAGTACGCTATTTCTAAAATGATTCTCTATTGTTCATCATTAAGATAAGCTCATTAAAATCATTAACTAAAACTCAATTTAAAACACTGAATCTAAAGATATCTAAAATAGCCATACAATACAACTGTATAAGAGGCAATATAATACATATTTTTTAGAATAAATCTACTGTAATAAGTATTATCTTATATCAATATAAAACATGTAATTAAGCTACGTATAATACTTAAAATAAACTATATTTTAAAATTAAATTGACAGCATTTCATGCCGTTATTATTATTAATATTGTATTTATGAATCGATAAATCAAGTACATAGCATTTAAATGCTACACATTTTTAAGTTATCTTACAGGTGTTTAAATTGATTTATAAATTATGAAGCAATACATTAAAACTATAATTATTAGGATAGCTTCATATTGTTTATGCAGTCAGCATTATTACAAAATAATCATGTTACTTTAATTGAAAAGCTTAGGTTAGCGTGCGCTAGTTCACACCAAGAATTAGAAACAAACCCCTTACTTTGTCAGTTATCCGCCCCAGATATTGAAAAAAATACCTATATTTTTATTTTGCAAAAATTTCTTGCAATTAATACCGTTTATTCAGAATACCTTTATGACTGTTTGGCTAGTCATTCATCTAATATATTGATTGATAAAGCTTGTCGATTGACTGAGTTGAAACAAGATTTAATGTTAATTGCGCCTAGTTTTAATGACTTTGCTAAACCTAAACTCGATTTAATTCATGATGAAGCAACAGCATTAGGCGTGCTTTATGTTTTATTAGGTTCAACGCTTGGTGGGCGTCAAATAGGTAAGCAGTTAATCCAAAACCATGACCCTAAAATCAAGTTAGCCGTTCATTATTTTGTTGGTGACGTGAATGATAGACGAGTTATCTGGAAAAAATTTATACAGTTATTAGATGATTATCCGCATGATGAACTAATGAGGGGCAAATTGGTACTTGGTGCAAAAAATACGTTTAATGCTATTCAAATACACATGCAGAATTGAAATGATGGAAAAGTCTAAACAATCTAAGTTAGATCTTAGTTTATGCGATGAAGAGCCTATACATATACCTGAGACTATTCAGCCTCATGGGGCTTTGCTCGTCTTAGATGAAAACAATGTCATTGTACGAGTTAGCGAAAATATCAATGAAATCGTAAAGTTGGATTTATTAAACAGTATTGG
>CAYGSH010000132.1:0-2742 GCA_964352515.1 uncultured Methylophilaceae bacterium | reverse complement strand
GCAAGACAACTGCCTGAAGGGTTATTCTTAAAAAGTATGAAGCAAGTCGGGAATGTAATCACTTTGCAAGGTGTTGCCGATACTAATGCACGTGTTGCTACTTTAGTTAGAAATTTAGAAGTCTCAAATTGGTTAACTTCACCGGTATTAATTGAGATTAAAACATCGACGCTTAATGGCATTAAACAAAATGATTTTACGCTAAGGGTGACACTTAAGGCACAAAAAGCGGATGAAGTGCCAGCTCAATAATTAGTTTTAGGTTAAAACGATGAACTTTGATGACTTTAATAACATAGATTTTAAAAATGCAGGTAGCTTGCCCTTACCTGTAAAACTAGTATTGCTTACTTTGATTGGTTTGCTGATTGTGGTTGGCGGCTACTTTTTGCTTTGGAGTGATCAACTTGATGCCTTTGATCAAGCTGAACTAAAAGAACAAGAGTTAAGACAGACCTATATATCAAAGAAAAGTCAGGCGGTAAAAATAGAAGCTTATCGTCAGCAGATGATTGATATTGAAAATACATTTGGCGCATTACTAAAACAACTGCCTGATCGGTCAGAGATGGATGGGTTATTAACTGACATTAACCAATCTGGCTTAGGTCGCGGCTTAGAGTTTGAGCTGTTTAAACCAGGACAAGAGATTGTAGCTGACTTTTATGCAGAGATGCCTATTCAAATTAGGTTAATTGGTAACTATCATGATATAGGTGAGTTTGCGACTGATGTATCAAAATTATCAAGAATTGTTACATTGAATAACTTATCAATCGCACCAGTTGGAAAGAATTTAAAGGGCGGTGGCGGTACCTTGGCACTTGAAGCAATAGCAAAAACATATCGATATTTAGATTCTTCAGAGTTGGCAAATAAACGTGCTTCGGAAAATATAAAAGGAAGAAAATAATGGCGTTTAATCAATTGCCTTTAAATCTAATTAGCATCGTTTTTATATCATGTTTTTTATTTGCTTGTACACCAGATCAAGGTGATGATTTAGATCAATTTATGGCAAATGCGGCTAATGACATGAGTAAGACCGTTGCCCCGCTTCCTGAGGTGCTACCTTATACCCCTTTGCAATACAATGTAGATGGTGCTTTAAACGATCCGTTTAAATCGCGTAAGGCAAAAGCGGGGAGTGGATCGTTACAGCCAAATACTAATAGACCAAGAGAGGCGCTCGAATCATATCCGTTGGAAAGTTTAATTTACGTAGGTTCACTCAGTAAGAAGAAATCAAAATATGCGTTAATAAAAACGCCAGATGAGACATTGCAAAAGGTAAGAGTCGGTAATTATTTGGGGCCAAATTTTGGATTAATTACTTCAATTGATGAAAATGTAATTGAAATTAAAGAAGTAATTCAAGATGACGTTACTGGTGATTGGGTTGAGCGAAATGCTAGCATTAATTTGCAAGAATAAAGAAATGGGAATAAACATGATTAAAAATATAGCAAAATGGGTAGGTGTCACTCTGTTTTTAAGTATCAGTGTGATAGGTTTCGCTAACGCTGAAGAAGGTATATTTTCTAATAAAATTGAAAGTATTGATTTTTCCCCACTATCTGGTGGGCGTGTCAGTATTCGAGTGACAACAACAGAACCACTTTCAAACCCCCCAGCAGGGTTTACGCTGAAAAGCCCAGCAAGAATTGCATTAGATTTCCCTGGAACGGGCAACGGATTAAATAAAAGCAATATTCAAAGTCAGCAGGGTGTGCTTAAAAGTGTCACACTAGCACAAGCTAAAGATAGAACGCGTATGGTGCTCAATTTGTCTAAATCAGTCGCATATGATACCGAGGTTAAAGGAAATGATGTGCTTATTGTGCTTCAAGGTATCGATAATGTGGCTGCTGCTGCGCCAACAGAAACTAAATTTGCTGAAGCGAAAATGGTTGGAGATACACATTCCATATCCAATGTAGATTTTACGAGAGGTAAAAATGGCGAGGGACGAATTATTGTAGATTTGGCTGATGCTAATACTGGTATTAACATCAAACAACAAGGTAAGCAGATTGTTGTTGATTTTGTTGAAACGAATGTACCAGCAGACCTTCAACGCCGTTTAAATGTGATTAATTTTGGTACGCCAGTACTTTATGTTGACACAATGCAACAAGGTAGTAATGGCCGTATGATTATTGAACCTAAAGGAAATTGGGAGCAGTCTGCATACCAAGCAGATAAGCAATTTATTATTGATGTGAGACCTGTTGTTGAAGATCCGAATAAATTAGTGAAGGGCTCTAAGCCAGGTTATTCAGGTGAAAAACTTTCATTGAATTTTCAAAATATTGAAGTACGATCAGTCTTGCAAGTGATTGCAGACTTTACCGGTTTAAATATTGTCGCAAGTGATACAGTTACAGGAAACTTAACTTTAAGACTAAAAGATGTGCCTTGGGATCAAGCATTAGACATTATCATGCAAAATAAAGGTCTAACAATGCGCAAGGTTGGTAATGTGATAACGATTGCGCCAACTGAAGAAGTGGCAGCTAAAGATAAGGCAGCATTAGAAGCAACGCGCGCGATTGAAGATTTAGAGCCGCTAGTGACTGAAGTTTTTAGATTAAAATATCAGAAAGCTGAAGACTTTAAAAATATATTAACGGGTGCAAATTCTGGTGGTGGTACTGGTGGCCAAAGTAGAAGTATATTATCAAGTCGAGGTAGCGCTGTATGGGATCCAAGAACGAATACTTTGTTTATACAAGACACTGC
>CAYGSH010000131.1:0-2880 GCA_964352515.1 uncultured Methylophilaceae bacterium | reverse complement strand
AAGCAATCAGAAACTAGCCAAAAAACGCGCACAATCAATATATGACACATTGTTAGCAGCGGGGATTACCGCAGATAGAATTGAAATGCGCAAACCTGGAAGTACTGATGGTGGTGGTAACTTAGATGAAGCTCGACGAGTTGAAGTCAATATCGAGTAATATTTAAATCGTTTTTCTTATTTTACAAAAAAGCCGATTTAAAAATCGGCTTTTTTATTATACTTGTTTAGATCATACCCATATGATCTAAACCTGAAGATAAGTCTTTATCTTTAGACGCTTTTCCTTCAAGTTTTAATCTCAACCTTAAATCATTCACCGAATCCGCATTGCGTAATGCGTCTTCATAACTAATTTTACCCGTTTCATGCAATTCAAATAACGCCTGATCAAATGTCTGCATCCCGAGCTCTCTTGATTTACCAATAATCGACTTAATTTCATGCACATCGCCTTTAAAAATCAAGTCGGAAATAAGCGGTGAATTCAACATAATTTCAATAGCTGCCACTCGACCAATACCATCAATTTTGGGGATCAGACGCTGCGATACAAAAGCACGCACATTAAGTGACAAGTCCATGAGTAACTGCTGCCTTCTTTCTTCTGGGAAGAAGTTAATAATACGATCTAACGCTTGATTGGTACTATTGGCATGCAATGTAGACATACATAAATGGCCTGTTTCAGCAAATGCTATCGCATAGTCCATTGTTTCTCTATCTCGAATCTCGCCAATCAGAATCACATCTGGAGCTTGCCGTAGCGTATTCTTGAGCGCAATCTTCCAATTGTCAGTGTCCACCCCAATTTCTCGCTGTGTAATAACACAGTTTTTGTGATCATGCATAAACTCAACAGGATCTTCAATTGTAATAATATGACCATAGCTATGTTCATTACGATAACCAATCATTGCAGCTAATGATGTTGATTTACCTGAACCTGTACCCCCAACAAAGATGACTAAACCGCGTTTTGTCATTGCAATATCTTTTAGCACATCTGGCAAATCAAGATCTTCAAATGTTGGAATTTTTGAAGTAATTGTTCTGAAGACTAAACCAACTGACCCTCGTTGAATAAATGCATTTACCCGAAAACGGGCAACATTTGGTATCCCAATTGCAAAGTTACACTCATTTGTTGCATCAAACTCGGTTGCTTGTTTGTCGTTCATAATTGAACGACATATTTCACGCGCTTGTTGTGGCGTTAATACCTGAGAATTGACTGGCGTCATTTTGCCGTCTATTTTCATTGCAGGTGGAAACCCTGCAGTAATAAACATATCTGATGCCTTTTTACCCAACATCAGTCTAAGCAAATCAAATACAAACTTTTCTGCCTGACCTTTTTCCATTTCTAGTCCTTAATCTTTAACCAATAATAGAGTCTTTATTTGCAGCTTTACTTCGCGCTTCGGCGGCCGAGATAATATTTCTTCTAACCAAATCTTGTAAATTTTGGTCTAATGTCTGCATCCCAATATTTTGGCCAGTTTGAATGGCTGAATACATTTGTGCCACTTTATTTTCGCGAATCAAGTTTCGAATAGCGGGTGTACCAATCATAATTTCATGCGCAGCAACACGCCCCTGTTCATCTTTTGTCTTGCAAAGTGTTTGTGAAATTACGGCACGTAAAGACTCTGACAACATTGAACGTACCATTTCTTTTTCTGCCGCAGGAAATACATCCACAATACGGTCAACGGTTTTAGCCGCTGAGCTAGTATGTAGAGTACCAAAAACCAAGTGACCGGTTTCTGCTGCACTTAATGCTAATCGGATGGTTTCTAAATCTCGCATCTCCCCAACCAGAATAACATCTGGATCTTCACGAAGCGCCGAACGTAATGCATTTTGGAATGAAAGGGTATGTGGGCCAACTTCACGCTGATTAACTAATGATTTTTTTGATTGATGGACAAATTCAATCGGATCCTCTACGGTCAGAATATGCCCCATCTCATTATCATTGATGTAATCAACCATTGCCGCAAGCGTTGTTGACTTACCAGAACCTGTTGGGCCCGTCACTAATACAATTCCACGAGGCGTATCTGCAATTTCTTTAAAAATGGGGGGGCAATTCAACTCTTCAAGTGTCAATATCTTAGAAGGAATCGTTCTAAACACCGCACCTGATCCACGGTTATGATTGAACGCATTTACGCGAAAACGTGCAAGATTAGGAATTTCAAAGGAGAAGTCACACTCTAAAGTCTCTTCATAGACTTTGCGTTGTGAATCATTCATGATGTCATACACCATAGCATGTACTTGCGTATGATCCATGGAAGGGACATTAATTTTACGTACGTCCCCATGCACCCTAATCATTGGAGGCAGACCTGCAGAAAGATGCAAATCTGATGCTTTATTTTTTACTGAAAAGGCGAGTAAATCTGAAATATCCACTTTCAACTCCTGTTATAATTTTAGACTTAAGACTTTACATAAAGTATATTCTTTAAGATCATTGAATTATGACCATAATTTCCGATTCCTTGCAAGTCATTCAGGCAAATATTCTGCAAGCAAAAATTGAATCTCATCGAGATGACAACGTCACCCTATTGGCTGTTAGCAAGGCGCAAAGCGCAGAAAAGCTAAGAGAAGCCTACTATGCTGGGCAAGTTGCATTTGGCGAAAACTATGTCCAAGAGGCGATACATAAACAGTCTTTGTTGGAAGATTGCAACATAGAATGGCATTTTATAGGGCCTATACAAAGCAACAAAACCCAATTGATTGCACAACATTTTAGTTGGGTGCACTCAGTTGATCGCCTTAAAATTGCTAAACGCCTCTCTGATGCAAGAGCCAATGGGCTGCCACCTCTTAATATTTGCCTGCAATTGAACAGCAGTAATG
>CAYGSH010000130.1:0-3044 GCA_964352515.1 uncultured Methylophilaceae bacterium | reverse complement strand
TTACTGCATAGTAGCGCATAGCGTCCCCTTTATTTATACAATGCTGTTTATATTTGTAAGTAGTGCTTGTTTTACTGCTGTTTACTTTTTGTACTTTCCTTAAGAAAGCCGCGGTGAGTAGTTATTGCTAATTAATTATTGTATTAAGTTGTTTAAGAGTTGAACGAAGTCATTATCCTTTAGGTTGACTTAAATGTAAAAAATTGTAAAACAATCTTTGATATAGATTATGTAACATATTGATAATTATGGAAATAAGAAAATAAAAAACCCCAGCCTAGGCTGGGGTTTTTATAACCAAGTAAATTGATTATTTATTCATTACGTACATTGTCACTTCAAAACCGAAACGCATTTCAGTAGCTGCTGGTGTTGTCCACATAATATTTCTCCTTAAGTTATTTGTTCAAACATCATTCATTTCAGATGTGTTTGTATGACTTTAATATTACAGGGTTGTTTCATTAAAAACCTATGTACTTCACGCAATGTTACCTAATGAATTTACGTAATCAATATTGAAAAGGCGTTTGATACTGAGGAATGTAAGCCCAAAGAAACGATTTTCTCAAATATTGACAGAATATATGATTTACTGATCCTATAATTTACGCAAGAATGTTGCCTTAATTTAGTTATGGTTGTTAACAATGCGTTTAATTTTAATGATATTTCTTATGGCTTATTTACAGCTTGCTTCAGCTGGAAATGTATTTTCTCTGGCTGGACATCAGATTGAGGCTAGTAGCGTTAAGTCATGGGTGCAGCCTGTTGCTGATACAACATTGCCTATTACAGTTATTAACGGTCAAGGTAAAGGTCCGGTATTAACCCTAACTGCTGGTATTCATGGCGATGAATTTCCAGCAATTTTTGCGCTACAAAAATTCAGTAAAACAATTAAGCCAGAAACACTGCGTGGGACACTGATTATTGTTCACCTTGCCAACCTTGAAGGATTTCATGGACGCAGAGTTGCATTGAGTCCAGTTGATGAAAAAAATCTAAATCGAGTGTTCCCAGGAAGTGCAGATGGCACTCTTACTGAGAAAATCGCATATTTCATGACAAATGAACTGATTGCTAAAACCGATTATTTGATTGATATTCATTCTGGGAGTTGGAACCAAACTTTATTGCCACATGTGTATTCTCCTGTGTTGAATAATGTATCACTCGATAAAAAAACCTTGAATTTTGCTAAGGCATTAGGCATAGCACACATCGTTTTGTATGATGAACGGCCAAATGACCCAGAGCATTCAATTTCTTATCCAAATACTGCCCAAACTAGAGGTAAACCTGCATTAACACTGGAAGTTGGTCAACTTGGACAAAGTAAGTCATCTGATATTGAATTGATATATCAAGCCTGTATGAATGCCTTGCAGCACTTGAGTATGCTCGGTAGTTCACCAAAGAAGTCATCTAACGCTATCCTCTATCAGAAGTTAGTGAGCATTCATAGCCCCAAAACAGGTATTTTTAATCCCCAAGTAAAAGTGGGAGATTCAGTTAATAAGGGGCAGGAAATTGGTTGGATTAGTGATTATTTTGGGCACCGTATTGCGACGTTGTATGCAACTGTAGCAGGCGATGTGCTTATGCAAAAAGAAACGCCACCAATCCGTGAGGGAGAAACGACGACAGATATTGGTATTCGCTGATGCTTAAATTGGTGCGGGTGAAGCATGTGCTGATAGTAAGCATGGTACAGCGACAATAGTACAACAGTTAATTATCAGGGTTAAATTTTTATGGTATACAGCCGGTAACTTTGATATGGAATGCTTTTAGAAAACATACAATTCAAAGACTAAGGAATGCAGATTTTCTGCAAGAATGAGAAGACGTCCTTTGTTTCTTTCCCCACAAATTTCGCGCTAACACCTTAGTTTATAGTGCTATTTGGGCATAGTCACTATAACGTAATCAAATTCCAGAAATTGCGCATTTCTAAATCTAATTGAGATTTATTCTCAAAAAATATTGACATCCCGTCAAAAAATGAGAATAATTCTCATTCATTGATAATTTTGACTGAGATTAGCGTTAAATAATCGTTAATAAAATGCAAAAAAGTAATATTCAGAGGGAAGTGATGTTTGAAAACAATAAAATTGAGAGCAATCTTCTTTTTGCAAAAAGTAATGAGATTACAATAATTCACAATGGACAGGAATACAAACTAAGACTTACCAGTAACGGTAAGTTGATTTTAACGAAATAAAGATTACATAAGGCAAGTAGCCAGCCACCCAGCCAAATAACGGCAGCCAGGCAGCCAGTCAAAGCCGCATACTAAAGTTGAAGGATAGATATGCGCAAATCACTAAGATTGAGCAGCTTAAGCACGCTTGTTATTACCACTATGTTTCCCGTTGCTAATGCAACAGAGCCAAATCAAGTAACATCTTTAGACGCAGTTACTGTTTATGCGACACGCAGTTTGCAGTCATCGTTTGATGTTCCATCAATTGTATCGACAGTTGACCCAACGGCGCCAGGCAACTCTGTCGCTGGCGATATTGGCGATCTTCTTGAGTTTGTTCCGGGTGTTGAGGTTGATAATGGACCACGCCGAAATGGGCAAACTATTTCGATTCGCGGTTTTGATGACGAAGCGATTATCACCTTAATAGATGGTCGTAGGCAAAATTTTGAGTCAGCACATGATGGCCGCTTTTTTATAGATCCATCTTTATTAAAAAGAGTTGAAATTGTCAAAGGTGCATCATCAGCTATTTATGGCGGTGGAGCTATTGGTGGAGTGGTCGCTTTTGAAACGAAAGACGCTGCTGATTTTTTAGCACCAGGAGAGACAAAGGGATTGTTTACTTCTTTTGGATACCGAAGTGCAAATAATGAAATATCCCCTGTTGTAACTGGTTTTGCTCGTGCTGGTGGCTGGGATGTTCTTGCTAGTATTAATTATCGAGATTCAGGTGATATAGAGCTAGGCGATGGTAGCCAGCTGGATACAGAAGATGAGGTGTTGTCTGGCTTATTTAAGGCAGGTTATACATTTAATGACTTTCATACGA
>CAYGSH010000129.1:0-3084 GCA_964352515.1 uncultured Methylophilaceae bacterium | reverse complement strand
TTGCCATGCTTATGCCACAACCAAAAGCCATACACAGCCATGCCCATATAATAAAAGTTGAGTAAGGCTTGCATGGGAAGTTGACCTTCCCAAAACAATACCGTATAAATCACAGTGCTAAAAAACGCAAAAAACCAACACCATTGCGACTCTTTTGCCGCTAGTAAGATGTAAGCCACGCCCATTAAAGCGGCAACAATCTCCCAGCCAGACATTTGGCTGAAGGCTTGCAGTAAGGTGTTGATGTTTGCGGTTTCCATTTAATAAATATTAAACGTCTACAACATCTGCACGATCTGTTCCAATAAACTTCATTGCAAATACACTGTGAGGCAAAGCTTCAAAAACCGCTTCTATCTCGGTATCTAGACAATCCATAACATCTCTATATTCACCAAACACCTGCGTGCTTAAACTATTACGTTTTACTCTTAGCTTACCGTTTGCTTCAAGCTTATCAATAAACGCTAAGATAGGCTTTTCATAACCTTCGGTTAATGGGTACAAACTAATATCGACTGAAATACGCATGATTTAACTCCTTAACTTACTAAAAGAAGAGGGCGGTATATACCCTCTTTGTTTGCTTAACAATTAAAAGTCGTAACTGACTGTCATCCCTGCTACACGTGGTTCCGCAAGCTGCGTATACGTTTCATTGGTATAGCCATTTGCTGGGTTATTACCAAAGAAGAAGCCACGCGTTGCATAATCTTTATCAAACAAGTTTCTTGCCCAAATGCTAACTTTCCAGTTCTTATTATGTCGAT
The DNA here is from genome assembly GCA_964352515.1 of uncultured Methylophilaceae bacterium. GTDB lineage: Bacteria > Pseudomonadota > Gammaproteobacteria > Burkholderiales > Methylophilaceae. Next base: position 2,314 of record CAYGSH010000129.1, on the reverse strand, counting down.
AGTCAGCACTTGCATTGACGATATCGTATCTAGTAGATTCTGCATTATGACTATCAGAGAAAAAGAATTTATCTTTACCTTCTACATTAGCACGTAACGTCCATGAACTGGTTGGATAAAACTCTGCGCCTAAGCTATATGTATAATCAGGTGCATGAGCGACTTGGCGACCATTGAAACTAATCCCTTGAACTGAATGGTTATCAAATTCAGCATCAAGTAAACCCAATGAGCCCAACATGCGTAATTTATCTGTTACAAACCAGTCAAGACTCGCTTCTAAACCTTTATGCGTTGCATTTGAGGCGTTGCCGATAAAATCAACAAAGATAGCAGGACCAGTTGGAATTGAGTTTTTAACTTGTGCATTCCGGCGGTCGGTATAAAAAGCAGCTAACGTTGTTTTTAAGCGTTCATTTAACCAGTTAGATTTAATACCAAGCTCTAAAGTGATGTTGTATTCAGTATCAAATACACGCCGATTTGTAGCTAATAGTGCATTGTTGTTAACACCGCCAGATTTATACCCGCGAGATAAAGTGGTATATATCAAATGATTGATATTGGCTTGATAATTAAAGCCAATTTTACCGCCAAATAAGGTCTCGTTAGTGTTTATTGTTAGGGCATCAGAATCATCATATTCAGCTTTAAAATACTCAACTCGCGCACCAGTAATGAAAGTGAGCTTATCGGTTAAGTAGGTATCTAACTGACCGTATAAAGCAGTGTTTTGCGTATCGTAATCACCCTGTCTTGCGGTAGCACCAAAAATGCCAAAATTAGAGTCCTGTTTAAAGGCTTCATCTTGGTCTAAGAAGAATAAGCCAATAGTCCAGTCTGTAGAGTCATTAAAAATGCGACCTTCTGTATCGGACAATGCACGAAACTCTAAAGAATAATTATCACGATTACGATCAAATCGTTCAAAGCCTATATAAGGGAATAATCCAGGATCAAATTGACCCACAAAGCCCCAGTCAGCATCATAACTATAGACAATATCGCTGTTAAGATATGTGGCTTCAGACTGAACAATCACAGCATCAGATACTTGCCAATTCGCTTTGGCGCCAAATGCATTTGTTATTTGTTTATCTTCACCAGGGTTGTCAGACAAACTATTACGGCTATTGTCAAATGTGAATGCATCATAACCATTATCAATCTTTAAATGGGTATAGCTAAAATCAATGGTTAAGTCATCAGTAGCTAATAATTTTAACTTACTGCGAAAGGTTAACTCATCTTGGTTTTGCGTGTTATCCCTTCCTAAAAAGTCATTGTCCATGTAGCCATCAGACTTGTGGCTATAAAGTGATGCACGACCTAATAGCTTTTCTTCAATTAATGAGCCACCAGCAGCAACGCCAAAATTACGTGAATTGTACTCAGCAAATCCTGTTTCTGCATGCATATCAAATTCTTTAGTTGGTTCTTTGCTACGCATGTTAATGGTACCTGCTAAACCATTGGTGCCAAATTTAGTGCCTTGTGGACCACGTAAAATTTCAATAGATTCAATATCAAATAATGTTGCTGCACCACCAGTGCGACTAAAATCAATACCATCAATGATTAATCCAACTGATGGATTTAATGGGGCGCTAAATTGGCTGCGTTCGCCAATACCTCGAATTTGAAAAAATTGCCCACGTGAAGCACCACTAGAAATATTCACATTCGGCGCTAGATTTAACACTTCTTCTAGATGTTTCGCACCACGAGACTCTATAGTTTCCTCATCAATTTCTGTTAAGCTGATAGGTGTTTCTGCTGCTATGCTAGGGCGGAAGTCCGCACTCACAATCACATCAGTTAAATTGATTTTTAACTCCTCCACTGCAAACGCAGGGCTAGTTAATAACAGGCCAATTAGCGATAAACGCTTAGTAATCGGTTTCAAAGATTATCCTTTCTATAACAATCATAAAAAGGACAGGAGAGATTTGCAGTAGAAGTAAATTTAATTTGGTAGGCGCTTAAAAAAGGCACGTAAACAAAATAAATTACCTGCTAAAGTAATAATGCTCAGCCTGTCCCTACGCCAGTATTATCTGGATCAGGTTCATTGGGTCCCTCTGAAGTAGAGATCTCAGGCTTAAAGCCACCCCAAGGCGATTTGATTTTGCAATCAAGTTTATATTATACGGCGATATTCAGAATTCAGCTAGTCAGGTTAATTAGATGGAGATAGGCTTAAAGCGTTTGATAAAGTAAAACGCCCCAATCTCTCGAAAGGGGCGTCTATATTGGTGGTGAAAGAGGGACTTGAACCCTCGACCCCAGCATTATGAATGCTGTGCTCTAACCA
>CAYGSH010000128.1:0-3743 GCA_964352515.1 uncultured Methylophilaceae bacterium | reverse complement strand
TAACTTTCTGCTCTTTGGTGATAAAGGCCTTAAAATTTAAGGCCTTTTTTATTGATAATATTTATTAATGTAAATGCTTGAATAGATTAACCTATTGCTTGACATCAGTTATAATCTCGCTTTTGACTTAACATCTATTAAATCCATCATGCCGATATACGACTTTAAATGTACTGAATGTGGTCACCAAGATGAAATGATGCGTAAAGCAAGTGCCGACAACACAATGGAATGCCCTGCTTGCCATAAAAAATCTTTTTCTAAAATGTTATCAGCGCCGAGTTTTCAATTGAATGGAACGGGGTGGTATGCAACGGATTTTAAAAATAAACCAAAAACGCAAACAGCAACAATAGCCGATACAAAGCCCGATGATGCTGCACCTGCCGCAAGTTGTGCGCCTGGTTGCGGTTGCCACTAGATAATGATGAAAAATTATTTTATTACAGGCTTGCTGGTACTTGTGCCATTAGTGGTGACATTTTGGTTACTTAGCACACTTATCCAAACGATGGATCAAAGCTTGTTGTTATTACCTGATTCTTGGCGTCCTGAGAAGATGCTGGGATTTAGCATCGTGGGTTTAGGTGCTGTCTTAACCATTGCTATTGTTTTTATCACAGGTATTATTGCCACTAATATTTTTGGTCAGCAATTGATTTTGCTTTGGGAAAATTTACTTTCTCGAGTACCTGTTGTTAAATCGATTTATTCAAGCGTTAAGCAGGTTTCTGATACGATTTTTTCTGACTCAGGTAATGCTTTTCGGAAGGCTTTGTTAATAGAGTTTCCACGAAAAGGGTCGTGGACAATTGCCTTTTTAACGGGCGAGCCCGGTGGAGATGTCAGCAATCACTTGCAAGGTGACTATGTGAGTGTTTATGTGCCAACAACCCCTAACCCCACGGGCGGATATTTCCTAATGATGGATAAAAAAGAGGTTGTTGAGCTTGATATGAGTGTTGATCAGGCTTTGAAATATATTATTAGTATGGGCACAGTTGCACCAGATATTAAATCAGCAAAAGCTATCAAAAGAAACAAACTTTCAACTAAACATAACGATTAAAACATTATGATGCGTACACACTACTGCGGCCATGTAAGCCGCGAACTTATTGGACAAACTGTTACTCTTTGTGGTTGGGCGCATCGTCGTCGCGATCATGGAGGCGTGATTTTTATTGATTTGCGTGACCGTGAAGGAATGGCGCAAATTGTCATAGACCCAGATACCAAAGAAGCATTTGCTATTGCAGAGTCTGTTCGTAACGAGTTTGTACTTAAAGTGGTATGCAAAGTACGTGCGCGTCCTGAGGGAACCGTTAATCCCAATATCCCAACAGGTGAGGTAGAAATGCTAGCAAGTGAGATTGAGATTTTGAATCCATCACTTACACCACCATTTATGCTTGATGATGACAACTTAAGTGAATTAGTGCGTTTAGAACATCGCTATATCGATTTGCGTCGTCCAGCGATGCAAGAAAATATGAAGTTACGTTATCGTGTATCTAAAGTAATTCGTGATTATTTAGATGATAAAGGCTTTATAGAAATTGAAACGCCAATGCTTAACCGTAGTACGCCAGAAGGTGCAAGAGATTATTTGGTGCCATCAAGAATTCATCACGGCGAATTCTTTGCACTGCCACAATCGCCTCAGTTATTTAAACAACTATTGATGGTGGCGGGTTTTGATCGCTATTTCCAAATCACCAAATGCTTCCGCGATGAAGATTTGCGTGCAGACCGTCAGCCAGAATTTACGCAGATTGATTTAGAAACTTCTTTTTTAGAAGAAAACGACATTATGGATATCGTCGAAGAGATGATTCGGCAGATGCTGAAAAAAGTCCAGAATGTTGATTTGCCTGCGCAATTCCAACGTATGCCATATGCAGAGGCAATGAGCCGTTATGGTTCTGATAAACCTGATATGCGCGTCACATTAGAAATTACAGAGTTATCAGATGTGATGAAAGATGTCGATTTTAAAGTATTCTCTGGCCCAGCAAACAGCGATAATGGCCGTGTTGCAGCGATACGCGTACCTAAAGGCGCGGAAATTAGTCGTAAAGAAATTGATGCTTATACTGAGTTTGTTAAAATATACGGCGCTAAAGGCTTGGCCTATATTAAAGTGAATGACGCAACAAAGCTTAACGAAGAAGGTCTTCAAAGCCCTATCGTAAAAAACATTCATGAGACAGCACTTAAAGCGATTATTGAACGCACAGGTGCGCAAGATGGCGATATCGTATTCTTTGGTGCGGACACCACGAAAATTGTGAACGAAGCACTTGGCGCATTACGTCAAAAAGTAGGTCACGATAAAGGTCATGTTGATGGACGAGCTTGGGCTCCGTTATGGGTAGTAGATTTTCCAATGTTTGAACACGATGAAGAAAATAATCGCTGGAATGCATTACATCATCCGTTCACTAGTCCAAAAGATGGTCATGAGGAGTTGCTAGCAAGTAATCCAGGTGCGTGCTTGTCTAAAGCTTATGACATGGTATTAAATGGCTGGGAAGTTGGTGGTGGTTCTGTCCGTATACATAAACAAGACGTTCAATCGAAAGTGTTTAAAGCACTCAATATTACAGATGAAGAAGCGCAAGAAAAATTTGGCTTCTTGCTTGAGGCCTTACAATACGGTGCACCACCGCATGGTGGCTTAGCATTTGGTTTAGATCGCTTAGTCACTTTGATGGTCGGTGCAGAGTCAATTCGGGATGTGATTGCATTCCCGAAAACACAAAAAGCACAGTGTTTGATGACGCATGCGCCAAGCCCGGTGGATGAGAAGCAGCTTAGAGAGTTGCATATCAGAGTGCGTCAACAAAACACCCCTGCGGCGGGGTAAAATGAAACTCGATTGCTTGGACATTATTGCAAGCGCTAATCGCATTGTTAGTAATACCTTCGCGCCTGCGCCAAGTCGAGGCGGCGCGATTTGCATTTTTTCAGGCATTATCAATTTACATTGCTAATGTCTTTGAAATCCCTAATACGTACCATTCCACACTACCCTAAACAGGGCATTATGTTTCGCGACATTACCACTTTACTTCAAGACCCGAAGGGTTTAAATATGGTGGTCGATAGCTTAGTGGAACAATACAAACATCAAAAAATAGACAAAATTGCTGGTATCGAAGCGCGTGGTTTTATTATTGGGGCAGCGCTGGCTTATAAGCTGGGTGTAGGGTTTGTTCCAGTGCGTAAAGCAGGTAAGTTGCCAGCAGAAACGATTTCGCAAGCGTATTCGCTTGAGTACGGTATTGACCAATTAGAAGTTCATACTGATGCGGTTAATGCAGGTGAGCAAGTGTTGGTCATTGATGATTTAATCGCCACTGGTGGTACAGTTGAAGCTGCTTCTGTGATGATTCAACAATTAGGGGGTGAAATTGTAGCCTGTGCTTTTGTTATTGATTTGCCTGATTTAGGTGGCGTGCAGCGCTTGAAAGCATTAGGGCTGCAATGTTTTTCATTGTGCTCGTTTGAAGGTGAATAAGCCATCAGCTACAATAATTGATTATTAAGACTTTATTGAAAAGAAAACACGCTATGCCACTTACCGAAATCAATCATGTTAATTTTAGAACAGACCGTGAAACGATGCATTTGCTTCGCGATTTTTATTGCGATGTATTAGGACTGACTATAGGCAAGCGTGTGGCGAGCACTAGCTATGGTTATTGGCTGTATATTGGCAATAATGATGTTGTGCATTT
>CAYGSH010000127.1:0-3846 GCA_964352515.1 uncultured Methylophilaceae bacterium | reverse complement strand
CAACTGCAGGTCAGTGTGAAATCGGTACTAAATTTGCAAGCTTAGTTCAACGTGCCGACTGGACACAAATCCTAAAATACGTAGTGCTAAACACAGCGCATGCCTATGGCAAAACGGCAACATTTATGCCTAAACCTATCCTAGGTGATAACGGTTCTGGTATGCATGTCCATCAATCAGTATGGAAAGATGGCAAAAACTTATTCGCTGGTGACGGCTATGCTGGTTTAAGCGAATTTGCACTTTATTACATCGGCGGCATTATTAAACATGCGCGCGCTTTAAATGCGATTACAAACCCAAGCACAAACTCTTACAAGCGTTTGGTACCAGGTTTTGAAGCGCCGGTTAAATTAGCATACTCAGCTAAAAACCGCTCTGCATCAATCCGTATCCCATTTGTACATTCAGATAAAGCACGCCGTGTGGAAGCGCGTTTCCCTGACCCAACAGCTAACCCCTACTTAGCATTCTCTGCGCTATTAATGGCTGGCTTAGATGGCGTACAAAATAAAATTCACCCAGGTGAACCAGCAACTAAAGACTTGTACCACCTTCCTCCAGAAGAAGATGCAGCAATCCCAACAGTGGCTAGTTCATTAGAACAAGCGTTAGAAGCTTTGCAAAACGACCATGAGTTCTTAACCCGTGGTGGCGTATTCTCTCAAGATTGGGTAGATTCATATATTGCATTCAAAATGGATGAAGTAACACAGCAACGCATGACACCAACACCATTAGAATTTGATATGTACTACAGCTGCTAATTAATTTTCGCACCAAAAAAGGGCAGCCTAGCTGCCCTTTTTTATTTATCCGTTGTAAATTTCACAGAAACCACTTCATTATGATTCAACGTCAACCGATTTAATACAAACTTCGTTGCTAACACTAACAGTCTCATCTAAACTATTGCTATGAATAAAAAAATTATTTTTATTAGTGCATTTATTTCTACGTTGATTATGCATCAATTTGCATATGCGGATATATATAAACATGTCGATGCTGATGGACGTGTGACATATTCAAATGTAAAAATAAAAGGGGCTAAAAAGATTAACATAGAACCAGCAGACACAAATTTCGGTACTCAATCAACAGGTGAAGGTAGTCAAGCACCTAAGAAGGCAGCACCAAGTAACTTCCCGACTATTGATGCAAATACGCAAAAAAATAGAGATAATGGTCGTAAACAAATTTTACTTTCTGAGCTTGAAACAGAAAAAAAAGCATTAGAACAAGCTAAAAAAGCTTATGAAGAGGGTAAAGAAAATCCTGAAGTTCACCGCTTACCCAATGGTGGTATTCGTAGAAATTTAGTTAAATACGAAGCGAAAATGGAAAAATTACAGGAAGATGTAGATGCTCATCAACGTAATATTGAGCTACTAGAAAAAGAAATTAGCAATCTGAATTAAGTTATCTGGATAATTAAAATCTGGCTTATCTTTTGCTTATAGTTTAGCAATAACCTTTAATTGCTAATAAATTACATGGCTCATCAAGTACCCCCATCTTTTACTGGTCTAGAAAACCTAGCCACATCAGTTATCTTGCTTAATGAAAATAAGCAAGTAATCTACATCAATCCAAGTGCAGAAGTTTTATTTGAAATTAGCTCAACACAAACATCGAGAAACCATATTTCAGAGGTATTTTTAAACTGTGAGGTTTTAGATCTTGCTATCGAACAAGCAGTATTAAGTAACAGCCCTTTTAGAGAACATGAATTTGCTATTACAACTGTCAAACATCTTTCATTTGCAGTAACTTGTACCGTCACGCCTGTTGCTATGCATGGTGCAAAACTGCTTTTAGAATTTCAGCAAATGGACCAACAATTACGTATAGCAAAAGAAGAGCGCATGCTTATTCAACAGCAAGCGAATTCAGAGCTATTACGTAATCTAGCACATGAAATACGTAACCCATTAGGGGGCTTAAGAGGTGCAGCTCAACTATTAGAACACGAACTGCCTCAGCCAAGTTTGCGTGAATATACTCAAGTCATTATTAAAGAAGCAGATCGATTACAAGGCTTAATGGACCGCCTGTTAGTCCCTCATCGCGTGCCCAAATATGAACCAACCAATATCCATGAGGTCCTAGAACGTGTTCGTAGCCTCTTGCTTGCAGAGTCACCTAATCACATCAAAGTACAACGTGATTATGACACCAGTTTGCCTGAGCTTGTTGGCGATAGAGAAAAACTCATACAAGCCGTATTAAACATTGCAAGGAATGCGGTTCAAGCGTTATTCTCAAGCAATACTCCTGATGCAAAAGTTACTTTAAGGACACGTGCTGAACGTCAAGTAACACTTAGTAGAAAGCGTTATCGTGTGGCCATTAAATTAGAAATTATCGATAACGGTCCAGGTATTCCACCGGATCTTCTTGATAAAATATTTTATCCATTAGTTACAGGCCGCGAAGGCGGCTCTGGCTTGGGTCTTGCGCTTGCGCAAACTTTTATCACACAACATCATGGCATGATTGATTGTAAAAGTAACCCAGGTAAAACCTGTTTTACAATTTTATTACCTGTAGAAAGCACTGTAATTAAAAGTGCTATTATTGAACAATAAGCAAGCAAATTTTTAGGTAAAACAACCATATGAAACCAATTTGGATACTAGACGATGACAAGTCCATTCGATGGGTCTTTGAAAAAGCACTGGCTAGGTCAGACCTAGCTTTTAAATCATTTACCAATATAAACGACGCCATGCATGCTTTAGAGACTGATTTGCCACAAGTGATTGTTAGTGATATTCGCATGCCTGGTGGATCAGGGTTAGATTTTTTAACACAAGTAAAAGAGAAACATCCTGATATCCCAGTCATCATAATGACTGCATATTCAGATCTAGAAAGTGCTGTTGCGGCCTTTCAACATGGCGCTTTCGAGTACTTAGCTAAACCTTTTGATGTTGACCAAGCGATTGATGTGATTAAACGCGCTGTAGACGAAACATTGCGACAAGAGGTTGAAAGTGTGGTTATGGAAGACACACCTGAAATTATTGGTCAAGCACCTGCAATGCAGGAAGTGTTTCGTGCTATTGGGCGACTCAGTCGATCACATGCAACTGTTTTAATTAATGGCGAATCGGGTAGCGGCAAGGAACTTGTCGCGAGTGCTTTGCATAGACATAGCCCAAGAGCTAACAACCCCTTTATTGCCATTAATACTGCTGCTATACCTAAAGATTTATTAGAGTCTGAACTGTTTGGGCATGAACGTGGTGCTTTTACTGGCGCGCAAGCAGCTAGAAGAGGCCGTTTTGAGCAAGCAGATAATGGCACATTATTTTTAGATGAAATTGGTGATATGCCAGCTGACTTACAAACACGATTACTACGTGTTTTGAGTGATGGTCAGTTTTACCGTGTTGGTGGTCATCAACCAATTAAAGTGAATGTACGCGTGATTGCTGCAACGCATCAAGATTTAGAAGAACGTGTAAAACTAGGATTATTCCGCGAGGACTTATTTCATAGACTAAATGTGATTAGATTACGTTTACCAGCGCTTCGTGAAAGGCGAGAAGATGTCCCCTTACTGGCTAAACATTTCTTACAACAAAGCGCAATAAACCTGGGTGTTGAAGCAAAAAAACTATCTGAAGCAGCGCTTAAATATTTATCTGCTGTAAATTGGAGCGGTAATGTCCGCCAATTAGAAAATGTCTGTCATTGGCTAACTGTTATGGCACCAGGTCAAAATATTGATGTTGCTGACTTACCACCAGAACTCAAAGAATCAAGTGCAAAAACTGCTGCTGCCAGTGCTTGGCAAGAAGTATTAGCACAAGAAGTGGCAGATGCGCTTAATCGTGG
>CAYGSH010000126.1:0-3873 GCA_964352515.1 uncultured Methylophilaceae bacterium | reverse complement strand
GCTTGACTTCGATTTGTTTGTAAATTTTCTACAATTTGTTTTCTTTCTAACACATTATTGATTTGGTCTTTTAATTCTTTAATATCAGCAATTTCTATATCTAGCTGCGCAATTGCTTGCTCTAAACGAGCATTTCGATTGAGTTGCGTCTGCGTCTTTGTGCTCAAAAAAGTCCATCCAGCAAAAACAATAGCTGAGGCTAAAACAGCTGAAAACAATGCCATTAACCCAAATTGACGTTGTCTTTCCGCACGTTTTATTTGGCGATGCGGCAGTAAATTAATTCTCATCATTTCAATCTACTCCTCGCATAGCTAAGCCACAAGCGACCATTAATGATGGCGCATCGTTTGTTAATTGCTGATGCTTAACTCTATTGCTTAAAGACATTGCATGAAAAGGGTTAGCTACTAAAGTATTGACTTGCGTCCGATCTTGAACTGCAATATCAATGGTCGGTATTGCAGCTCCACCACCAGCCAAAACAATATGATCAATTCTGTTAAATTGTGTTGAACTTGTAAAAAACTGTACCGCACGCGCTACTTCAGTTGATAAAGATTGAACAAAAGGCTGAAGCACCTCTGACTCATAACTGTCAGGCAATCCTCCTTTTCGCTTAGCGACTTCAGCTTCTTCAGCTGAGAGCCCAAAACGCCTTTGTATTTCTTGAGTTAACTGTCCACTACCAAACGCTTGCTCACGAACGTAGATCGATTTATTGTCATGCAAAACATTTATGTGCATCATTGCTGCACCCATATCTACAATCATGACTGTTTGATCTTTACCTGAGTTGGGGAGCTGGGTTGACACTAAACTGTACGCAGCTTCTGTTGCATAAGTATCCACATCCATGACAGTCACTTTTAGTCCTGCATCTTCAGCAGATGCAACGCGGTCTTCAATTTTTTCTTTCCTTGCTGCAGCAATCAGCACTTCAGATTCAGTATCGTTATTTGAGGCTGGGCCAATTACTTGAAAATCAATATTCACCTCTTCTAAGGGAAACGGAATATATTGATTCGCTTCTGCCTCAACCTGCACTTCCATGTCTTCTTCACGTAAATCCGAAGCCAGCAATACTTTTTTTGTAATCACGGCTGATGATGGCAACGCCAAAGCGGCCCGCTTTTCTTTTGACCCAAGCAACTTCCAAGCAAGCTTTACCGCATCAGACACTTGCTCTAAACCAACTATATTGCCATCAACAATCGCATCTTTCGCTATTGAAGCAACGGAATATCCCACCAAATGGTAGGCACCTGAGCCACTATTTGATAGCTCAACCATCTTCACAGCTGAAGTGCTGATGTCAACACCAATTAATGGTGGTGTTTTTTCTTTAAAAAAGTCGAATTTCAAATTAAAATTCTCTTTCTATATTCGTTAGTTACGTGTAATTGCAATAATTTACATTAAATCCTAGCAACAAGCCCTCACACTGTAAAGCAGTTTTTTATTTAAATGCCATACTTAATCCATTTTCTTAAGAATGTGTTGTTTACGCGCCATTTGCATCATGGGCTAAACACATCTTTGTTTTGGTTAATTGCTATATCCTTATATACTGTTGCATTATTGATTTAGTTAAATTGCGTTCGTTATGATTTTTAAAAGATGGTGGCACTTTCTTATTTTATTTATATTGGTGAGTGGTATTGCCTTAGCAGCTTTGGCTGCACTCTCTATTTCGCTTATTTACCCGTCTCTGCCTTCTTTAGAAACTTTAACGGATTATCATCCAAAACAACCCCTCAGAGTCTATTCTGCCGATCATTTTTTAATTGGTGAATTTGGCGAAGAGCGCCGTGCATTCACCAAAATTGAGAATATTCCCCAAATTATGAAAGATGCTGTTTTAGCGATTGAAGATAGACGCTTTTATGAACATGGTGGCATCGATACTAAAGGTGTGTTACGCGCCATTAAAAACAATGTGACAGGCAAAAGTCATGAGGGTGCAAGCACCATCACTATGCAAGTGGCCAAAAATTTCTTTACAGGTGCCAATAAAAAACGTGACATCTTTATCAAAATTAAAGAATCGCTTTTAGCCATTAAAATTGAAAAGGCGTTAGCCAAAGATCAAATTCTTGAACTTTATCTCAATCAGATCTATTTAGGACAACGCTCATATGGCTTTTCTGCTGCATCTCAAGTTTATTTTGCCAAACCGCTTAATGAACTGACTTTAGCAGAAGCTGCGCTATTGGCAGGTTTACCCAAGGCACCTTCTGGATACAATCCTTTTTATAGACCTAAAAAAGCCATAGCAAGGCAGCATGAAGTATTGAGAGACATGCTTCGTTATGGGTTTATTGATGAAAATCAATTTAATGAAGCCATGGCACAGGAGTTAATATTTAAAAAGGCAAAAAAAGGTAAACTCGCATTAACTGCAGATTATGTCGCTGAGCTAGCACGTCAACTACTCTATAAAAAATATGGGGATGATATTTATAATGGCGGTCTAAAAGTTTATACAACCGTACTCAAAGCGAATCAAGAAGCAGCAAATGATGCAGTTGTTTCTGGTATTTTGGAATATCAAGAACGACAAGGTTATAAAAACGCAGAGAAATGGGTAGACTTATCCAAACTCGATTCCAACAACCTTGAGGAAGGATTAAAGTCAGCTCTTTCTGAATTCAGAGAATATAACGGGTTTATTCCTGCAATTGTCACAGAAGCATCAATAAAATCTGTTTCTGTTTTTACAAATAAAGGTGAAAAGCTAAAGATTAAAGAGAATGGACTAAGCCTGGTGCAAAAAAACTTAGCTTTAAAAGATAAAGCAAACCATAAGATTAAACCTGGATCAGTCGTTCGTATTATTCAAATTAAAGATGGTTGGAAAATTGTTCAATTACCCGAAGTGGAAGCGTCACTTGTTTCTCTAGATCCAAATAATGGCGCCATTAAAGCATTAGTAGGTGGGTTTGACTTTAACCGAAACAAATTTAATCATGTCACACAAGCCTATCGACAACCAGGTTCTAGTTTTAAACCATTTGTCTATTCGGCGGCACTAGAAAAAGGATTTACCCCAGCAAGCATTATTGAAGATGAACCAATTAATATGTCTGCTGAAGAAGTTGGCTCAAAACAAGAATGGTCCCCTAAAAATTATGATAGCCAATATGATGGTCCAATTCGCATGCGTACCGCATTAATTAAGTCTAAAAATGTTGTCTCTATTCGCTTATTAGATGCAATTGGTGCGCGATATGCTCAAGACTATGCAACTAAGTTTGGCTTTTCTAGAGAACATAATCCAGCTTACCTTACTATGGCTCTAGGGGCTGGAGAAGTTACGCCATTAGGTTTAGCTAACGGCTATGCAATTTTTGCCAATGGCGGTTATCGAATCAAGCCTCATTTAATTACTAAAATCACAACAAGTGAAGGCAAAGTGATTGAAGAAAAAAAATATCCTGTTGTAGGAAAAGATGCCCCTCGTGTTATTGATGGTCGGAATGCATTTATCATGACATCAATGCTTCGCGATGTGGTTCAACAAGGAACGGCAACACGCGCAAAAGTGCTGGGCAGACAAGATCTGGCAGGTAAAACAGGTACAACAAATGATCTCTATGACGCTTGGTTCTCTGGTTATACCCCTCATGAAGTTGCCATTGCATGGATGGGTTTTGATCAACCACGCTCATTAGGTAAAGCAGAAACGGGCGGTAGAGCAGCATTACCTATTTGGATTAAATATATGGCAACTGCATTAAAAGGCAAGCCAGATAACCCTTATGAAGTACCTGCAGGCGTAATGTCTTTACGTATTGACCCAACAACTGGAACGCTTGCTGATGGAGATGAAGATGCAATTGATGAGTATTTTTATCATGAAAATCCACCACC
>CAYGSH010000125.1:0-3877 GCA_964352515.1 uncultured Methylophilaceae bacterium | reverse complement strand
GCTCAGTATTTAACTTACCTTTAATATATTTATTCATAGATCCAGATACATACAAACGGGCACTATTTAAGGCAAAGTCATTTGAACGATCATCACCGTTTGCAGCTCCATCTTCAGCCGATAAATAACTGGTAATAAATCCAAAACCAACACTGATAGATTTGTCTTCCCCAAAAGAAATTGTTGCACCTGCATTAGCAGATAAAGCGGGGAATGCCGTTGCAATAGCAAGTGACATCATCATGAGGCTTTTTTTGGGCTTAAACGTCATTTTGTTACTCCTTATAAAATTAAAAAAAACAATGTAAAATCTGGTGCTTCACTGATTTTGAAGCGATGCAATACAACATGAATTTTGCTTAAGGTGAGAATAACGATAAGACCCAACAGCGCATATACGTCAAATTGCGTAGTGTGTGTTTTTAGCAACAGCTCTGTTTTGTGCTATTTTTACGTTAATTTAGACTTAACATTGAGAAACAAATGAAAAACACATTGAGCGTTGCGCTATTAGTCACTCTTCTTTCAGGTTGCGGCGCTGAAATTGCATACAAACAAGGAGCATCCGCACAAGACTTACAAAGAAGCAAAGCTGCCTGTCAACAATCAAGCAATGAAAAAGAGCTGAATCAATGTTTAGAAGACAATGGATGGGCCGTAACAAAAATGGATGGCTCATCTTTTAGCGACGAAGAATTGTTCGCCTCAGCGAGTGTGACTGAAGATAATCGAATGACTTCACCTAGAAAAGAAAAGCCAGTATCGATACAAACAACCGAAAGCTTAAAATCTGAAGAAATTGCTCTAAAAAACAATGAAATAAAGCCTGATGCTCCAAAAGCTGTCTCTGATTTACCGAAAGCCAACTCTAGAGAAATACTTAGCGACACAAACGCCAAACCAAGTCCAATTCCAGCCAAACCAGAGCCAAGCATATTTGATACTTACGTAATCAAATCATGGTGGAAGATGGGTGGTAGCCTAACACTACTAGAACAACACATGTCGGAGTGTAATACGCAATTAGGTGAGGCACATATACCCAATAAGAAGACATTTACCTTTACGAGAGGATTTGCTATTTGCATGCGTCAAAAAGGCTGGCGTGGCTTAATTGAAAAATAAAAATATCTTATTGATATTTACATTTTGAATGTTTATTTTTCAACAAAACTTGTAAACTTTTCATCATCTATTTGTTTGAAATAAGTTATTTATATAAATAAAAAACAATAAAATCAAAGCCTTATATTTTGTAAAGTATTGGCATAAAACCTGCATTGATGAATATATCTCATAAAATGTTAGGGTACGATAATGCAAGTAAACCACTTTGATGTTTATGCACAATTTTTACTAGAATGCAAAAAAGTAATGGGTTCAGTCGATTTTGAAAGGCTAGATAAAGATAATGAATATAGAACACAAGTATGCCAGCGTATTGCGCTAAATGTGGACGACTCTTTATTTGAAATTGCACATCTAGTAAATCAAGAGATTGATGAGGAAGAATCAAAAAATCACTAAGTCGATATCTTACTTAAGGCTTTCATGCCGTCTTAACGAAATTGCTGCCTGATATTTTGACGCTGTGGTGAAGTAAAATTGTCTCTTCGAAATTGTTGCCTAATGTCCGTATGTTGTTGTATACCGCCACTTTGTGAGCGAACACCAAAGCGCGAACCTTGGTATTGAATTGACAAGTCGCTGCCGTTATTTACATTGTTTGATTGATACCTGCGATAGTTTTTGTAATATGGCTGGTTATGAAGTATTGGTCCATAAGGTGTTCCTATCCAACGTGATGATTGAATACCTCCAAACCGGTTCCCAACAACAACTACACTATTCTGCCCTGCTGACTCAGCTACGCCACAAGCAGCAAACATACTGTTTTTTTTAGTTGCGATTAAATCTTCATCACGCCAGCGAGCTCTAGCCGTGGACTCATAAGCATTACGCGCAATTGCACACTCATCTTGTATTGCTGCTTGCCTATCGGCGATTGGAATAGTTTTTACGGATGTTTGTTGCGCGCCTTCAGCCATGCTAATTAAACGCCAATGTTCTTTGGTTTTAGCTAGTGATTTTGCTAATTTAAAATCTTCCATGAGGACAGCACGCGTTATTTTTAAATCAAGTGGCGATTCATCGGCTATAGCAGCATTGTTGGTTGGACTTGTTTGCACATCAATTAAAGTTTGCTTAACCTGTTCTGAGCAAGGTTTATCGGTATAAACAATACTTTGCTTATTTGATTGAGTATCAAAAGAAGTACATTTATAGACCTCAGCTATTGCAGAGTTGCATATCAATGTACCTATAAAAATAATCACGCTTTTTATTAATCGGTTACTTTTTATCATAAAAAACACCCCATATTAATAAGACTTAGAACGTTGAAAACAACTTTTAGTTTACATTATCAAGCAAACAATCTAATCATGATTATGATTAATTTTGTGTTTTCATAGAATCAGTTAAGTGAGGGGCTAACACTTGGAGCATCTGACTAAACACTTTTGGATTAGCAGCAACAATATTCCCTGTTTTTAACCAGCTTTCATTTCCTTCAAAATCACCGACAATACCACCCGCCTCTTGAACAAGAAGCGCCCCCGCTGCGATATCCCATGCTGATAAATTTAATTCAAAAAATCCATCAGAGAAGCCAGCAGCCACATATGCCAAATCTAAGGCTGCTGAACCAGGGCGCCTTATGCCTGTGGTGCTTTTAATCATATCCTTAAGCATATCCATATAGGTATCTAAATATGAAAACTCTCGAAAGGGGAATCCCGTACTAATTAATGACTCTTGCAATTTGATGCGTTTACCTACGCGAATTCGCTTGTCATTCAAAAATGCACCGCGGCCTTTTGTTGCAGTGAATAAATCATTCCTAACAGGATCATAAATGACCGCTTGAGTTAATACCCCATTTTGTTGCAACGCGATTGATACACAATATTGCGGAAAACTATGCAAAAAGTTAGTGGTTCCATCTAAAGGATCAATGATCCAAATATTTTCTGCTTGTTTATTGGTATCGCCAGTTTCCTCGCCTAAAAAGCCATGATCAGGATAGGCATCTTTGATTGTATCAATAATCGCCTTTTCAGCTGCTTGATCAACTTCACTGACAAAGTCATTAAATGATTTATTTTGAATAGTCAGCTGACCTAAATCACGAGAAGCAAAATTAATAATATCGCCAGCTTGGCGAGCGGCCTTAACCGCATTGGTTAACATTGGATGCATATGTGTTTACAGAAACAATTTAAAAACGTTATTCTAACATTTCTACTGTTACATTATATGCAAATACGACAACCGCTATTAAATATAGCTTGCACCATCATCTTGGCCTTGATTCTAAATTAAATAAAACTTACCCCTGTTTTGATTGTCAAAAATGTAACATGGCATGAAAAAGCACTTAATGTTTCATGTTTTGTTTTTTTATTAATCAATCATAAGGAGAACTATGAGTACATCAGAAATTAAAGAAAATTGGGCTAAATTAAAAACAAGCATCAAAAATGAATGGCAAGACCTGACAGAAGAAGAAATTAATAAAATGGAAGGCAACTGGGACAAAATGGTTGATACCGTTGCACTAAAATACGAACTATCCAAAATGGAAGCAGAGTCTAAGCTCAACGAATTAAAATCAAAAGCACTGCACTAATCTCTGTACTTCATGAAGAAACAAAACGTTCATAAAGGGCGTTTTTTTAATTTCCACTTCAGATGATTGTAATATCCCATATCTCATCTAGTGTAAAATGCTTTCCATTCTGAATTAATCATTTAATCAATCTTGTATCAAAGCAACCAGCTAACCACTTTTAGTAATATCCGTGTGGTCCTATGC
>CAYGSH010000124.1:0-3990 GCA_964352515.1 uncultured Methylophilaceae bacterium | reverse complement strand
ACCAGTTTATCTTTTGTTTGTGATGAGAATTTAGGGTCAGGTACTTTAACAGAAAGCACACAAGTAATACCCTCTCGCATGTCATCACCAGTGGTATTTACTTTTGCTTTTTTTGCAGTATCAGTTTGATCAATATATTGGTTTAGTGTACGCGTCATTGCAGTACGTAAGCCAGTTAGGTGGGTACCACCATCCCGTTGTGGAATATTGTTCGTAAAACATTGTACAGTTTCCGAGTAAGAATCATTCCATTGAATTGCCACTTCTACTGTCATGCCTTCTCTCTCAGCTGTGGCATAGAATATTTTGGGATGAAGTACCGATTTTGTTCGATTCATGTACTCTACAAAACCTTTAATACCCCCTGAGTGTGCAAAGTTTTCTGTTTTGCCATTTTCGCGTTGATCTATCAACTCAATTTTTACACCGTTATTTAAGAATGATAATTCTCGAATACGTTTTGCTAATATTTCAAAGTGAAACTCGACTAAAACGAAAGTTTCTATTGAGGCTAAAAAATGAACTTCAGTACCTGATTTTTCTGTTTTACCCGTAACTTTTAGGGGGGCTTGAGGAACACCACGTTTGAATTCCATTTGATGGACTTGACCATCACGGTAAATTTTTAGATGTAACCAATCTGATAAGGCATTGACCACAGATACACCTACACCATGTAAACCTCCCGATACTTTATAAGAGTTTTGATCAAATTTACCGCCTGCATGTAGCTCTGTCATCACAATTTCTGCAGCAGAGCGTTTTGGGTCATGTTTATCATCTGGTTTTACACCAGTTGGAATTCCACGGCCATTATCACTTACACTAATGGAGTTATCTGGATGAATAATGACTTTAATATCATCACAATGACCTGCTAAGGCTTCATCAATTGCGTTATCTAATACTTCAAACACCATATGGTGTAAACCAGAACCATCAGATGTATCTCCAATATACATCCCTGGTCTTTTACGTACAGCATCTAATCCCTCTAAAATTTTAATACTGGATGAATCGTAATCTTGCTCATTTTTTGCCATAATTTTTCGCTTTGGTTTTACTTTTATATAATTTTATTTAAATTCTCATTGGCATCACAACATATTTGTAATCGCTATCATCTGGTATGGTTATCAAACAACTACTATTGGCATCCGCAAATGAAAAATTAATATTCTCTTGTTGCGTGTTGTTTAGCACATCTATTAAGTATGTCACATTAAAACCAATATCTAAACTTTCTTGGTTATAAGTAATTTCTAACTCTTCTTCTGCTTCTTCTTGTTCTGTATTCGTGCTGATAAGTTTTAAGTTATTGTTACTAATCACCATACGGATACCGCGATATTTTTCATTTGATAAAATAGAAGCACGCTGCATCGCAGTTAAAATTTCTAATCGGTTAGCTGTAAACATATTACTGTGGCCAGTTGGAATCACTCGGTTGTAATCTGGAAATTTTCCATCGATGACTTTTGAAATTAAACTGATTTCGCCAAAGGTAAAATTTACCTGTCCAGATGCAAGTTCAATGGTGATTTCTTCATCACTATCATCGAGTAATTTGATCAACTCGATAACGGTTTTTCTCGGTAAAATAACATCTGTCTTTTCATATGTTTGCGACAACGTTGTCGAGGTAAAACTTAATCGGTGACCATCTGTACCTACTAAATTAAGTTTGTTCCCATTCACCTCCATTAGCAAGCCATTTAAGTAGTAACGGATATCTTGTTGTGCCATGGCAAACTCAACTTGTTTTAATAAACGTTTGAATTCAATTTGGCTTATTTCAATTTTTACCGTTTCACCTGAAACTTTGGTCATGATTGGATAATCAGCTGCTGGTAAGGTTTGTAAATTAAAGCGGCTTTTACCAGCTTTTACTGTCATTCGGCTGTCTTTACTAATTAAATCAATATCGATTGCTTCTGGCAAAGAACGGCAAATATCTAAGAATTTTTTGGCGGAAATAGTCGTTGATAATTCTTCATTTAGCTGACTAGCAATATTCAATGATATTTGCATTTCTAAATCTGTTGCAGTGAGTTGAATATTATTATTCTTTGCTTCTAATAGTAAATTAGAAAGAATCGGTAAGGTGTGCCGTCTTTCAACGATTCCCGTTACATTGATTAATGGCTTTAATAAAACTTCTCGGTTTATTTTGATCTGCATATCTGTACCTATATAATTATTTAATGAATAAATAAAACTAATAATAATAGTAATGTCGTTTTTTTCTGTGTATTACTTTTTTTTAACAATTAAATCATATGGTTAAATCCAATTAAACACTGTTTAAAACACTTATATTTTCTGTGGATTAATTGTGTATCAATTTCTTGATTTGATAAATCATGCCGTAATACATCTTTTATCCACAACTTCTCCTTTAATTCACACACACCCTACTTTTACCATTAATCACGTATAACTTGAGTTAAAAACCCAATATCACGCGCAATATTTTGATCATTTAGTCTTAATTGTTCTATTTCTTCGCAAGCATGCATCACTGTTGTGTGGTGGCGATTACCAAAAGCCTCACCAATTTCAGGAAAACTGTGATTGGTCAACTCTCTTGCTAATGACATCGCTACTTGTCTTGGTCTTGAAAAGTTACGAGACCTTTTTTTACTATGCATTTCACTTACTTTAATTTTGTAATAATCTGCCACTGTTTTTTGAATATTTTCTATTGTAATTTGACGACCTCTGACGGCGATCAAATCACGTAATGCATCTTTGGCTAAATGTATGTCGATATCATGACCAGTAAACTTTGACATAGCCACAATTCGATTTAATGCACCTTCTAATTCACGTACACTAGAACGAATTTGTTTAGCCACAAAAAAAGCCACATCTTCATGTAAATCGATTTTAGACTCTTCTGCTTTTTTAAGCAAAATTGCTACACGCATTTCTAACTCAGGTGGTTCAACTGCTACGGTTAATCCCCAACTAAATCTAGTGCGTAAGCGTTCATCTACATCTGTGATTTCTTTAGGGTAAGTATCGCAAGTAATGACAATTTGTTTTTTCTCTTCAATTAATGTGTTAAATGCGTAAAAGAACTCTTCTTGTGTACGAGTTTTTTTTCCAAAAAACTGTATATCATCAATAAGCAGCATATCTAATGAATGATATTGTTTTTTAAATGCATCAAAAGCTTTGTTCTCATAAGCTTTAACAACATCAGAAACGTACCGCTCAGCGTGTAAATAACGAATTTTAGCATCTGGTTTTTGTTTGATTAGATGATTACCAATTGCTTGTAATAAATGTGTTTTACCTAAACCAACACCACCGTAGATAAATAAAGGGTTGTAGGCATTACCTGCATTTTCAGCAACTTGTATTGCTGCAGCACGAGCTAGCTGGTTTGCGCGACCAGTTACATAGTTCTCAAAATTAAAACTGGGGTTTAAGCCAGTAGCAACATCATCTTTTTTAAGAACAACTCTTTTTTTACTGGTACTGGCTTTTGTAATTTCTTCATGCGTTCTTTGTTTTTGACTATGATTAACATTTATTGCAGAAGATGGTTCTTTTTCAATCGTTTTACCGTTCGCGGATGAACTTTTTTTATTAGTGGTGGTAATTTCAATCGAAATGGCTTCATTAAATAATTCATCAGCAATGGTTTCGATTTTATTTAAAAATCGTTCTTTTACCCATTTCTGAACAAATTTATTTGGCGCGATAACAAGAATATTGTTATCAGATACTTCAGTTTTAAGTGGTTTAATCCAAGTGTTAAATTGTTGTGCAGATAGCTCTTGCTCAAAGCGACTAAGGCAGGTGGGCCAAAAATTTTCCATCGGTTTACCAGTACCTCAGTTTATGATTAGTTAGTTGAATAAGAAAATTTATTGTTTTATTATTTAACTATCGATTTTAACCTGTTTAACCCGACTTATCCACAGGCAAATATAAATTAATTTATCAAAATTGTAATTGACAATACACATGCTTTTCGGG
>CAYGSH010000123.1:0-4065 GCA_964352515.1 uncultured Methylophilaceae bacterium | reverse complement strand
TAAAAACTACGATCTAGAGTTACAAACCCTCACAACAAAGGGCCGCCAAATTGATATGCGCACTACTTGCCAAGTTACGCTATGAATCAACCTTAAATTCAATGGCATGGACATGCACCAACTGAACACCAACCTCTACATGCACCGAATTACTATTGTAAGGGGCATGTAAAAACGGCAATAACAATTGCATAATACCTATACTAAAGTATTAATGTAAAAGTTAAAAATCTTGTGAGCCATGTAATCATGAAATCAATGTATCAAAGAAGTGAACTTAATACAATTAAGTGAGCGTATAAAAAAGGTATTTACGTCAAATGACGTAAAGCATCGACGCGAAAATTCAAACCATCCTGTTGACTTAACGCTGGCTTAAGTTAGCAATCACTTTAGTTTCTCATGTAAAATCTTATTTTTAGATTATTTAGTTCGAAACTCATGGCATTAACCTTCCAGCAAATTATTTTAAACCTACAATCTTATTGGGATAAACAAGGTTGCACTTTACTTCAGCCATACGATATGGAAGTGGGCGCAGGCACCAGTCATACTGCAACCTTCTTACGCGCTCTAGGTCCTGAGCCTTGGAAAGCTGCTTATGTGCAACCTAGCCGCCGACCAAATGATGGACGTTATGGTGAGAACCCTAACCGCTTGCAACACTATTATCAATTTCAAGTGGTTTTAAAACCAGCTCCAGCAAATATCATGGACTTGTATTTAGGTTCACTTGAAGCACTTGGCTTTGACCTTAAACAAAATGATGTGCGATTTGTTGAAGACGACTGGGAAAATCCAACATTAGGCGCATGGGGATTAGGTTGGGAAGTTTGGCTAAATGGGATGGAAGTAACGCAGTTCACCTATTTTCAACAAGTAGGTGGTATTAACTGCAAACCCATCACAGGTGAAATCACTTATGGTTTAGAGCGTTTAGCCATGTATTTGCAAGGCGTTGAGAACGTCTATGATTTAGAGTATTCACCGGGCGTTAAATATGGCGATGTGTTTTTACAAAATGAAAAAGAACAATCGGCTTATAACTTTGAACATAGCGATGTTGAGTTCTTATTAACGGCATTTAATGCACATGAGAAACAAGCGCAACACCTGATGAATGAAAAGCTTGCATTACCAGCTTACGAGCAAGTTTTAAAAGCAGCACATACGTTTAACCTATTGGATGCGCGAGGCGCAATCTCAGTGACAGAGCGTGCAGCATATATCGGTCGCATTCGTAACTTAGCCCGTAGTGTGGCAGCAAGCTATCTCGAAAGTCGTGCCCGTTTGGAGTTCCCGATGGCGCCTAGAGATTGGGCCGATGAGGTATTAGCTCAATTAGAGCAAGATCGCATTAATCAAGAGAAGAAAAATAATAAGAAGGTAGTAGCATGAGTACACAAAATTTATTAGTTGAATTATTCGTTGAAGAGTTACCACCTAAAGCACTTAAAAAACTGGGACTATCTTTTGCATGCAGCATTACTGAAAGCTTACAATCTCAAGCATTAATAACAGAAGCAGCTTTGGCAACTTCATATGCAACACCACGTCGTCTTGCGGTACATATTACTGACGTTGCAAATGAAGCGCCAGACCAACGAGTTTCGCAAAAATTAATGCCCGTTAAAGTGGGTTTCGATGCTAATGGTAATGCGACGCCAGCACTATTAAAAAGACTAGACGGCCTTGGGTTAGATGCATCAGCTGTGGCAAACTTAAGAACGGAAAATGATGGCAAAGCGGATAATTTATTTTTAGACATCACCAAGCCTGGGGCAACGTTAGAAAAAGGATTACAAAGCGCCTTAGATGAAGCATTAGCAAAGCTACCAATTCCAAAAGTCATGAGTTACCAAATTAACGATGGTTGGGAGACTGTCAACTTTGTTAGACCAGCACATGGGCTTGTTGCATTACATGGTGACACCGTTATTGCTGTCAGTGTATTGGGTTTAACAGCCACTAACACCACCACTGGCCATCGATTTGAATCATTCAAAGATGTGATTACCATTAATCATGCTGATGACTATGCAGCACAATTAAGAACAGAAGGTGCCGTGATTGCAAGCTTTGAGGAGCGTAAAGCAAACATTGCAACACAGCTTAAGGCAGCCGCGGATAAAGAAGGGTTAGCTGCGATTGATGATGAAGATTTATTGGATGAAGTCACCGCCCTAGTTGAACTACCTAATGTGCTACTGGGCCAATTTGAAACAGCTTTTTTAGAAGTGCCTCAAGAGTGCTTGGTTTTAACTATGAAGGCCAATCAAAAATACTTCCCATTACTCGATAGTAATGGCAAATTAACCAATAAATTCTTGATTGTATCTAACATCAATCCTGCTGATGCTAGCGCGGTAATTGGTGGTAATGAACGCGTGGTACGTCCACGTTTAGCGGATGCTAAGTTCTTCTTTGACCAAGACCGTAAAAAAACATTGGAAAGCCGTATTGCCAGTTTAGACAAAGTGGTTTATCACAATAAACTTGGATCACAAGGCGAGCGTAATAGGCGTGTGGTAAAACTAGCTGGTGCTATTGCGCAGCAGCTTGGCGATGCAAACTTAGTCACAAAAGCAGAAAAAGCAGCGCGTTTATCTAAAGCCGATTTAATCACTGATATGGTGGGCGAATTTCCAGAATTGCAAGGCATTATGGGTCGTTACTATGCACAGCATGAAAATCTAGATGATGAAGTTGCATATGCTGTTGAAGACCATTACAAACCACGTTTTTCAGGAGATGAGTTACCCCGTAACCAAGTTGGCATTTGTGTGGCACTTGCAGACAAATTAGAAACATTGGTTGGTTTATTTAGTATTGGTGAGAAACCAACTGGGGATAAAGATCCATTTGCATTACGTCGGCAAGCACTTGGTATTATTCGTATGCTAGTTGATGCAAACTTACCACTGCCGTTTGAAGCCTTAATTCAATTAGCACTCCTACAATTTGATCATGATAGTGAAGTGTTAACATCAATCAAAGCATTCTGTTTTGACCGTTTAAATGTTAATTTACGTGATCAAGGTGCTACCGCTCAAGAAGTGGATGCTGTCTTATCAGCGACTCCTGAACTATTAAGCGAGGTACCACAGCGATTGGCGGCGGTTCAACACTTTTCTACCTTAGCAGAAGCGCCAGCACTGGCAGCGGCTAATAAACGGGTTAGTAACATCTTAAGAAAAGTTGAAGGCGACCTGAGCGCTGAAATTAATCCTAGCTTATTACAAGAACCGCAAGAAAAAGCACTTGCTGAAGCTCTAGCTAAAACCAAACCAGAGGCGGATACTTTATTTGAAAATGGTGATTACACGGCATCACTACAAACATTAGCAGCACTTAAAGCACCAGTTGATGACTTTTTTGACAATGTGATGGTCAATGCCGAAGACCCAGCTCTTAAGGCCAACCGCTTGGGCTTACTTGCAACATTACACCAAACCATGAATCGTATTGCTGACCTATCAAGATTAGCCAGTTAGGGAATCAATAATCGATATGATGAAGCTGGTTATTTTAGATAGAGATGGGGTAATTAACCAAGATAGTGACAACTTTATTAAATCACCTGAAGAATGGATTCCAATTCCTGGTAGTCTTGAAGCGATTGCCTTATTAAATCAACACGGTTTTCGAGTGGTAGTTGCAACCAATCAATCTGGCATCGCACGCGGCTTGTTTGACATGGTTACGCTCAATACCATTCACGATAAAATGCAACATGCAGTTGCGCAAGCAGGTGGGCATATTGATGCAATCTTTTACTGTCCGCATGCTGCCAGTGATAACTGTGAGTGCAGAAAACCTAAAACTAAAATGATTGAAGATATCGGCGAGCGGTATGGCATTGATTTAAAAAATGTGCCCGCAGTTGGTGATGCTTTGCGAGATTTAGAAGCTTTTAAAACTGTCGGCTGCCAATCGATGTTAGTTGAAACTGGCAAAGGCAAAGCAACCTTTGCTACTGGAAAAATACCTGCTAAAACCCTTATTTTTCCCAACTTAGCAAAAGCCGCTGACTACATTATCAAGGAGCATTAGTTAAAGCCTTTA
>CAYGSH010000122.1:0-4264 GCA_964352515.1 uncultured Methylophilaceae bacterium | reverse complement strand
AAATATAAACAGCATTGTATAAATAAAGGGGACGCTATGCGCTACTATGCAGTAATATTTTCTTTTCTTTTAGCTACTTACTCTTCTGCTTTTGCAGGTGGCATTCCAAACATACCACAAATACCCGCTTTTTTACCTACGGTAGACAACGTGGCGGCAACCAAACCAATGCCGCTAGATGGCACATGGCTGATTACCAGTATAGGTAAGAAAATACGTATTGAATCTGGTCGCGCTTATGCAGTCGATGGTTGGCTACATTTATTTACCTTAAAAATTCAACCCGGCATGGTCGTCATTAAAAATATTTCACCGACCAGTGCCGGACAATACACTGGAGATGATTTACCCTTATTAGGCAAATGGAATGCAAAGGTTCAGCCTAACCGCAACCTAGCTGTCAACGTCGCTGGAACGCTAGGTCCTGTTAATTACACCCTAGTACCAGTGCAATTAGATAAGCCAGATTGGTACGCACAAGAAATGGCTGCTGCTGGTTTAGAATCTGTCGGCGGCGACCAACCACCACCAGCCTATCAACCAACACCACCAGGCGGTTCGCCAGTTGAAACACCTCCATCAGAACCTACACCACCCGTAACACCGCCCTCCCCAATTGAAGATGAAGAGGTCGACGAAGTAGAAGAAGAGGAAGAAATGCCGGGTGATGATGATGAATATGAAGACGAAGATGAATACGAGGACGAGGACGATGGTCCAGATGAAGATTGGTCTGAAGAAGAGGAAGAAGAAGTCGTAGATATTGAAGAACTAAAAGTCCCTGCGACCAAGGGAGATCGCTACAGCTGCAAAGGTAAAGGTGTTTACTATTCTAAAGTTGGCGGTAAATAATACTGCTACACCTGCCCTAAAGACTTTACACGCACCAGCCCAACCAGAAAGATGGACCACGCCAAAGCATGTGTAAATCGTAAGGGAAAAAACACATACAAGCCTTACGCAACAAGGGTTAAAAATGTTGATGGCTGCGGCAAAGGCCAGTTCAAAAGCAAAGGTTTTTGTATGTCCTGTCCAGCAGGTTACAAGCGCTTTTACCACGTCGATATGTACAACGCCAGCTATGGCACTAACGATTGTGTACCAGAATCATAATCCTAATCACGGCTAAGGTGACACACATGACAACAAAAAACCTAAACCCTTTACGCATAAGTGTAATAGCAATATCTTGCTTATTTTCGTTGTTTTTCTTCATTCATGTAATGGCCGATACACTAGTTAAAGTTCCAGAGGTCACTTACGGAAAAGTTATTGGAAGCTCTTTATCTAATAAACTTTATCATTCAAAAATAAACGGCCAAAGGGTCTACTACAAATGTCCAAAAGGCTATACACGATTCAGTCCCACAAGAAAAATGAATCATCAGAAAGCCTGTACAAAACGTAGGCAAGGAAAAAACGCTTATGCTAGAGCTAAGAGTGTTGGCCACTTTATAAATAACTGCCCTCCATCAATAAATAAAAAAGTTCGGGTCAAGGGAAAAATACTCAAGAAGACAAAGACAATAAAGCTAACGAGAGTAAAAAACCAGTGCATGGGATGTCCTGAAGACGCAACAATAAGAGGCGACCAAGGATGCTTCAAGAGGCAACACTAGGTGCTTCATTAATTTATAACCATCGCAATAATTAAGATTAGAAGAGGAAAAAAGAATGCGCTATCCAGCTAAACTCCAGCAATTTTTTATTTTGATTTTTTGTCTATGTAACTTGCTTTTTATTAATACAGCAATGGCCAAAGAAGATGAGTTTAAAATCAAAAGTGACAGCTTGGAACTGCCTAGAACAAGCTCCAGCACAAGAAATTCATCATCAAATGATGATATTGAAATTATCCCACTAGGTACACCAGAGTTTCCGGGCTTATGTAAGTACAGAGGCCATGTTGGCAAATATCAATGTAAAAAAGTCTCCGCTAAAAAAGAAAGCCGCTATAGCTGTAAAGGCAAAGGTGTTTATTACTCAAAAGTCGACGGCAAAAAATACTGCTACACCTGCCCTGATGGCTTTAAACGCACCAGCCCAACAAGAAAGATGAATCATTCCAAAGCCTGTGTAAACCGAACAGGAAAAAACACCTATAAGCCCGCTGCATCAAGAGTTGATAATGTCGATGGCTGTGCCTCAGGTCAATTCAAACATAAAGGTTTTTGTAAATCTTGTCCTGCCCAAACTAAACGAGGCTGGATTAATAAAGCAACCGGTATCGACAACGGTAAATGTACGGTAAAAAAAGAATACCGCTGTAATGCGGGCCTATCTTTACACAAATCTGCCCCGAAAAATATCTGGGATCGCGGAGGCAACTGGATCGGCCTGAAACATAAGAAATATTGCGGGCTTCCATTCAGCCTTGCTGACTACGGAGAAGAAATTGTTAACTCTGAAGCTAATAAGCTGATATTACAAGGTTTGGTGAACCTAGGAGCTGGCCTAGCTGATGCTACAGGCGCCACGAAAACAAAAGTCGAAAAAATCGAAAAAGCACTCAAAGATAACGACCCTCAGAAAGCCTATGAGTTAATTGCTGAATTCCCTGAATTTGAAGCACTTATACAAGGCATTAACAACTCTAGCGATGCATTTGAAGAATCTGGTGAAGAAAGAAATAAATTTGCCATCACAGTTGGTTTTGTGACTGATGGTTCGATCATACTTGGCGGCAATTATGAAATTGGCCTTGGCTACGACGTCAGTTCAGGCACGTTCAAAATATACCACTCTTATGGCCTAACAAAAGGTGTTTCTGTCTCTGTTGATGGGGCTATCAATGTAGGCATTTGGAAAGGGGAATTTGCCGATAGTTACACACAAGGTTATACCTTAGGCCTACCTGTTCTACCAATCGGCTATTCAGGCAGTCTTGATATCGGCCTAGGTGTTTGGTCTGACTATTACACTCCCAAAAGAGCAGATGGCCTTAATCAGCCACACTTCGTTGGTGTTAATGCCTTAGTTGGCATTGGTGCAGGTTTTGAATTTGGTGAATATGCCGAAGTGTGGACAGATGTGAAAGACTAACACCGTTTGAAATACGTAAAATCATTAGGCAACATTGCGTGAAGTACATAGGATGTTAATGAAACAGTTAGGTACTATAGATGTCATACAAACACATCAGCAATGAATGATGTTTGATTAAACAACTTAAGGAGAAATATTATGTGGACAACACCAGCAGCTACTGAAATGCGTTTCGGTTTTGAAGTGACAATGTACGTAATGAACAAATAAGCCTTAATCGCTTATAAAGAAAACCCAGCTAAGGCTGGGTTTTTTATTGCCTATAATATTCATCAATTTAACGTCTATCGTTTAAAATAATGCTATGGATCACCGCATACCCGTTACCCTGCTCACTGGCTTTTTAGGCTCAGGCAAAACCACTTTACTTAATAAGCTTCTCTCTCACGCCGCCATGAAAGATACGGCAGTGATTATTAATGAGTTGGGAGAAGAAGGTTTAGATCATATCCTAGCACAAAATGTAGATAGTAGTTATGTGGCCGAAAATGCAGTGTTGCTACAAAACGGTTGCCTGTGTTGTACCCTAAGTAATGAGCTAGCCGACACCATGCGCGATTTGTATTTTAAGCGTTCGATGGAGGCGATTCCGCAGTTTAATCGTTTGGTAATAGAGACCACTGGCATGGCTGACCCGGGACCGATTATGGCGAATTTGATGAATGAGCCTGTGATTGAGTCGGTTTATCGTTTGGACGCCGTAATTGTAACGATAGATGCCATGTATGGCTTGCAGCAGTTGAACGAGCATGAAGAAGCACGTAAACAAGCGGCGGTCGCAGATGTGTTGTTATTGACCAAAACCGATATTGCGACGGCAGAGCAAATCAGTGCTTTAAAAGAGAAGCTAATCAGCATTAATGCTGGTGCAACGCAGCATAAAGTTTTAAATGGTGAAATAGAGCCTGAATTTATTATTGATGTCGGTTTGTTTGACCCGTCTGGTAAACGTGCCGAGCCTGAGCGTTGGTTGCGCGCGCCAATAAAACCTGCCAGTCATTTACGTGGAAAACTACCCACCAGCACAATCACGCATCAAGATGAAATTGCCAGTTTTACTGTCACATTACCTAGCGGCATGACTTGGATAGCGTTTAAACCCATATTACTCAAGCTTTGCCAAACGCATGGTGAGCAATTATTGCGCTTAAAAGGGATTTTGCATGTTACAGATCAAACGCATCCGCTTGCGATTCATGCTGTGCATTTTACGCCCTAC
>CAYGSH010000121.1:221-4408 GCA_964352515.1 uncultured Methylophilaceae bacterium | reverse complement strand
CCAAAGTGCGGTAATCCACCAATTCATAAACGCAAATGTTAGCCATGCAAAACCAAAAAATACAATAGCGCTGGGGATGGATAGTTTTTCTGAACTTCGCCAAATCGGCTGCCACATTAAAAAGAACCCCTAGTGACAAAGAAAAATGGCATGCATTAAATATTTATCTCCTTCATCCCAGATTAAAAATCTATGCAAAGTAAGTAACATAAGTGCAAGAATGCGATGTGCATGAATTGCCAAGAATGGATTGATATTTTTGGTGTTAAACATACGTGATCGATTACGTCCTTATCATGCAAAGTGTCAAAATTCAGTCATAAGTGTTGATTTTTCATCAATTTTACTATTTGTATGCTTGCAAAAATTAATTTTAATGCTTTATATTTAATAAGTTAGCGCATGGTACAAATATTGCATAAATTTCTATGTAACATAATCGTTTTATTTGGTTAAGTTATCATAATAATGAATTGGTTAAGGATACCATAATGAATAAACAAACAGGTTTTACGCTTATTGAGCTTGCAATTGTGCTTGTCATTATTGGCTTGTTGCTTGGAGGCGTACTTAGGGGGCAAGAATTAATAAATAGTGCGCGAGTTAAAAGTTTAACGCGTGATTTTCAAAATATACAAGTTTATTTATATACCTATCAAGATCGTTTTAAAGCTATCCCTGGTGATGACTCTAGAGTGGTTGCTCATGTTGGTGGCACATTGGCGACATCAAGTGGACCAACTGCAAACGGGCAAATTGGTGGCGAGTGGGATTCAGCTACTGCCACTGATGAATCTTTTTTGTTTTGGGAGCACGTGCGTTTGGCAGGGATTGCACCAGGATCTACAAATACAGGTGCAGCTGAATATGTTCCAGTTAATACAAATGGAGCACGTATGGGAATTCAGACATTAAATGGAATGACGGAAATAACTAGTTTTACTAATGGTTCATTCGCAATATGTTCAGACGGAATTTTAGGTAGAGACGCATTGCAAATTGATACAACATTAGATGACGGAAATACTGGAGCCGGGTCAGTTCAGGCAGTAGTTTCAGGAACAGCTGGGCCAGGTGTGGTTGATACTGCTGTGGTGGCAACAAACCTATATACGGTTTGTATGGCGATATGACCTGCTTGATTTAACGTTAAAACGAAGCCCGCTTATAGCGGGCTTTTATGTTTCTAAAATCCCCATAATTCGGTATTGTTTATTTTCGCTATTGCTTTAGACTTTATTTCAATTGCAGTTGAATTGAATTAGAATACACCCCAACGAAAACGATAACGAAAATAATTTAATCTTCAATGACTCAAAACATCGTCGAAATTGACAACCTTTCATTTGGCTACAAAAACCGATTGCTACATAAAGGTATTAGCATGTCCTTCCCAAGAGGGAAGGTTGTTGCCATTATGGGGGGTAGCGGGAGTGGTAAAACAACTTTGTTGCGCTTAATTGGCGGTCAGTTTAAACCTAAATCTGGAGAAGTGCGAGTAGATGGTCAAGTGGTGCATAAGCAATCAAGTGAGGGCTTATATCAGTTGCGCCGGAAAATGGGCATGCTGTTTCAACAAGGTGCTTTATTTACTGATTTGTCTGTATATGACAATGTAGCTTTTCCAATGAGAGAGTTAACAGATTTGCCGGAAAGTATGATTCGTGATTTAGTGTTGATGAAGCTTAATGCAGTTGGATTGCGCGGTGCGTACCAATTAATGCCAACAGAATTGTCTGGCGGTATGGCACGCCGTGTGGCCTTGGCTCGTGCGATTGCATTAGATCCAGACATTATTATGTATGACGAGCCTTTTGCAGGTTTAGATCCCATTTCGATGGCTGTGATTTGTGATTTGATTCGTACGCTTAATGATGCCCTTGGCGTCACCTCTATTGTGGTCACTCATGATGTGGAAGAGACATTTTCCTTTGCAGATTATGTGTATTTTGTAGCCGATGGAGTGGTTGCAGCAGAAGGTACTCCAGATGACTTACGTAAATCAACTTTGCCTTTTATACACCAATTTGTTTATGGTGAAAAAGATGGCCCAGTACCATTCCATTATCCTGCTGATGATTACAAGCATGAGTTGCTAGGGGATAAGCATGATTAATGCATTACGTAATTTAGGAAGTAATTTTATTGATCAAATTTGGCGTTTGGGTGCAGGAGCGCGTTTGTTTGGTGAAATGATAATCTTATCAGGTGAAAGCTTTCGTCGATTCCGCTTGGTTATACGCGAAGTCTATTCTACGGGAGTTATGTCGCTGGTAATTATCTCTGTATCCGCTTTTTTCGTTGGTATGGTGTTAGCGCTTCAGGGTTATAATACCTTGCAAAAGTATGGTTCATCTGAGGCGATTGGTGTTTTAGTGGCGTTGGCTTTAGTGCGTGAGCTTGGTCCTGTTGTGACTGCATTATTGTTTGCTGGTAGGGCAGGTACTGCAATTACAGCAGAAATTGGTTTAATGAAGGCAACAGAACAATTGTCAGCAATGGAAATGATGGCAGTAAGCCCAGTGTCTCGGGTAATAGCACCAAGATTTTGGGCTGGTGTAATCGCATTGCCGATACTAGCTGCGTTATTTTCTATGATTGGTATTTTGGGCGGCTACATTGTAGCGGTGCCATTAATTGGTGTAGACGCAGGGGCATTTTGGTCTCAAATGCAAGCCAATGTTGATTGGCGGTTGGATATTTTGAATGGTGTTATTAAAAGCGTTGTATTTGGCGTTGCATGTACCATGATTGCACTTTTTGAAGGCTATGACGCACCGCCAACAGCTGAAGGTGTTAGTAGAGCAACAACAAGAACGGTAGTCACTTCTTCGCTAGCTGTTTTAGCGTTAGATTTTGCACTAACTTCGTTTATGATTGAATAAATGTTAGGGTAAGTTTTATGAATAGAACAACGATAGATTTATGGGTGGGTATATTTGTTGCACTAGGGGTAGCTGCGCTACTTGGTTTGGCAATGAAGGTGGGTAATTTAACCACTTCAAATATTGGTAAAACTTATATGGTAACAGCCGCTTTTGAGAATATTGGCGGTTTAAAACCTCGCGCACCAGTGAAAAGTGCTGGTGTTGTTGTTGGACGCGTTGGAGATATAACGTTTGATAGTGAAACTTATGAAGCAATTGTGGCGCTTAATTTGGACGAAAAATATAAATTTCCAACTGATACATTTGCTAATATCTATACAGCTGGGCTTCTTGGGGAACAATATGTCGGTCTTGAAGCAGGGGGAGAATTAGAGGCATTAAAACAAGGGGATAAAATTGCTCATACGCAGGATGCAGTTGTATTAGAAAAAATGATCAGTCAATTTTTGTATAACAAAGCTTCTGAAACCCCGCAGGCTGCAGCTGCGCCTGCAGAATCAACCGAAACAGATGGCAATGCGTTAACTGCTAATCCTTTGGATGATTTGATTAATTAGGAGCCTCGCTTTTTGTTATTCAAGAAAAGCAAAGATCTTTAAATAGGAAATGAATATGATAAAAAACTTTTTAATAGCTTTAAGTATGGTTTGTTTTAGTCATGCAGTTTTTGCGATTGAGGCGCCAGACGAATTAGTAAAGCGTACCGCTGATGATGTGTTGGAAATCATTAAATCTGATGCAGACATTCAAGCCGGTGACCAAGCAAAAATCTTTGCGTTGGCAGAGGAAAAAATCCTCCCAAATTTTAATTTTGAGCGTGTATCACGTTTGGTTTTGGGTAAAAACTGGACAAGAGCGACCCCAGA
Source organism: uncultured Methylophilaceae bacterium (assembly GCA_964352515.1). GTDB lineage: Bacteria > Pseudomonadota > Gammaproteobacteria > Burkholderiales > Methylophilaceae. The sequence continues at coordinate 654 of CAYGSH010000121.1, read as the reverse complement.
ACAAAAAACAGCTTTTCAAGCTGAGTTTCGCACGCTTTTGCTGCGAACTTATGCAACAGCACTTTCCAAATATAAAGATCAAAAAATTGAGTATCAGCCATTAAGAATGACAGAGGATGCAAAAACAGTTTCTGTGAAAACAAAAATTATCCAATCAGGCGCGCAACCAATTGCTGTAGATTACTCTCTTGCAAGAGAAGAGGATGCTTGGAAGGTTTACGATATTGTGATTGAAGCAGTTAGCTTGGTAACCAATTATCGCGGTCAATTTTCACAAGAGATTAGGCAAAATGGTTTGGATAGTTTAATCAAAAAGCTTGCGGAAAAAAATGCTAGTGCAAGCGCTAAGTAATTTGATTTTATCGATTGTTAAAAGTTATCAAGAAAAAATATGACAGCAATTTTGCAAAAAGATAATAGCTGGGAGCTTTCT
>CAYGSH010000121.1:0-211 GCA_964352515.1 uncultured Methylophilaceae bacterium | reverse complement strand
TCTGGCGATATAACAATGGAAACCGCTAATGGTTTATTGGTTAAAAGTAAACTTTTAGACTTTTCCGAAAATGCTGTCATTGACTTCACTAAAGTGGAAGAGGTTGATACTTCGGCTGTCAGTTTAATGTTAGAGTGGCGCCGCCGAGCGCTAGCTGAAAACAAACAGCTATCTTTTATCAATATGCCTGAGGGGTTGAGTAGTTTAACGA
>CAYGSH010000120.1:0-4531 GCA_964352515.1 uncultured Methylophilaceae bacterium | reverse complement strand
TCTTTTTAGGTGATATTGATAATGTTGACCATCATCACGTTTATGAGTTATACGCCGCCATTATTGTAAGCTTAATTGCAACTGTTCTAAAATTTGGTGATCGCACCCAAGTTGGTGCAATTTTACTTTCTACAAGTTTAGCAGCTGACCTGCAACTGATTACGGCAGCAATATTATGGACTGCATTTGAAAGTAGCATGGAAATGACAAGCTTAATGGTTTATATTGTTTCTCTTTCTGGCGGTGCATTAATGGCCAATTTTGTTTCAGTCGTATTGTTAATTTCTGAAACCATTAGTCAACGTCGATAACTTTTCTAATGATTAAAGGTTAAACAAAAGCACTGCATTCGCACATGAATAGCATACTGTTTATGATTCTGCGCCGTTTAAGACGGCCACTTATCCTTATTATTGTTAGCTTTGCTTTAGCAACTATCGGTTTAACCTTAGTACCTGGTGTTGATAATGATGGCAACACTTGGTATATGACCATTTTCCAAGCGTTTTACGTTGTAAGCTACACAGCAACAACAATTGGCTTTGGTGAAGTCCCCTACCCATATAGCCAAGCACAACGTATTTGGATGACATTTTCCATTTACTTTACAGTTATTCCCTGGTTTTATGCTGTCGGTAAAATCATAACCCTATTGCAAGACGTTAGTTTGCGACAAACCATTACAGCAGAACGATTTGCGCGGAATGTACAACGTCTTCAAGAACCATTTTTTATCTTATGTAGTTACGGGCAATCTGCTAACTTATTGGCACATATCCTAGATGAAAAAGGGATTCGTGTCGTTGTTGTTGAACAAAACCAAGAGCGTCTAAATGAGCTGGAATTAGCAGATACTAAAAATACAGTACTTAGCTTATGTGCTGATGCCAAACTACCAGAAAATCTCATTCGTGCTGGAATAAACAACCCTAACTGCAGTGGTGTTGTGACGCTAACTGACAATGATGAAGTTAATCTTGCGGTCGCTGTTTCAGTGAAACTCATGAAGCCAGATTTGCGGGTATTAGCGCGTGCTGAGCGTGAAGACATTGTTGCTAATATGGCTTCTTTTGGCACTGACCATATTATTAATCCATATAATCTATTCGGCGATCAATTAGCCATGCGTGTCCATGCCTTAGGCACGTATATTCTTCATCAATGGCTAACTGGCGTTCCTGGTGACACTTTGCCGCCACCAGAAAACCCTCCAAGAGGAAACTGGGTGGTATGTGGTTATGGTCGCTTTGGTAAATCTGTTGTTGAGAATTTAGAGCGTGAACATTTAAAAACGACTATTGTAGAGGCAATGCCTGATTTAACTGAATGTGAAAAGTGCGTAGTTGGAAGTGGCACAGAAGCCCACACCCTTATTGAGGCAGGGATTGAAAATGCATGCGGCATTGTCGCAGGAACAGATAATGATATTAATAACCTTTCTATTTTGATGACTGCAAAAGAATTAAATCCAAATTTATTTTTAATCATTCGTAAAAATAACCGTAACAACAATGCACTATTTAAAAAATTTGGTGCTGATATCACCATGCAACCAACTGATATTATTGCACATGAATGTTTAGCGCATATGCTCACTCCACTATTGGCTGAGTTTTTAGCCATAGTGCGAAATCAAGACAATCGATGGGCAAACAATTTAATTAGTCAGCTTGTTGATGTGGTGGGTGAAACTGTACCTGAAACTTTTGCAATCAACATTGACTTTGAAAACACTTTGGCGGTTAGTGACTATATTAATAGCGGCATGACTGTAAAACTTGAAAACTTGATGAAAGACCCAGCAAACCGTGAGAGCGATTTAAAATTAGTGCCTTTATTGTTAGTAAGAGATGGCATGTCGCAGCTTGTTCCGCCTAAAGACATGATTATTATTAACGGCGACCAAATATTATTCTGCGGCACTTATGATGCCAAAAATGCATTAGCAACGTTCATCAATAATACCAAAACATTTAACTATATTATGAACGGTTTAGAAGTGCCCGATAGTATTGTGTGGCGATTGATTACAAAAATTACCCAACAATAAATACGGTTTTAATTACTTTCCTCGCATAAACATTTTATCCAAGTCATTCATACTGACCTGAAACCAAGTTGGTCGACCATGGTTGCATTGGCCTGAACGTTCTGTGGACTCCATATCCCTTAATAAAGCATTCATTTCAGCGATAGATAATGTACGATTTGCCCTAACAGCAGCATGACAAGCCATCGTGCCTAGTAGTGTGTTGCGTTGGTCTGTTAATACTCTGCTGGCACCATAGTCATTTATTTCTCGAAGAACATCTCTTGCCAATGCAACTGCATCTGCCTTTTGTAACATTATTGGCACTGCGCGAACCGCCAATGTATTGGGTGACAACACAGCAATATCAAAGCCGAGTTGTTCCAAAATACCATCGCTACTTGATGTGAGTTCATTCACAATAGTCACTTCACCTCTATCAGCGTAAAAGCTAACTGGCAACAATAAAGGTTGCATGGCAACTGATTTGTTATCGAGTGCTTTTTTTAATCGTTCATACATGATTCGCTCATGCGCAGCATGCATATCAACGACCACTAAGCCAAGAGTATTTTGGGCCAAGATATAAACACCATGAATTTGTGCAACAGCAAAGCCTAAAGGAAAGTGATTAACATCTACCAAAGTATCATCTGAATCTTCAGATGATTGATTACCAATGAGCAATGTATGACGTTCAAATTGCTTATTCTGCTCCTGATTATTACCGTATAGTTGTTGATAAAAGTTTGGCGTTTGGTTTACAGGCAAAGGGATTTCAGACTGATACTTTGGGTAAGAGAGGCTTCCAGATTGAAATGGATTATGCTGGGCTTGCCCTGCAGTCACTGCATTAGATTCACCTGTAGGTATTGCTAACACTTTATTCAGTGAGTGAAATATAAATTGATGAACAGCCTGCCCATCTCTAAACCTTACCTCCGTTTTTGCTGGATGTACATTTACGTCGACTAACTTTGGATCTAACTCAAGAAATAATACAAAAGCAGGATGCCTGTCATGGTGCAATATATCTTGATAAGCTTGTCTAATTGCATGTGAAATTAACTTATCACGAACAAATCGTCCATTGACATAAACATACTGGGTATCACGTCGACCACGGCTAAAGGTTGGTTTTGCTGCTACACCCCAAATTCGCAATCCAGCTGCCTCATCATTGACAGCAATAGTCTCAGCTGTAAATTCCTCGCCTAGCACTTCTTTAAACCTTTTGCTTGGCTCGGATATGGCAAAACGGCTGATCGTGCGGCCATTATGTTCCAAGCTAAATGCCACATCTGGTCTTGATAAGGCAACGCGTGTAAAAACATCTTCACAATGTCCAAACTCAGTAGTTTCTTTTTTCAAAAACTTTCGTCTTGCGGGCGTGTTAAAATAAACATCGCTAACTTCAACAATAGTGCCAATATCTAATGCACAAGGCTCTACCGTCGATACTTCACTACCATTTGAATAAATTGACCATGCATGCTTAGTGTCTATCGCACGACTCATTATTTCTGTTCTGGAAATTGAGGCAACACTCGCAAGCGCCTCACCTCTAAACCCAAGGCTTGCGACAGATTCAAGTTCTTGCAAGGAATTAATTTTGCTGGTTGCATGTCTTGTTAAAGATAAGGCTAGATCCTCTTTTTCAATGCCCATTCCATTATCGGTCACTCTAAGTTGTTTAATTCCGCCATTAAGCAAACTGACTTTTATCTCAGTACTGTTAGCATCTAAACTATTTTCTAGCAATTCCTTTAGTGCTGAGGCTGGACGATCTACAACTTCACCAGCGGCAATTTGGCTAATCAGCTGATTAGAAAGAATATTAATTTTTGGCATTTTTGAAGATTTAAATACTTACCTTTATTAAGGCTAATCATTGGTTGATAACACGATACAATTTCGACCAGCCTCTTTTGCTCTATAGAGTGCTTTATCTGCTCTTGCAATTGTTCGATCAGCAGAATCATTCACTTCATGTTGTGCAATCCCAAATGAAGCAGTGACGATAACGGTTTCATTATCAATTTTATGAACAAACTGTTCTAGTGTTTGGCGTAATCGTTCAACCAATATATGTGCAGATTCAAGTTCAGTCATAGGAAGAAAGATTAAAAACTCCTCTCCCCCATAACGAGCAACAATATCACCTTGTCTTATACCATTTGAGAGTAACTGAGAAACGGCTTTCAACACATCATCACCGGCAATATGTCCATAATGATCATTGATGTCTTTAAAATAATCGATATCCATGATGACAAAGCAACAATCTAAATGATGCCGCTTAATTTCCGGTAATTTTTCCTCTATCCTTTCGAGAATATATCGTCGATTATATAGCCCCGTTAGTACGTCATGAGCAGCTAGCATTTCCAACTGTGCTTGGATGTTTTGCAGTTCAAGATTGCGTTTAACAAAATCTTCATTTGTTTTTTCTATTTTTTCTTGCAATGCTCTTAATTGGTCAACATAATCATCGTTCAAGAG
>CAYGSH010000119.1:0-4682 GCA_964352515.1 uncultured Methylophilaceae bacterium | reverse complement strand
CGTTTTAAGTTAAAAGATGTCAATAAAGATGGTTATATTGATCTTGAAGAGAAGATTGTCGATAGAGAAAAGGTGCAGGCAAAAGAAAAAGCAGAAAAAGAAGAAGAAATCAATAAACTACGTGAGCAGTTTGAAGAGGAAAGAATAAGACGTAAAAAGCACTTTTTTAAATACTAGGCACTGATTTCCTATACTGGTTTTCTTTTATCCTAATGGTGCGAGTTAAATAAAAGCTAACTGATTGTTGATCATTTGTTATTGGTCTTTATCAAACCATGCGTTAGCATAACATTATGACAAATCATTCACATCACCACCACGGGCGTGATGCCCGAGAAAATAGGAATCCTTACTTGATTCCTTTTTTATTGATTCTTTTTTTTGCTGCTATTGAGTTTTTTGGCGGCATTTGGACACAGTCGCTAGCACTCCTAAGCGATGCCTGGCATATGATATCTGATGTGATTGCAATTGGCATAGCGATGTTTGCATCTTATCATGCAAACAAATCATTGACTGGAGAGAGTAAGGCCGAATTTATTGCATCTGTTATAAATGCGCTATCGATGCTTGTTGTGGTCGCATGGATCATATTTGAGGCACTTGATCGCATGGCTAACCCTAAGCCTATCACTGGCGGATATGTAATGCTGATTGCTTTCATTGGATTGATAGTAAATTTGTTTGTTGCTAAACATTTACATCATCATGGCGAATCAAACAATCTTAATCAACGCGCTGCTTTTTTGCATGTCATGGGTGATATATTAGGTTCTGTTGCAGCACTAGTTGCAGGTGCTATTATTTACTTTACGGGCTGGCTTCTAATTGATCCAATATTATCTATTGTGATTTCTATTCTTTTGTTAAGTGTGACAATGAGTTTGATAAGAGATATATGGAAGGTTTTTAAAGGGGAAAAAACACATAGGGATATTCATCATCATGATCATTAAAGATGCATGTGCTTTAATGTAATAAGTTTTGTTTTGATATGATAGTATTAATTAGGGTTTTATTAGGAGAGTTAAAATGCCATTCGTTAATGTAAAGCTTGCAGGTAGTGTTACAAAAGAACAAAAGCAACAAATTGCTAAAGAAATTACTGAAACACTAGTCAAGCATGCACACAAGCCAGCTAATTATACCTATATAGTATTTGAAGAGGTAGACCACGAAGACTGGGCAATTGGCGGTAACTTGCTGGGATAAACCATTGCCTCGTTAATGACTTTTTTCTAATTGTTTTATCCATTTGAGCAGTGGAGCCCATTGCTCCAAATCTTTTTTTGTTTTGTATAAAGGCATCTCAAAAAGGCTAATACCCTGTTCAGCAGTATGTGCGTAAATTTGTGCATTTCGTAGATTCCCAACAACTGGAAAACCGCTTTCATCAAGATATTTCATGAGATTTTCTGCTGCTTTTGTTCGTGTTGCCACGCGCATTCCAAGCATTGCTACAAAAGTACGTTCCTTTCGTACAGCTTTTTCGGCTTTTAATATGTTAATAAATTCTTGCGTTGCGTTAATATCATAAGTTGATGCTTGCATTGGTACGATGACCCAGTCAGCTTCTTTTACAGCATTGCTTAATCGATCGCCTCGAATGCCTGCTGGAGAATCAATAATGGCAATATCAACATTTTTTTTATTTACTAACGCATCATGATTGCTAATGGCGGATATTTTAGGTAAATGTGCCGGTCTTCTTTTTGACCAGTCATATGAAGATTGTTGTTTATCTAAATCGACTAAACAAACTTTCCTGCCGTTACTGGCATAATAACCAGCTAAATTTGTTGATAATGTTGTTTTTCCGCTACCACCTTTTGGATTTGCAATTAAGATTTTTATCATTATCTTCCAATATAATTTACAACATTAATTTTGAGCAACCTATCAACAGTAAAACATGTAGGTTACTTGTTACTCTTTTTTTCTTTAGCACGAATCGCAACTACTTTTTCTTTCCATTCCTGCAATTGTTCATCTTCTAACTCTAGTTGTATCGCAATAGCTTCTTCTTCTGTTAATTTATCTTTTTCTAATCGTTTTGGCAACTTACCTGTCATACGTGAAAGAACACGTTCTTTTTGTTCACCATTCAACTCTTTTGCTTTTAATTTGTAGTCTACCTTATTTGATGGCATGATTTGTTTTATCCCCCTAATTTTTGATTTCATAATATAAACGATTAAAGGAATATTTTCTGTTACAGTTTTATGACGTATTTGTTAATTTTAGGTTAAAAAATCATCGAATTTTAGATGGAATCACAGCAATATCAGGAAGCGTTAACTGATACAATAATTTGATGTTCAATCCTAAATCAATCTTAAAAGGCTTGCCTAATTTACCTGGTGTTTATCGCATGAAAAATGCGGAGGATGTGGTAATTTATGTTGGGAAAGCCAAAGATTTAAAAAAGCGTGTTTCAAGTTACTTCAATAAAAATATACCAAGCCCTAGAACACGCATCATGGTGTCACAAATAGTGGCAATAGAAACGACTGTCACAAGAACAGAAGCAGAAGCCTTCTTGCTTGAAAACAACCTTATTAAAAGCCTGATGCCACGCTATAACGTTTTGTTTAGAGATGATAAGACTTATCCTTACATCGCATTAACTGGGGATGAATTTCCAAGATTAGCTTTTCATCGAGGGGCGCAACGCAAAAATGCGCAGTATTTTGGGCCTTTTCCTAACAGTGTCGCCGTTAGAGAAAGCATTCAACTTTTGCAAAAGGTGTTTAAGTTGCGTACTTGTGAGAATTCAGTCTTTTCTAATCGTACTAGACCTTGTCTACAGCATCAAATTGAACGTTGTACAGCACCGTGTGTTGATTATATTAGCACAGACGAGTATCGACATGATGTACATCATGCTGCATTATTTCTTCAAGGAAAAACTAACGAGGTATTGAATGATTTAGGCGAAAAAATGGGTCAAGCTGCTGAAGAGCAAGAGTACGAATTAGCAGCTGTTTTTAGAGATCGAATTCAAGCCTTAAGGCAAGTTCAGTCTAAGCAATTTGTCAGTGACTTTAGTGTAGCAGATGCTGATGTTATTGCTTGTGGCACATTGCAAGGACAGCATTGTATTAATCTTGTCATGATTCGAGGAGGTAGGCATTTAGGAGATAAAAGTTTCTTTCCAAAAAATACTCAAGATGCTTCCTTGACGGAAACTGTTGAGGCTTTTTTGACGCAACATTATTCGGCGCAAAACACGCCACCTTTGTTAGTCTGTGGTGTTGACGTGGATGTTAAAAGCTTTGAAGCAGTGTTAAGCGAACAATCGAGCCGTAAAATCAAGGTAATAACAAACCCCATTGGGGATAAACGGGTATGGCTGAAAATGGCTATAACTAATGCAGAGCTAGCGCTAGGTCAGCGTGCAGCAACTTCAGCAAATCAAGCTGCAAAGTTAATTGCACTAAGAGAGGCATTAAATCTTGCAGAAACGGTAGAGCGTATAGAGTGTTTTGATATTAGTCATACGATGGGTGAAGCAACTGTTGGTAGTTGTGTTGTATTTGATAAAGGTGATATGCAAAATAGCGAGTATCGACGTTACAATATAAATGGAATTACACCAGGAGATGATTATGCAGCAATGCGAGATGTGTTAACGCGGCGCTATAAAAAAGTTGCGGCAGGAGAGAGTGTTCGACCAGATTTAGTTTTTATTGACGGGGGGAAAGGTCAGCTTGGTGTTGCGATAGAGGTAATGCAAGAAGTAGGTTTGGAAGATATTCTGTTAATCGGGATTGCAAAAGGGGAAGAGCGTAAACCTGGATTAGAGACTATGATATTTTCTGATACTGGTGAAATGTTGAATCTAGCTCAAGATAATCGGGGCTTACATCTCTTACAGCAAATAAGAGATGAAGCCCATCGCTTTGCAATTACTGGACATCGTGCTAAACGCGCAAAAGCGAGGGTTAGTTCTTCGCTAGAGGATATTGAAGGAGTAGGTGCAAAAAGACGTAAAGCGCTATTAACTCGCTTTGGTGGCCTAGATGGTGTAAAAAGTGCTAGCATAGACGAACTGATGCAAGCTGATGGTATCAGCCCATCTTTAGCTGAAAAAGTATATGCACATTTTCACTAATAACGATTAGAAAATGATAAAAAATGTTTTGGAATGTACCTAACGTATTAACATTGTTAAGAATCGCATTGATTCCTGTATTTGTTGGCATTTTTTATTTGCCTCACAATATATTTGCACTCGACACCCAACCAACACATGCTATTAATCTCATGTCAGCGAGCGTATTTGCACTAGCCTCTTTTACAGATTGGTTAGATGGTTATTGGGCGCGTAAATATAATCAAACCAGCGGGTTTGGTGCATTTTTAGATCCTGTCGCAGATAAGCTAATGGTTGCTGCGGCGTTAATCGTTTTAGTTGAATTTGATCGGGTCGGTGCTGTAGTTTCACTTATTATTATTGGAAGAGAAATTGCTATTAGCGCTTTAAGGGAGTGGATGGCGTCTATCGGTAAACGTAGTAACGTTGCAGTCGCTATGATTGGTAAAATTAAAACAGCAGCACAAATGATTGCAATTTTATTATTACTTTATTTTGATGATATTGGTATTTTTAATACTGCAGAAATAGGTGCTGTGTTAATTTATCTGGCTGCGATATTAACATTGGTTTCAATGGCTTATTA
>CAYGSH010000118.1:0-4696 GCA_964352515.1 uncultured Methylophilaceae bacterium | reverse complement strand
GTATATTTCATTACTTTATATTCCTAGCAAAGCACCATTTGATTTGTATGACCGTGAGCGTCGCCAAGGCATTAAACTTTATGTTAAACGTGTCTTTATTATGGAAGATGCTGAGAAGCTAATGCCGCAATACTTGCGTTTTGTTCGGGGTGTGATTGATAGTGCAGACTTACCATTAAACGTTTCGCGTGAAATATTGCAAGACAGTCGTGACGTTGAAGCGATTAAAAATGGTTCTGTTAAGAAAGTCTTAGGTTTACTTGAGGATCTAGCTAAAAATAAACCTGAAGAGTATGCAAAATTTTGGACAGAATTTGGTCGTGTTTTAAAAGAAGGTCCTGGCGAAGACTTTACCAATAAAGACAAAATTGCAGGCTTATTGCGGTTTGCTTCAACGCATACGGATAATGATATTCAGAATGTCAGCTTGGCAGATTATATTGGACGCATGAAAGAAGGCCAAGAAGCTATATATTATATTACTGCAGACAGTTTTGCAGCCGCACAACATTCTCCTCACTTAGAGATTTTTCGCAAAAAAGGCATTGAAGTATTATTGATGTCCGACAAAGTGGATGAGTGGTTGTTAGGCAGTTTGTTTGAGTTTGATGGAAAAAAATTACAATCAATTGCCAAGGGTGATTTAGATTTAGGTAAGCTAGAAGACGAATCTGAAAAAGAAGCGCAGAAGAAAGTTGAAGAAGAATCAAAAGATTTCATTGAGCGCATTCAAAAAACTTTGGGTGACGATGTGAAAGAAGTCCGTGTGACGCATCGTTTAACTGATTCACCTGCATGTTTGGTTGCGGGCGAGCATGATTTATCTGGGAACTTAGCGCGTATACTTAAAGCCTCTGGCCAGCAAGCGCCTGAGTCAAAACCTGTTTTAGAAGTTAATCCCTCTCATCGACTAGTTGAGAAACTCAGAGCTGAAACCGACGATGCTAAATTTAATGATTACACACGCGTCTTGTTTGATCAGGCCTTACTTGCAGAAGGTGGTCAGTTAGATGATCCAGCAAGTTTTGTGCGAAGAGTGAATGAATTATTAGTATAATTAGTTATAATAAAAGCCCTTGTTTAAATCGAGGGCTTTTTGGTTTTTGAGTATTCAAAATGCTTTCATATCACCGCTTTAAATGTGACCTGCTAATAAAGTTTCATTCATAATCGCTGGCTTAATAATTGCTTAACTCAATCTATAGTAATTAAATTCTTACTGGAAAAAATAAATGCCTAAATTAACACCTATTAAACAAGCATTAAAAAATCATTTGGCTTTTTCATCATTTAAAACAGATGAAACATCTACCACAAGAGACTGGTATGTAACGTCTGCTCATACTGTACGTGATCATGTTGTTGAGCGATGGGTTAAGACGGCATCAGCTTATACGAATGAAGATCCAAAACGAATTTATTACCTTTCATTAGAGTTTTTAATTGGGCGAATGATGAGTAATGCTGCACTAAATTTGGGCATTCAAGATGAATTAGCTAACGGATTGAGTGCATTAGGCCATAAAATTGAAGATGTAGTAGAAATGGAAAGTGACGCTGCCTTAGGTAATGGTGGTCTTGGTAGACTCGCAGCTTGTTTTTTAGATTCTATGGCAACTATGGATATTCCAGCAACAGGCTACGGTATTCGATATGAATACGGTATGTTTAAACAAACCATTGAAAATGGTCAGCAAGTTGAAAATCCAGATAATTGGTTGCGATATCATAATATTTGGGAATTCCAACGTCCTGAGTCCACATATACGATTAAATTTTATGGCAAAGTCATTCATAGTGGTGATTACCATCATACAAAAAGTCACTGGGTCGATGAGCAACATGTGGTTGCAATGGCTTACGATGTGCCAGTGCCTGGCTATGATACAGAAACTGTAAATAGTCTCAGATTATGGTCAGCAAAAGCAACTTCAGAGTTTGATTTAGGACAGTTTAATCAAGGTAACTATGAGCAAGCTGTAGAACAGCGCAATGAATCAGAAACGATTTCTAAAGTGCTATATCCAAATGATGCTTCAGCATCTGGTCGAGAGTTAAGATTAAAGCAACAGTATTTCTTTGTGTCAGCTTCAATTCAAGATATTTTAAGACGCTTCGTAAGCACAAGGGAAATCAAAAGTCAAAAAGACTGGAGCGCGCTTCCTGATAAAGTTGCGATTCAGTTAAATGATACTCATCCAGCAATTGGAGTTGCTGAAATGATGTATCAACTAGTTGATGTTCATGATTTGGAGTGGGATTTTGCTTGGAAATTGGTTAATAAAGTATTTGCTTACACTAATCACACCCTTATGCCTGAAGCCTTAGAGTCTTGGTCTTTAGAATTGTTTGGACGTTTACTTCCAAGACACCTTGAAATTATATATAAAATAAACCATGAGTTTTTACATATGGTTAACCATCACTTCCCAGGGGATACAGACCTTTTGAGAAGAGTATCAATTATTGATGAAAATGGTGGTAAACGGGTAAGGATGGCGCACTTAGCTGTCGTTGGTAGTCACACTGTCAATGGTGTTGCAGCACTGCATAGCGAACTATTGAAAACAACGCTATTTGCAGATTTTAATAAAATATACCCTGGTAAACTAACAAATGTAACCAATGGCATTACGCCAAGACGTTGGTTAAATCAATCAAACCCAGAGTTAACTGCATTGATTACCAAAGCCATCGGTACTGGTTTCCAAAAAGACTTAACTAAATTAGTTAAATTAAAGCCATTAGCGGCCGACAAAGATTTCCGTGCGGCATTTAGAATAGTAAAAAAACATAAAAAACAAAAATTAGCTGACAAAATTGAAACGTTAACAGGTATAAAATTAAATACTGATGCCTTATTTGATGTGCAAATTAAACGCATACATGAATACAAGCGTCAGTTGTTGAATGTTTTACATATTATTACTTTATATAATCGTATCCGTAAGGGAGAGCTTAAAAACTTCACCTCACGCGCGGTTATTTTTGGTGGTAAAGCAGCGCCAGGTTATTGGATGGCAAAGCAAATTATTCGTCTCATTAATGATGTTGCAGAAGTTGTCAATAATGATCCAGCCATTGGCGATAAGCTAAAAGTTGTTTTTTACCCAAATTATGAAGTTTCTGCTGCAGAGATTTTATTTCCAGGAAGTGATTTATCAGAGCAAATTTCAACAGCAGGTACTGAAGCCAGCGGCACTGGTAATATGAAGATGGCCTTAAATGGTGCCTTGACCATTGGTACACTTGATGGAGCTAACGTAGAGATTAAAGAAGAAGTTGGTGATGAAAATATCTTTATTTTTGGCTTAACAACACCTGAGGTGGCTGCAACCAAAGCCAATGGATACAACCCATGGGATTATTATCATGCCAATCCTGAGTTAAAAGAAGTGCTTGATATGATTGGCAATGGATTCTTCTCTGTTGAGGACCCTGGCCGCTATCGCGCAATTTACGATAACTTACTCAACAATGGGGATAATTATTTACTATTGGCTGATTATGCAAGTTACATAAAAACCCAAGAAGAAGTTTCTAACGTCTATAAAGATCAAGAGGAGTGGTCTCGTCGAGCAATCTTAAATGTTGCACAAATGGCTAAGTTCTCAAGCGATCGAACAATTGGCGAATATGCCAATAATATATGGAATGTAAAATCTTTTAAAATGTAATATTAAAAGTCAACAACAATAAAAATAAAGTGTACACTTAGACTCAATTTGATAGAGCTATTGTTCATTTTAGGAAAGATAATGAAAAAAATTATTTTGATTGTTGCGCTGACTACCATTGGCTGTCAAGCTAATGCGTGGAGTCTTAAAGATTTAGAGTCACTAAAAGACAAGGTAACAAAAACCGAAGGCAGCAACTCTGTTTCCGGTGTCACTGCGTTAAGTGATGAAGAAACCAGCAATGGTCTAAAAGAAGCGCTTAACCAAGGCGTTGATAAAGCAGTAACAAGCCTGGGGGCAGCAAATGGATTCTTTGGAAATGATGCAGTAAAGATCCCCTTGCCAGACTCTTTAAAGAAGGTTGAAAAAGGGATGAAACTGATTGGTATGGGAAAACAATCAGATGAGCTAGTACTGAAAATGAACAGAGCAGCAGAAGCTGCTGTACCAGAGGCAAAAGCTTTATTGGTTGGTTCAATTAAGCAAATGACACTTGCTGATGCAAAATCAATCTTAACCGGTCCAGAGGACGCAGCAACACAATATTTTAAAAAGACGACATCAACCCAAATGGGAGAAAAGTTTTTGCCGATTGTTACTCAAGCTACAGAGAAAGTGCAGCTTGCTCAAACATATAATAAATATGCTGAAATGGGAAATAAGTTTGGTGTAGTGGATAAAGAAGATGCAAATATTGAGCAGTATGTAACAAATAAAGCACTAGATGGTTTGTACTTAATGATTGCAAAAGAAGAAGCAGCGATACGTAAAGACCCTCTTGGTCAGGCAAGTAGCCTGTTGAAAAAGGTGTTTGGAGCAGTAGCCAAATAAACAATAAAATTACTGAAAGCCCTAAGTTATTCATGGCTTAGGGCTTTTTTAATTAACTGTAAAAATAGATTCAATTTGATCTATAAAATTTACAAACAATCATTGACAGCATCTTTAAAAACTTGCTATAGTCTCATCTCTCGGCGTTACATATGTCGACTCGGACGCGGGATGGAGCAGTCTGGCAG
>CAYGSH010000117.1:0-4757 GCA_964352515.1 uncultured Methylophilaceae bacterium | reverse complement strand
GTGCGCCATCAACTAAGTCTTTAGCCTCTTTTAAGCCTAAACCTGTTAATTCACGAACAGCTTTAATCACGCTCACTTTTTGCTCGCCAGCTGCTGTCAACACAACATCAAATTCTGATTGCTCAGCGGCTGCAGCACCTGCATCACCACCAGCCGCTGGCGCAGCAACTGCAACTGCTGCCGCTGCTGCTGAAACACCAAATTTTTCTTCCATTTCTTTAATCAGTTCAGATAAATCTAATACTGACATTGCACTGATTGCTTCTAAAATATCTGCTTTTGAAATTGCCATTTGTAAAACTCCTAAATTTTTTAAAATAATAAGTTAGCGTAAAGTTAAGCTGCTTTTTGATCACGCACCGCTGCAAGACCACGTACAAATTTGGTAGGCACTTCGTTAAGTGTCTGTACAAATTTTGCAACTGGAGCTTGCATAGTACCAAGCAATTTTGATAGCAACTCTTCACGACTAGGCATTGTTGCCAAGGCTTTTACACCAGCTTGGTCTAAAACCTCATTTGGCATTGCGCCTGCTTTAATCACAAACTTGTCGTTAGCTTTTGCAAAATTGTTCATTACTTTTGCTGCTGCCACTGGGTCGGCTGATATGCCAAACATCAATGGACCAACCATATCGTTTGTTAAACCAGAAAATGGCGTACCGTCAATTGCTCGACGGACTAAGGTGTTTTTAAGAACACGCAAATATACACCTGCTTTTCTAGCTTCAGCTCTTAGTGATGTAATTTCCGTCACTGTTAAGCCACGATACTCAGCAAGAACAATTGCTTGCGCCGACGCGACTTGCTCGCTGACTTCAGCAACTACTGCTTTTTTCTCTGTTAGATTGAGACTCAAGGTCTTTTCTCCTTCCGTTAATGAAAGTACAACAACAATGTCATACCACTCACGGCGTCCTTGATTCAGGGCTTACAAATCCTGTATCGGGTTCGCCATCTGCGTTGGAATCTACGCATAAATAACAGAGGAATAAATCACTTCACTCACCCATTACTTATATGCATCAATTAAGTCCTAATGGACACCAACGGTCTTTGATGCTCTTGCTAATTTAAATATCAACCAGCAAGCCCAAAGTTCTTTCAAGCCAAGCAATGCTTGGCACTAATTTATACAACTGTAGCTTGATCCACACGCACACCAGGACCCATAGTGCTAGAAATTGATAATTTCTTCAAGTAAACACCCTTAGATGAAGCAGGCTTTGCTTTATTAATTGCCTCAACCAGTGCTACCATATTCCCTGAAAGCTGCTCAACAGTAAATGATGCTCGACCGATTGTGCAGTGAATAATACCGCCTTTATCTGTACGATATTGCACTTGACCAGCCTTAGCATTCTTAACTGCTGTTGCTGCATCAGGCGTTACAGTACCTACTTTAGGGTTAGGCATCAAACCACGAGGGCCCAAAACCTGACCTAACGTACCGACAATACGCATAGCATCTGGTGTTGCTACCACGACATCGAAATCCATCATGCCGCCTTTAATTTGTTCTGCCAAATCTTCAAAACCAACAATATCTGCTCCAGCTGCTTTTGCTGCATCCGCTTGCGCACCTTGCGCAAACACTGCAACTCGTGTTGTTTTACCAATTCCATTTGGCAACACAATTGAACCACGCACTAACTGGTCTGATTTTTTAGGATCAATTCCCAAGTTGATAGAAATATCAACTGATTCATCAAACTTAACTTTTGCATTTTCTTTAACCAATGCCAATGCATCCTGAGCAGGATACAATTTATTACGATCTATTTTTGCACGTAAAGCATCTATTCTTTTAGCCATCTTATTCGCCCTCCACAATAATACCCATACTACGCGCACTACCTGCAATGGTTCGCACTGCCGCATCCATATCAGATGCCGTCAAGTCAGGCATTTTAGTTGTTGCAATTTCTTCAGCTTGCTTGCGAGTAATTGTTGCCACTTTATCAACGTGAGGCCTTGCTGAACCACTCTTAATTTTTGCTGCTTTTTTCAACAAAATAGAGGCTGGTGGTGTTTTCATGATAAAAGTAAAACTCTTATCAGCGAAAGCTGT
The DNA here is from genome assembly GCA_964352515.1 of uncultured Methylophilaceae bacterium. Lineage (GTDB taxonomy): Bacteria > Pseudomonadota > Gammaproteobacteria > Burkholderiales > Methylophilaceae. The sequence continues at coordinate 2,687 of CAYGSH010000117.1, read as the reverse complement.
AATCACGACTGGAATTGGTAAGCCAGGTTCTACATTTTGAGTTGCTGCATTAAATGCTTTACAAAACTCCATAATGTTCAAACCACGTTGACCCAATGCTGGACCAACTGGAGGACTTGGATTCGCCTTACCTGCAGGTATCTGCAGCTTTATATAACCGATGACTTTTTTTGCCATATTGATACTCCTTAAGTGGGTACAAACGCTTTTTTAATAAAGCTCCCCGTTAATAAACTCTATTTTTAAATTTCTTTTTCTACCTGACTAAAATCCAACTCAACAGGTGTTGCGCGTCCAAAAATAGAAACCGATACGCGAACTTTACTTTTCTCATAATTAACTTCTTCAATATTGCCAGAAAAGTCTTTAAATGGACCATCCGTTACACGAACAGACTCGCCTTTTTCAAATGTCATTTTTTGCGCTGGATTAGATTTACTATCATCCATACGCTGCAGAATAATTTCTACCTCTTTATCCTTAATTGGAGTTGGCTTTTGTGCACTGCCCCCAATAAAAGCTGTTACACGTGGTGTACTTTTAATTAAATGCCAACTTGCATCAGTCATCGCCATCTGAACCAAGACATAACCTGGATACAATCTACGCTCTGAGATTTTTTTAACGCCCGATTTCATTTCTACAACTTCTTCGATTGGCACCAAAATATCACCAAACTGATCTTGAAGCTCAGACCTTTCGATACGCTCTTCTAATGCAGCCTTAACGGACTTTTCCATACTTGAAAACACCTGAACTGCATACCAATGCATTTCCATTAAGCACTCCGTCCTAATATCCATTGAATCATATGGGAGAAACCAATATCAACAACTGCCAAAAATGCAGCCATTACAACAACCAACACAAAAACAATCAATGTGGTTTGAATTGTTTCTTTTCTTGTCGGCCAAACTACTCGCTTCGCCTCTGCAATAGAATCACCTAGAAAACCAAAAGACTTTTGACCAACTGGTGTTGTTCTAAATAAAACACCCGCTGCTACCAGACCTGCAATCACTGCAAGAATGCGAAACACTAATGCTTTATCTGCTAAAAGATAAAAGCCAGCAATGCCCGCTGCTACCAGCAGCAATGACAGAACTAGCTTAATTTTATCTACCATATTTAATCACTTATCTTTTTTTCGGCAACCCTAAATACGAGTCACTCTAATTATTTGGCAGGCCAAGAGGGCTTCGAACCCCCAACCCTCGGTTTTGGAGACCGATACTCTACCAATTGAGCTATTGGCCTGTAGTACTAGAAACATCAAAAGCTACGCTTAATCAGCGCAGCTTCTTTCATTACTTACTTATTCAATAACCTTAGCTACAACACCTGCACCAACAGTACGACCACCTTCACGAATAGCAAAGCGTAAGCCCTCTTCCATCGCAATCGGTGCAATCAACTCTACTGTAATTGATACGTTATCACCTGGCATCACCATCTCTGTTCCAGCTGGCAATTCAACCGCACCTGTTACGTCAGTTGTACGGAAGTAAAACTGTGGACGGTAACCTTGGAAGAATGGTGTATGACGACCACCTTCATCTTTACCCAACACATAAATCTCTGCTGTGAATTTTGTATGCGGCTTGATTGTGCCTGCTTTTGCCAATACTTGACCACGCTCAACATCTTCACGTTTCGTACCACGTAACAATACACCAACGTTATCACCTGCTTGACCTTGGTCTAGCAATTTACGGAACATTTCAACACCGGTACAAGTTGTTGATTGTGTATCTTTAATACCAACGATTTCAATCTCGTCACCTACTTTGACAATCCCACGCTCAATACGGCCTGTTACCACAGTACCACGACCTGAAATTGAGAATACATCTTCAACTGGCATCAAGAATGCACCATCAATTGCACGCTCTGGTAATGGAATGTATGTATCTAATGCTTCAGCTAATCTGAAGATTGATGGCTCACCCATTTCTGATTGGTCACCCTCAAGTGCTAACTTCGCTGAACCCGTTATAACCGGTGTATCGTCACCTGGGAATTCATATTTAGAAAGCAACTCACGCACTTCCATTTCAACCAATTCTAACAACTCAGCGTCATCTACCATGTCAGCTTTATTTAGAAATACAATGATGTAAGGAACACCAACTTGGCGACCAAGTAGGATGTGCTCACGTGTTTGTGGCATAGGACCGTCAGCTGCTGATACAACCAAAATAGCGCCGTCCATTTGCGCCGCACCTGTAATCATGTTTTTTACATAGTCAGCATGGCCTGGACAGTCTACGTGCGCGTAGTGACGTGTCTCTGTCTCATACTCAACGTGTGATGTATTAATTGTAATACCACGTGCTTTTTCTTCTGGTGCTGAGTCAATCTCAGCAAAGTCACGTTTGTCACCACCATATTTCTTAGTTAGCACTGTTGAAATCGCTGCTGTTAATGTTGTCTTACCGTGATCAACGTGACCAATTGTACCCACGTTAACGTGTGGCTTGGTCCGTTCAAACTTTCCTTTTGCCATTTTCGAGTCCTTTTCTTAATTTAGCTTTAACTAAAATTTTATTAACTTAATTTTTAATTTTAAAAAGTTTTATTTAACTTAATAAAACTTTAACCACTCAAAACAAAACAACCTCATTGCGATCCGTGGTGCCCATGGCGGGAATCGGACCCGCGACCTCTCCCTTACCAAGGGAGTGCTC
>CAYGSH010000116.1:4976-5231 GCA_964352515.1 uncultured Methylophilaceae bacterium | reverse complement strand
ACTTAATACTCATTAGATATGTCAAAATGCCTGCGGGTAAATTGGATTTGAAAGTTTTATTATGAAAATTGCTTTTCTTGAGGACAATCATGATTTTGCAAGTCATATTGTTGAGAGCTTGCAAAATGCTGGTAATGAAGTTGATTATTTTGATGCAGGACGCACCTGCCTTAAAGCAATGCAACAAAATCAATATGATCTAGCAATATTTGATTGGGAAGTGCCAGATATGAGTGGCAAAGAAGTGCTTGCAAG
>CAYGSH010000116.1:0-4966 GCA_964352515.1 uncultured Methylophilaceae bacterium | reverse complement strand
CAAGTCTTAAATTACAAGGATCTTTACCTCCTGTTATCTTTCTAACCGGAAGAGATGCTGAAGAAGATGTCGTTTCAATTATTGAATCAGGTGCAGATGATTACATTGTAAAACCTGTGAGTCCAAAAGTATTAATAGCAAGAGTGAATGCACTCTTTAGACGATCTAATCCAAGAGTTACCGAACAAGCTATTGTTGACTACGATCATTTAACTATCAATTTTGCAAAACGAAATTTCTTAATAGATGGAGATGTTATTAAGTTAACGGAAAAAGAGTTAGATTTGGCGATTTATTTTTTTAGTCAAGTAGGTGTTTTGCTTTCAAGAGCACATTTAACAAAAGTTGTTTGGGGTACAACACCCGATATTGATACACGTACACTTGACGTTCATGTTAGTCATTTGCGCAGTAAGCTTAAGCTACTTCCACAGTTTGGTTGGCGACTTATTTCTGTGTATCATCAAGGTTATCGTTTGGAAAGACTGGATTAACTATTAATGGCATTGTGTTTATTAAGCTTAGTAAACAATCGTAAAAGTATTCAATCTATTTTAATAAGCTTTATTAGCTTTTTGATTGTATTGCCGCTGTCAGCTGAAGAAAATGTAAGCTGGCGCTATACGGTTCGTCCTGGGGACAACTTAATTACAATAGCTAAAACACACTTAATCAATCCAGACAACTGGAAACTCATTCAAACATTAAACCATATTAAGAACCCCTATCAAGTGCCAGTAGGGCTCGTGCTTAAAATACCTTTGGAGTATATTAAACAAGGACCTGCGTCAGCTGAGGTTATTCTCGTTTCAGGGCAAGCGCAAGTGCAGCAATCAGCAACAAACTTTATCCCTTTGGTGGTTGGGCAAACCTTGGGTGCTGGTGCTAATATTATGACTAAAGAAAATAGTAAAGTGGTCATCAAGTTAGCTGATGATACCGTTGTTGAGATTGCTTCAAACACCAATCTTCGATTAGACACTTTAAGTTTATATAGTGGTGGGGCGATGGTTGATACAAAGCTTCGTTTACAAAATGGACGAGTTAAAACCGAAGCTAATCCAAAACATATAGAAGGTAATAAAATACAAATCATTACGCCAAGTGCAATAGCTGCTGTAAGAGGGACATCGTTTAGAGTCAGTGAAGCTGATCATGCCACAACACAAGAGACCTTAGATGGAAAAGTGGCTTTAATTGCAATGAATGATGCCGTTTTTGTTGATAAAGGTTTTGGTAGTAAAGCCGAAAAAGGAAAGCCGCCGATAAAGCCCACCCCATTGCTGCCAAAAATCAATACTGATACTATGCAGACATACTTTGAAGCTGTTCCTATTCGGTTTGTTTTGCCAAAAATGCAAGGAGCAGACTCTTGGGTAGGCAGTATCGCAACTGATCATTCGTTTAATACGATTGTTGCTGAATCAGAAGTAAAAACGGATACATTAGTGTTTAACGACATGCCTGATGGCCAATACTTTTTGAAAGTAAGGGCAAAAGATCAGCATGGCATTGCTGGCTATGATGCACAGCATCCATTCACAATCAATGCGCGCCCTTTGCAACCTATCTTCATAGCACCTGCAGATGGTGTGCTGATAAGAGATGCACAGCCTTTGTTTAAGTGGGATGCTGTAATAGATGCGAAATCTTACATAATTGAAATTGCTACGGATCCAAGCTTTGAACATTTATTCAGTCAACATAAATTAAATGAGACTAGTTGGAAGATGGATAAAAAGCTTGAAATAGGGCAATACTTTTGGCGAATTACAAGTGTTTCAGAAATAAATGGCCTTTTAGATAAAGGCCCAGCGCTAAAATTCAGTCAATTCGATTATAAGCCTTTGCCTGCCATGCCAGATATAAGCCAATTAGAAGTCAAAGTGCAGGGAAACAGAGTATTTGTTAAGACCATTCCGTCACTGCAAGGAATGGTTTATTCTGCACGTGTTGATAACCCATTCAATCAGCAAGAAACGGTATGGCAAGGAAGTGGGTTAACTGGTGAATTCAACTTTTTATTAAAAGAGTATGGTAAACAAATACTTTACCTTCGCCACTTAGATAGTGATGGATCGGAGAGTCCGGCGGCTATCTACGAATTTGATGCTCAGCCAGAATAGTGATTCGGTTTTCATTTCAACGTTTCCAACTCAATGATTTAGCATCTTCTGCGATAATACTAATTTTAATCGCACTGATAAGTCATTCAACCAATATCTTTGGAAGGGTTGATGACTTAATATTTGATGTTGGTCAAAGCTTATTCAAAATTGCTCCACCCGAAGATGTTGTGATCATAGCCATTGATCAAGAAAGCTTGTCTCAGTTAGGTCGTTGGCCTTGGTCTAGAGGAGTGCATGCGCAATTATTAAATCGCCTAAAGTCTGAAGCCCCTGCTGTGATTGGTTTTGATATTATTTTTGCAGAACCAGAACTGTCAAACCCACAAGCGGATGAAGCGCTTGCTCATGCATTTTCTGAAGCTGACAATGTTGTATTGCCCGTATTATTGGAAACGGTTAGAGAGAATGGTCAAATGGTAGAAACACTACCGTTGCCAGTTTTTATGCATACAGTGAAAGATGTTGGGCGCATACATGCAAACTTAGATGAAGACAGTATTGCAAGAAGCGTTTATTTATATGAAGGTCTCGGTTCACCAGTTTGGCAACTATTCTCTCAAGCGGTACTGAATGTTGCTAACAAAACGTCAACTCGAAATCGTTTTGAATACAGTGAGGCAGAAAATAGCTTTAACTCATTTGCGCTTGTTAGAAAAGACAAAAGAAGAGTTAATTTTTTAGGTCCTCCAGGCCACTTCAGTCAAGCTTCTTACGCACAGGTGTTAAAAGGGGATTTTTTGCCTGGTATGTTTAAAGATAAAATCTTACTGGTTGGGGCAACCGCATTAGGCATGAATGATCTTTTAACAACGCCTGTTTCTGGGTTAAGTTTGCCAATGGCGGGAGTTGAATTTAATGCAAATGTATTGCAATCTATTCGGACAAATAGCCTAATTACTGAAGTCCATTTTGGAGTGTCGATGATGGTGATGTTGCTAGTATCGGTGTTGCCTTTATTTTGGATGCCAAAAGTTTCTGCATTGAGCGGTTTTTTATCAACCATTTTATTTATGATTTTTTTAGGACTCTTTTCTGGTGTGCTGCCTAAGGTGGTGGGCGTATGGATTCCTCCATCTGCGGCACTTGTTTCCATTTTGTTGGCATATCCAATTTGGAGTTGGCGTAAGCTAGAAGCGACACAACGCTTTTTAGATTTTGAGTTAAACATGCTAAGAAAAAAAGTGAAAAGTCTTCCTGAAAAGCAAAGTTCTTTTTTATTTAAAGGATATGATAAATTCAATGCGCGAATTGAACAGGTCCGTTCTGCGTCTAAGCAATTAGATTTTTTAAATGAAGAAAGAAAAGAAACATTAGCGTTTATTTCACATGATTTACGTGCACCGATTGCTGCGGCACTGCTGGAATTGGATCAGCATCAAGGGCTTAAGACAAAATTGTACAAACCACTTTCTCAGGCACTGCACTTGGCTGAAGACTTCTTGCATGCATCACATGCTGAAATAATCGATAGTAGTCAATTTAGTGAGGTGGATTTTCCAGGATTGGTCCATCAGGCTATCGATGATGCTTATCAGGCATCGATTGATAAAAAAGTGGTGCTAGAAAGGTCAATTTTAGAAGAGGTTGTTTGGGTAAGCGCAAATTTTAGTCTGTTACACCGTGCTATTTTAAATTTGATTTTAAACGCTGTTAAATATAGTCAACAAAACTCAACTGTCCTTATCACAGTCTCTCTACTGCATGAAAATACTCAAGTGCTTTGTGAAGTGACAAATGATGGACCAGGTATATCAGAAGCTGATCAACTTAACTTGTTTAAGCGATTTTCTCGCATAAAAGGCCATGAAAAAATGGCGGGGGGCTCTGGCCTAGGGTTGTATTTTGTGAGCACCGTTGCTGCAAAACACATGGGTCACATTCAAGTAAAAAGCGAATTACAAAAACCTACAACATTTAGCTTAAGTTTACCGGTGATTGCTTTTGAAAGCGCTTTCACTTAAGTTAATCTTATATTATTTGCTGGAATACAATTCGTCATCTGCTTCCTCGATCCATTCTTCAATTTTTATTCCCGGTCTTGATTCAGCAATACCATAAGAAAATGATGTATTAAAAACATCTCCATTTCTCGCTTTGAAATTGTATAAAGAATAGTTCTTTCGGATGCGCTCAATGATTAATTTTGCCTCTGATTTTGATGTTGATGGCAATATTATTAACCATTCATCTCCACCAAATCTAAATAAATGGTCTATTGGTCTTAGATTCCCATTTATAATTTCAGCAGTTTTAGTGAGAACTATATCGCCAACAACATGACCCCAATGGTCATTGATAAATTTAAATCTATCTTGATCTAATAAAGCAATTGAGCATTGGGTTATATTTAGTTCTGAGTTTTGAAGTGCAAGTGTCAAACAATTGGCCAATGTTAATCTGGTTCGCGCACCCGTTAATGGATCTCGTAATGCAAATTCATGAACAAGTTTTTGATTTGCTTCTGTTGATGTAAGCATGAACTTTTCAGCCAGCAGTTGAAATTGATTAATCTGATCAAAAATACTTAACCCTGACATTGGGTGCGAAGCATTCTTAGTTTCTAACCAGCTATTTTCAAGTGAATTTTTAATCGATGTAAATTCATTTATCAAATGATCCGGCAAATCCATATTCAGATGAATGAGTCGATCAAATTCGTACACTTCAGATAATGGCTTAATTTTTTCACCCGTTAGAACGCAACGCATCGAGTTTATTAGCCATTGATGACGAACTAGTATCCATGTGTTTGTTGCCGATAGTAGCTCTAAAGCATTGCTAACGATATCTTCAGTTTTATGGTGTTTCATAGAGAAAAGAAATAAAGAGTTTAATTA
>CAYGSH010000115.1:0-5312 GCA_964352515.1 uncultured Methylophilaceae bacterium | reverse complement strand
GATCGAACCGCTGACCTCTTGCATGCCATGCAAGCGCTCTCCCAGCTGAGCTATACCCCCGATTACATCTGCCAACTTAACTATTTGGCGCTTCAAATTAAACATGTCAATTCAAAGAAGGCGCAATATTAAAGATGGGCGCGGCGCTTGTCAATGCTTTTTGTTAAATTTAAAGATGATTGTTATGTTAGCCACGTGTATTCGAGTTAGATTCAAATTGCGTTAGGTCGACACGTGATTGTGGCTCCCAGCCTTGTTTGCGATGTTCTGCCACAACATTAGTAAATATACCGCCACGCACATAAAACTTGGCGGTTACACGCATAAATTTTGGCTGGGTTGCTGCAACCAGATCATCAAGAATCTGATTGGTAACAGCTTCATGAAAGCAACCTTCATCACGAAAAGACCAAGTATAGAGCTTTAAGCTCTTTAATTCGACGCATAATGTATCTGGGATGTAATCTAAATAAATAACAGCAAAGTCTGGCTGGCCTGTTTTTGGACAAAGGCAAGTGAACTCAGGTATTTCCATGTGAATATGAAAATCTCGCTTTGTGTTGGGATTAGGAAAGGTTTCTAGTTCTTTTGTTGGTTGTGCGGTTGGTTTTCCGCCTAAGCTTTGAGTGTTCATAGAGTGTAATTTATCTTTAAAATGCAGATTTTGAGTGTAAAAACCGTTATTATAGCGCTTAAATTAATCTCTATTTTTTATAATTCGATTTGCGTTTAACACATTTAAAACTTGCTGGTTTCAAATCATTTGTAGACCCAACAACCGTTCACCTGCATGGTCAACGTGTTGGTGTTGTTGGGCCTAATGGTTGCGGCAAATCTAATGTAATGGAATCTGTTCGATGGGTTTTGGGTGAGTCTTCTGCTAAAGAGATGCGCGCGGACGCTATGGACGCTGTTATTTTTAATGGCGCCTCTAATCGCAAGGCAATTTCAAGAGCCAGTGTGGAATTGGTGTTTGATAATAGTCTTGGTGGTGCCAGTGGGGAATGGAGTCAATACGCTGAAATTTCTGTAAAGCGGGTAATTGAACGTCAAAAAGGGTCTACCTACTATATTAATAACACAGCTGTTCGACGCAGAGATGTTGCCGATTTGTTTTTAGGGACGGGTCTCGGTGGGCGTGCCTATGCCATTATTGGTCAAAATACAATCTCAAGGATTGTTGAAGCTAAGCCTGAAGAGTTGCGTATTTTTCTTGAAGAAGCTGCAGGCATTAGTAAATATAAAGATAGAAGGCGTGAAACTGAATTACGTTTACGGGATACACGTGAAAACTTAACGCGTGTTGAAGATATTTGCAAAGAACTACAAAAACAAATCACTAAACTTGAGTCCCAAGCTGTTGTGACACAAAAATATCACAGCATGCAAGTAAGTTTAAAGTTGGCAGAAGGGCAGTATTGGCTCCTTAAAAAACGCGATGCAAGTCAAGCTTGGGAAAAGTCAAAGTCATCTGTCGAAAGGCTTGTGATTGAATTGGAGGCACAGACAGCAACGCTTCGAAAGAGTGAAGCAACGCTAGAAGCAAGTAGGCAAGCATATTACAATGCTGGTGAAGCCATTAATTTAGCGCAAGCAGCATACTATGAAGCTAATGCAGAAGTTGCTAATTTAGAGAATCAGGTTAAACAAAATGCAGAAGCACGTGAGCGCCTATCTCAACAACTGTTACAGTTAGATGATTCAATTAAGCGTAATGAAAAAGCGGCATTAGAATCGCAAGTGAAATTGAACGAACTAAATGCAGCATTGGCTCTGGCCAATAAGGATGAAAAAACTGCATCTGCTGAATTAAACGAATTAAAACTGCAACTACCTTCTGTTGAATCGGCCTATAAAGCAGCGATTGATAAATTAAAACTAAGTTCCCAATCGTTGCAAGAGGCAAACCAACGTATTCAAATTGATACGAATAACGTGCAATATCTTAATCAGTCTTTACAAGAGGCTGAGGCGCAAATAAAGCGATTAGAAGAGGCTTTAAACCAATTGGACATGCCAGATGAGCAAGCATTACAAAATGCAAAACAAGCTTTAAAAGAAACGCAGCAAACAGTTGCTAAGATTGAAAATAGCATACAAGAATCACGCTTGAATGAAGATGCTCTGCAAGCGAATATTGCCAAGATAAGACTGCAGCTTCAGCAAGAACAGCGTTCTTTAGGGCAGGCTGAAGCTGAAATGCACTCTTTGAATAAAATTCAACAATCTCTTAACTCTGAAGGCGTTATGTCTGATTGGTTAAGTCGGCATGGATTAACAAAACATGTACGATTATGGGAAAAAATTAAGGTTGATGAAACATGGAGAACCGCTTTAGAAGCCGCGTTAGGCGAGCGATTAAATGCATTAATTTCTGAGAAATTTAGCTTTAGTCAACGCCCTCCAGGCGCCCTTGTTGTGGGCATTTCAGGCCGTTTTACAGAAAAAGAAAACAATTCAAGCCCTTATATTACGCTGAAAAGTAAAATAAAAGAGTGCGAGACTGAGTTAAGTACAATTTTAGATGATTGGTTGATGGGTCTTTATATACTGCCTGATGGAGAAGATGGCGTTAAAGCTAGCTTGTCACTTAAATCAGGTGAAAAACTGATTGACCAACAAGGTGATATATATAGCCGTGGTGGTGTCGTTTATCATGGTAAGTCAACGAGTTTGCATGGCGTTATTGAACGACAACAGCGATTAGCTGATTTGCAAACAATATTACCTAAGTTACAAAACACCGTTATTCAGGCAGCAGCCAATTTAAAAAACGCTGAGGATCAGCTTGTTAGGATTAGAGCGCAGCAGCAAGAAGAGAATAATAAGCTTAAATCAAGTATGCAAAATTTACATCTCAATCAATTAGCACTTTCTAAATTAGAGCAGCAAAAAGAGGTAACAATTGCGCGTGAAAAGAGCTTAAAAGTTGATATTGAATCGGCTAACACTCGTCATTTGCAACAATTAAATGATTTGCAGATTATAGAAGCAAAGTTAAAAGAAGTTACAGCAGGGTTAAGTCAGCTTGAATTAGCGAAAACAGAAGATCAAGCGTTAAGACAGCAAGCAGAACAGAGGTTTGAATCTCAAAGAATATCTATGTTAGCAGCAGAAAAGAAGTATCAACAAGTTCACTTTGAAATTAAAATTATAACTAATAATATCAATGATTTAAATGATAAAGTTAAATTATTTAATGAAGAAATGAGCGCATTTTCTTTACGTAAGTCTGATGCAGAAAAGGCTTTAAACATTACACCAATGGAAACGCTTAAAACTAATTTAGCAGCAGCAATTACTGTTAAACAAGCTAAAGAAGTCAGTTTATCAAAAGCTAGAAATCAATTAGAAGCTAATGAGCTTGAGCTTAAAGAGTTTGAACGCGTACGCATGCAAAATGAACAGGCATTAAGCCCAGCACGTGATAAAGTTGAAGAAGCACGTTTAAATGAACAAGAGGCAAGACTTTATTTTGAGCAATGCCAAGCAGGCTTAACAGAAAATGGTATGGATGAAGGTGATTTGCTCGCTAATCTTGATCAAGATGCAAAAGCAAGTACTTTTGCAAATAAAACTAACCAATTGCAAAAAGAGATCGAAGCATTAGGGCCTGTTAATTTAGCCGCTATCCAAGAGTTAGAAAATGAAGCTGAGCGTAAGGCCTATTTAGATAGTCAAATGCAAGATTTAATTGAAGCAAGTGAAACATTGGAAGATGCAATCAATAAAATTGATCGAGAAACACGAGATAAGCTTCTCATCACTTTTAACGAAGCAAACAAACATTTTGAGGAATTGTTTTCTACCTTGTTTGGTGGCGGACAAGCTAAATTAGAGTTGCTAGGTGAAGAAATACTGGATACAGGCTTGCAAGTCTTTGCACAACCGCCGGGTAAAAAGAATACGACTATTCAATTGCTTTCAGGTGGAGAGAAGGCGTTAACGGCTTTAGCCCTTGTGTTTGCTTTGTTTAAACTAAATCCAGCACCATTTTGTTTATTAGATGAAGTAGATGCACCCTTAGATGATAGCAATACTGAGCGATTTTGTGCAATGGTGAAAAAAATGTCTGAAAAAACGCAGTTTTTGTTTGTTAGTCATAATAAAATCACAATGGAAATTGCACAGCAATTAATCGGTGTCACAATGCAGGAATCAGGCGTTTCACGAATTGTTGACGTGGATATTGATGCTGCATTGGAAATGCATGCCTTAAATGCTAATAATTAATTAAACATTAGTATAAATTCAAAGTAAAATAAAAGAATGTCAGACTTACAAATAGTACTTATCGTTTTGGGCTTTTTTATCATTGCAGGCGTTGTAATATACAACTGGATGCAAGAAAAAAAATTGCGTGAAAATATTACAGACGACTTTATTGTGCCTCAAAAAGACGTATTGGTTGAAGAGTTTTATATCGATACCGATGCCTTGGTTGAGAAAGAGTTTGCAAATGATGCACATAAAGAGCAGATAATTAATAAGTTAAATTCTCAAGAAAAAGCTGAGCCAGAAATTTCTGAAAATCTATCCGAAGTCTTATTATCAGAAGATAAAATGGACCGTGTTTTACCCAATGATAATATTGCGCGTGAAGACACAGAAGTAAAAACTAACAATCTAACTTCGATAGATGATGATAAAGAAGAACAAATACCTACTGATTCTAAGAAAAATGTAATCGAAGATGAGCTTGTTGTTAAGAAAAATATTCTACCTGCAGAGTTTGAGCCTCTAGCCACCTCTGCATTGCCTGATCAAGTACACTCGCAAATAGACCTATCAGCATTTTTATACGCTACAAAAAATATCAATGGACATGCTTTTTATAAAAATATGAAAAACATGCTTAAGGACGTTAATGTTTTAATAATGTTCCATGGACTGGATAAAAATGATATTTGGCAGTTAATTGATGATGCAACAGCAGAAATTGATGCGTTCAAACAAATTGCCTGTAGCATGCAGTTGGCTGATAGAAGAGGGCCCGTTCCTAAACCAGTATTGAATAAATTTCAATATGCAATTGAAACGATTGGCTTGGAGTTTAATGCGCATGTTGAATGGCAAGGAAAAGGTGACCCAGCAATTAGAGCGGTTGATCTTGATAAGTTTTGTATGGATGTAGACCAGCTTGTAAGTGTGCACCTTATTCAAGGTGATACTCAGATTCATGGTACAAAATTTAAAGGCTTAGCAGAGTCTAATGGCTTGAAATTAAAGCATGGTAAATTTTGCTATTTCGATAGAGTTAAACCTGATTTTGCAAAATTTGTTTTAGTTAGTGCAGATGGCCAGCCTTTTAC
>CAYGSH010000114.1:0-5313 GCA_964352515.1 uncultured Methylophilaceae bacterium | reverse complement strand
TGTGGTTGCTCAGCATGAGCAGAGATATTGATAGAAGCACTTATTAGTAAAGCAGCTAAGATTGATATTGTTTTCATTTGTGGTTCTCCTTTAAATTCATATGGCCTACTATATTTATGAAGCGCTGTTTCTGTTTTGCTTCATCATGATTAGTATTATGTATTTAAATACACAGGAGAAAGTCTGCTACTACACCTATTACAATATATGCTTATCAGCATATGCCAAACTACATATAATCTTTATTAAAGACGCTTTACAACAAGGATGACTTCTTCTATTGAGCTGCGTTCCAAACATGAGTGCGAGCTAGCCATTTACCATCAGCATTTTGTTCTAATATGCTTGTGGTAATGCCGCCAAATGTTGGCGTTTCTCCATCAGTTTCTGCTCCTTGGGCACTCCATTTTGCAACCTGATAAATCAATTTGCCTGAGCTACCTACTTCAATAATTTCTAAGCTATGGTTATGAACTCCGGCGTCAATGAAACTTTTAAATAAGGTTTCAATTTCAGCACGACCGACTAGCGTTTTTCCATCACCTGGAGAGAGTGTGGCATTTTCAGTATAAAGTTCGGCTAAATCTTTAACGTTGCCGCTATTAAGTGCTTTATTCCATTCAGTGTTCACAGCTTGAAATGTTGCTTTTGGATTAGCGCTTATTTCTTCAGCTTCTTGGGCGCAACCGACAATCAATGATGATGCAATAAAACCAATTAATAATACGCTTAATGATTTATTCATTTACTAACTCCTTTTGGTAGTTTTACCTACGGATTTATTGATATTCAATAGCTATTTCAGAATTTTTTGCGTTTAGAAAAATAGACAGTTGAGAATATGTAATTATAGTTAGCCAGCTAACTATTGTCAATGTATATTAAATGCTCTATTTTGAAATTAAATTATTAACAACAAAAATATTATGAGACTTATTTTAGTTATAAGACGTGCTCAAATTGAAAAATAAAACGTCATTGAAATTTCTTGCCTGTGAAATGACTCAAGCAACATATAAAGCCTAGAGTTTATCTGAGCTTGATTTATAGAAAGGCTATAATTGAATCAGTGATACGCGGATTTTCAACTGTAAAAATAGGATTATACTGAGTTTTAAGGCCGGCCCATACCTGTTAAGAAACTTAAGAACGTGACAATTCTGTCACGTTCTTATTTTATAGTTTAGAATTATCTTGCTCCTTTTCCTCACTTTGAAGTCATCGGCATATATAGAAAGAATGTTAATGAAGTTGTAGTCAATACCTTAAAAGAGTGCAAAAGTTTATTTTCTGGTAATGACAAACCGCAAACTTGTTTAATTATGGCTGAGGCGATCAATACCTCCCCAGAAAATTTAGAGCATATAGAGGCATTAAAAAATTCAAGGAATGATTATAAGTCTGCTTGGAAGAGTTGGTTAGAAAAAGCTATATTAGATATCCAGACGATTAAAGAGACAAATTCAATTAAACTAGCTGATTACTTCACAACAATTATTCAAGGAATGGCTTTAATGGCAAAAGACGGAGCAAGTAGAGATGATCTGGTAAAAACTTCAGAAATTGCAATTAAGATACTCAAACAGTTCGTCGATAAAAATATAATAAGCAAAAAACCTGACTGATTAGAGTTAAGCTAAATTGAATCAATAGGTTTCCCAAATCACGGCGCCGAAATTAACCAATTACAATAGGAAGTCTTGATGATAGAAGTATTAATTCTTGCAGTTGCACTCAGTATGGATGCTTTTGCGGTATCTATTGGTTTAGGTTCAAAGCATCAGAAGCAAACTGTATCATTAGCACTTATGGCAGGCATTTATTTTGGCCTTTTTCAAGCTTTGATGCCTTTGATAGGTTATATTGGAGGCAAAGGAATTATGGGATGGGTGGCGTCTTATGCGCCTGGGATTGCTTTTATTCTACTGATGTTGATTGGTGCAAAGATGATTTATGAATCTTTCGCTGAGGGAATTGAAGAGGATATAGCCATAATTACGCATAGAGTGATGCTAATGCTTGCCATTGCAACAAGTATTGATGCAATGGCTGCTGGATTTACACTAACAATTCTTGAAGTAAAACCAATGATTGCTTGCTTGATTATTGGTGTCACAACTTTTTGTTTTAGCTGGGCAGGTGTTTTTGTTGGATCAAAAAGTGGTACGTGGCTCGAGAGTAAGGCAGAATTAATTGGCGGAGTTATAATTGTACTAATAGGCATCAAAATATTATTAGTGTGATTTCCTTAATTATCCCCACATAAGACATACGGATTTGAAACCCAAGACGAAAGCAAGATGATGCCGCATCTTTTTTGCAGTTGAGGGGGCAGGAAAGGCATTAGCACAATTGAAAGTTGATGAGTCACTGGTAGGGAGCAAGCAAAATTCTGCTTTAATTAATAAGTCCACCCATCAAATATGGATAATTCGCTGGCTAATAAAAGTAATTTTTATTCATAATTATACTTAAGCTTGAATTAACTATACACAGGGTAGTTAATATGTTAATTTTGTTACTTAATTTTTAGAATTAATAAATTAATCGAGCTGATTTTAAGAATCTCTTAATAAAAATTTTTATCATAAAGGAAACATTTATCATGAGGATAGTTAAACGTTTTTTAAGTGCATTTTTAGCCACTTCAATTTTATTCACTGGGTCTATTCAAGCTGTTCAAGCTGCGATGATTAGCACTGAACAAGTAGCAGATTCTGCTTTTACGGTTAAAAGCAATCAAGATCGTGAAAAAATATTGAATATGCTTTCACGTGATGATATTCAGTCAGAGTTAGTTGCGCGCGGTATAGATCCTATGGAAGCAAAGTCACGTGTTGCGGCACTATCTGATGAGGAGGCAAATCAGCTAGCGACAGAGTTAGATAAAGCGCCAGCAGGAGGTATTATTGGTGCCATTTTGTTAGTATTTTTTGTCTTGTTAATAACAGATATCCTTGGCTTTACCAAAATATTCAATTTCACACGTTCAGTAAGATAATTTAAATAAATTGGGTTATTTACTATGATTATCTATTAATTCTAAAGAGGTAAAATAATGAAAGCCAGCCTGTCTTATATTTGCATGCTGGCTTTATTTTTTAATATAAGTGGCTGTGCAACCAAAGAAGTAAAAGAGTTGAAGTTAAACTCACGCTTGCCAAAACAGGCTGAGCTTTTACGTACGCCATTTTTCCCACAAGAACTATATCAATGTGGTCCTGCAGCATTAGCAACTGCATTAAGTGCAGTAAATATCCAAGTAACCCCTGAAGAACTTACCCCACAAGTCTATATACCAAGTCGCCAAGGAAGTTTACAAATCGAAATGCTAGCTACAGCAAGGCGGCATGGTGCAGTAGCGATTAAAATTCCACCAAGATTAGAGTCTGTGCTGCAAGAGATATCAACAGGTAATGTCGTTGTAGTAATGCAAAACTTAGGTCTTTCGTGGGCCCCGTCATGGCATTATGCAGTGGTCATTGGGTATGATTTGGATCAAGAGTTGATTTGGCTTCGATCTGGAAAATTTAAACGTTTTGAAATGACATTAAGTGCATTTCAGCGGACTTGGGCGAGGAGTGAATACTGGGCATTTGTTGCATTACCTCCAGGCAAGTTACCAACAAGTGTGAGCGCTGACGATGTTGTAAAAGCACTGTTAGCATATGAAAAAAATGCAACAGTAGCGGCTAGAAAAAATGCATACCAAACTGCTGTTAATCGATGGCCAGATAATTTTATACTTTTGATGGGGTTAGGAAATAGTCAATATGATGAAGGTGATCTTCGAGCTGCATCTAGTACTTTTAAGAGAACGATTGAAGCGCATCCTAAAGCACCGTCCGCTTATAATAATTTAGCTAATGTGTTACTTACGCAAAAAGATGTTAAGCAAGCAGAAATGATTGCAGAAAAAGGTTTGGCGCTTGTAAAAAATGATGAGAAATTAAAATCTCAAATCGAGCAAACTTTGATTGAGATAAAAGCATATAAAAAATCTAAAGTTCGCTGATAGCCCCTATTTTTATAATCTGACTTGCATCAGAGTATTTTAATGTTGACTTGAAATGATTAGCTATAACGAAGATAAAGATTGTTGGCGGTTAAAGCACCAATTACCAAACCTGATCCTATTACTTCTGCCGAAGTAAAACTACGTCCTTGGAATATGCCGATAACGAATGCTGTAATTGGCACAAAGTTAATAAATAATACGCCATTAACGGCGCCTATTAATTTAATTCCAATATTCCAACTCAAAACTGCAACTAATGCAGCTAATACAACCATATAAGTTAGCGGCCAATGGAATAAAATAATATGATTAATCGTTGGAACTTCAAGCGTTCCATACAGTGTTAAAAAGATTGTAATTAAACCGATTGAAAGTGTGCCAAGAATACAAGATAACGCGGTGTATCTTAATGGAGACCAGCTTGAAAAACGCTGCGCGCCCATTGTGTAGCAAACCCAACAAAAAGCACCTAATAAAAACATCAAATCTGACGTTGCCTCTCCATCAGAAAATGCCTGTACTGGATGACCGCGTGTAATAACGAGAAATACGCCAAAGAACGCGCATATTATTGCCATAAAAGTAAATAGATTTGGGCGTACTCCTTTCAATATCCACGTTAATAGAACTGTAATCATGGGCATTAATGCCAAAATAACTGCACCATGCTCTGGGCTAGCATGTGTTAATCCGTTAAACGCAAATAGATTAAAACCAGCAAAGCCGAGCGTACCAAAGAATAATAATTCTGCAAAATGCGCTTGAAATGTGAGCGCACTTTTGCCCTCTGTAAATCGCAACATTAATACAAAAAGTGGAGCGGCAATGCTATAACGAATCAACGTCATATAGAAGGGATCAATCACCGCTAGAATCGGCTTGGAAACTGCAAATTGCCCGCCCCAAATGATAGTTGCAGCTAATAGCATGGTTATGCCAATAAACATATTATTATTTTTATCCATACTGTTTTTTATGTTTACTCATTGGTAATTAAGTGACTATAGATTTACATTCCAAACATGGTCTTCAATAAAACAAGTTAATAAAAGTTATAATTTTTGTTGAAGTTATACGAATTTTAAACGCTTGCGTGAACCGAAGCTATAAATAAAAAAGCTCACATTATTGTTAGTCTTATTTTGATTGGTGGCCCGTATTGGTATTGAACCAGTGACATGAGGATTTTCAATACAAGGCAATCTTTTTACTATTACGAAATAAGTTGAAGATTTGTAACAAGGTATTTTCTTGAAATTTTCTTCAAAAGAAAAGGAAGAAAATAGTGACGACAG
>CAYGSH010000113.1:0-5314 GCA_964352515.1 uncultured Methylophilaceae bacterium | reverse complement strand
ACAATCCACAAAGTTATCCACAGTTTTTGTGGATTGAAATCTTGAATTATTAATTCTTAAATAAATGCAAGTGAAAAATAATATTTTTTTAAGAATATTTTTGAATAAAGAATAGCGAAACTATTGTTTTTATGTATATCAATCAAAAACACTATCGAACAATTTGGCCAGATATTGAAAATCAATCTGTTAATATAATTGATCAAACAAAATTACCTTTTAATTTTGAAGTTTTGACTATTTCTAGTTTGGATATGATGGTTAACGCTATTAGCACAATGCAAGTGCGTGGAGCGCCTCTTATCGGTGCCGCCGCCGCTTATGGCATCGCTTTGACAATGTTAACAGATACATCAGATGAAAATTTAATTGCCTCTGCGAACAATCTTGTTGCGTCTAGACCCACAGCAGTCAATTTGTCTTGGGCAGTAAATCGAATGGTTAAGTTATTAAAGAATACGCCATTATTGAACCGTATTGATATTGCATGGGATGAGGCAGCAAATATCGCAGAAGAAGATGTGAGGCAAAATCAATTAATTGGTCAACATGGCCTTGCACTTATTCAACAGGCTAACCAAGCGCCAATATTTAATGTGTTAACACATTGTAATGCAGGTTGGTTGGCTACTGTCGATTTTGGTACTGCGCTTTCTCCTATTTACATGGCACATGATGCCGGTATCAATATCCATGTTTGGGTTGACGAAACGCGCCCACGAAACCAAGGTGCAAGCTTAACAGCATGGGAGCTTGCGCAACATGGGGTGCCACATACTGTTATCACAGATAATGCAGGCGGTCATTTAATGCAACAAGGTTTGGTTGATATGGTTTTTGTTGGTGCTGATAGAGTCGCTGCCAATGGAGATGTGTGTAATAAAATAGGCACATACCTTAAAGCACTTGCAGCATTTGACAATCAGATTCCATTTTATGCAGCTGTACCAAGCCCAACAATAGATCATAAGCTTGTTAATGGATCAATGATCGAAATTGAAGAACGCCATACGGATGAAGTTGTATTTATTCAGGGTGAAACTAGGGATAAGAACGTAACGTCAGTTCGAGTGATTCCGATGGAGAGTTGCGCTGCCAACCCAGCGTTTGATGTAACACCTGCTCGATTGGTCACTGGGATTATTACTGAAAAAGGCATATTTAATCCTTTTAAATTATTAGAAAGTTTAAAAATTTAGAAACCATCAAAATCATGAAAAAGCGCTTTTTACAAGGAAGAAGAAAATTCATGTTAGGGCTTTCTAGCCTTACGATTGGTGCTATTTTTTTTGGTTATAAAGCATTAGGTAAAAACGCGATAGCAAATGATAAAGAAAGTAATTTGCCATCAATTAAACCCAATGCGCGACTAGGTATTAATCTGAGTGGAATTGCTTATTGGGGTTCTGAGTTTCCATTAGTGAATTTAATGTATCAATCTGGTGAGTGGGTTAGTCAAACTTCCTCAAGAGACTGGGGTGCTGGACCGCCACTAGCATTAGATGTCAATGGCTGGGTAATGCATTTGGAAAAAGGATGCAGCGCATCCAAAGTGATTTGTTCTGGTGGGGAAGTTCAATATCCAAGCGGTATCTATACATTACTTTATGATGGAGAAGGGGATATTGAGTTAAATCCATCAGTTGCAAAGACGCGAACGAAAACGCAAGGAAGACATGAGTACTATGTTGATGCCTCAAAAGGCACATTAATATTAGTACTTTTAAGTACTAACCCAAAAAACTATATTCATAATATCCGAATCATCTTACCTGGATTTGAGTCTAGTTATCAGCAGAATCCTTGGCATCCCAATTTTTTGGTATGTTGGTCTGGTGTTGCTTGTATTCGTTTTATGGATATGATGGCGACTAATAATTCAAACCAAAAGAATTGGATAGATAGACCTAAGCTAAATGATGCCACTTTTGTTGAAAGAGGCTTGCCACTTGAGCTGATGATAGATTTGGCCAATCGGTTAAATACTGATGCTTGGTTTTGTTTGCCTCACCAAGTAGGCGACGACTATATTAAGCAGTTTGCAATCATGGTAAATGAAAGTTTACATCTGAATTCAAAAGCATGGATAGAACATTCTAATGAAGTCTGGAATGGTGGCTTTGCGCAATATCATTACGCAGCTAAAGAAGGAAAGCGATTGAAACTTGCTGAGGATGTGTGGGAGGCTGCATACCGTTACAACGTAAAACGTTCGATAGCTATTTTCGACATATGGAATGCAGTTTTCAATCAACATGACAGAGTGGTTCGTGTGATTGCTTCTCAAGCGGCGAATGTTTATTTATCAAAAGGAATTTTAAATGTTGGTGAGATTGCTCGTGTTGCTGATGTATTGGCAATTGCCCCCTATGTTTCATTAAACGTACCAGTAGAACCCGATGATAGAGGGGTTTCTTTGAAAAGTGTTTCTTCATGGCGTTTAGATGATGTCTTTAATTATCTTAATACAGTTGCCCTACCAGAAACAGAGCGATGGATAACAGAGAATAATGCTGTTGCTGCTAAGCATGGTTTAGCAATGGTTGCTTATGAGGCTGGCCAACATTTAGTTGCATATGGAGAGGCGGCAGATAGTAAGGTGTTAACGCAGTTGTTATTGCTAGCAAATGAAGATAGAAGAATGGGTGATATCTATCAAAAACACTTAAATTTTTGGCAAGCAGCTGGAGGAGACTTAATCTGCATGTATAACAGTATTGGAAGCTGGTCAAAGTGGGGGAGTTGGGGTTTGTTAAAGCACATTAATGATCGAACGAAAGGCAAAGCAACGCCAAAATTTAATGCGACCATGCAATGGGCAAAGTCTCGTGGACAAAAGGTCGCTGATTAATCATATGGATATAACAACATTATCTTTAAAAAAATCTCTTTTAAATACAACGGTTGCGCTTGTAACAAAAGGGCTTAACAAAGGTACTTCAGGTAATCTTAGTGTGCGATGTGAAGGCGGTTTTTTAATTACACCTTCTGGCATATCCCCACAAAACATGACGCTGGATGATATTGTATTGATGGATATTGATGGAAGCCATGAAGAAGGTAAAAAACCATCATCAGAGTGGCGTTTTCATAGAGATATATTTCAAAGACGATCAGAAGTGAATGCTGTTGTTCATGCTCACAGTATGTTTGCAACCACGATTGCATGTATGCAAAAAGAGGTGCCACCTTTTCATTATATGATTGCGGTTGCTGGAGGTGATAACATACGTTGTGCGCCATATGCTTTGTTTGGTTCTCAGGAACTATCAGACTATGCTTTAGATGCGCTTAGCAACCGCAAAGCATGTTTGCTTGCGCATCATGGTATGATTGCAGTCGGTCATCATCTTGAAGATGCCTTGGCGGTTGCAGTAGAAATAGAAAATCTCTGTGAGCAATATTGGCGCCTTTTACAACTAGGTGAACCAAAACGCTTATCTAAAAAGCAGATGGAAGCAGTGCAGATGCAATTTAAAGGTTATGGAAGCTGGAAGAAATCGTAGACTGTTTTAATATAAACTAGCAAATACCTTTTTAAGGCGCCCAATACCACTAGCCATTTCATCTTCATTAAGGCTGGCGAATCCCAGCCGTATAGCACTAATTTTATTATTGTTTTTAGAAAATAAGCAATCTGGCAGTATCGCTACTTTGTATCGATGGGCTTGTTCCATAAATTGATTAGAATCAACTTCTTTTTTTATTCTTAGCCAAAAAGCTAAGCCTCCATCAGGTTTATCAAAGTCCACAAATAAACTTAATTGATCACGAATAAGACCGTCAAGCGCATCCCTTCTAGATTTATATATTTTACTGTTTTTAAGAATTTGTCGTTTTATTTCACCAGAGTTCATGAGTTCAGACATGGCTAATTCTGTTATAGCGTTTCCCTGTCTATCAATCAGACTTATTTCAGATGCGCATTGGTTAATAATTTCTTTAGAAGCGACAAGAAAGCCTACGCGTAGTGCAGGGGCTAGCACAGTTGAAAACGATCCAATGTAAATTACTCGGCCGCTATTATCATTACTTGCAATAGGGAAAGTCGATGTATTGGTGTAATTAAATTCATGATCATAATCATCTTCAATAATCATAAAGTCATATTGTTCTGCCAATAATTGTAGCCTTAATCTTCTGTCCTTATTCAATATAACTGTCGTTGGGTACTGATGTTGGGGTGTGACATATACAGCGCGTATACGAACTTCTCTGCAAAGCTGTTCTAATTCAGTTAAATCGATTCCATTTTTATCTTGCTCGACAGCAATGATTTTAGCGCCGCAAGATTCAAAAGCATCTCGTGCATAAGGATAGGTAAACTTTTCCACAACAACAATATCATTCGATTTAATTAAAATGCGAGCAGTGATAAAAATACCCATTTGACTGCCCCGTATACTGCAAACATTATCAAGCTCTATATTCAAGCCTCTTTCCATATTGAGCATATTTGTAATGGATTGTCTGAATAGCATCATGCCTTTAGCATTCTCATAGCCAAGACGATTCGCTCTGGAGGAGATGACTAATGCATGTCGAAATGCGCGTGAAAGCAAATTAAAAGGAATAAGACGAGTATCAGGGGTGCCATTATTAAAACAAATAACATCTTGCATAGTTTCTACATTTTTTATTTGATGATTTTTTACATCTTGAATAACACCAGATGCTTTGTGTTGATTAGTGACCTTGCTATTACCCAACCGATTAGGAAGTTGCGTATTAACGAATGTGCCTCTTCTTTTTTCTGTGACAAGCCAACCCTCAGCAATTAGCTCATCATAAGCCATAATGACTGTTTTACGATTGACGCCAAGTTTGGTTGATAATGCTCTAGTGCCAGGCATTACGGAGGAGGGTAAGATGCGGTTTGATTGAATGGCTTCAGTAATTTTTTGAACGAGCTGTAAATAGATTGCATCAGCACTACTTTTATTTAACTCGATATTTAGTTCCCATGATCTCAGCATTGCAATTCCATTTAGTTTAGTAATTGCATTAATTAGATGCACATAAATCAAAGTAACATACTTAATAGTTTTAGCAGCTAGTGTTTATCACTAGATTATCATCTGGACCATGTAATTTATATTATCAGGACTATTAGGACCCCTTAGGTTGTTCAGTCTGGAGGGTACATTAAAAGTAACATTTTGTTACATTTACGGCTCTGCTGTTTACATCAAGTAACAATTTGTTACTCGTATCTATCAGAAAAAAGATTTTAAGCTTACCTAATCATAGGAGATTAATATGCAAGTAAATAAAATTAAGCTAGCTTTAGGCTTAGTAGCAGCAACAATGGCAA
>CAYGSH010000112.1:0-5327 GCA_964352515.1 uncultured Methylophilaceae bacterium | reverse complement strand
ATGCAAGTAAATAAAATTAAGCTAGCTTTAGGCTTAGTAGCAGCAACAATGGCAATGCCAATGGTTGCTTCAGCTGCTGCAGACCAAGAAGCGGCAATGAAAAATGCTAACAACTGGGCTCATCCACGTGGTCAGCATGACAACCAAGCTTACAGTGCTTTATCACAAATCAACAAAGGTAATGTAAAAAACCTTAAAGCAGCATGGACATTCGCTACTGGTGTAAACCGTGGTCATGAAGGTTCACCAGTTGTTGTTGGTAACATGATGTATGTACATACAGCATTCCCAAACAACGTATATGCACTTGACTTAAACGATAATCAAAAAATCGCATGGTCATATTTCCCAAAACAAGACCCAAGCGTTCAAGCAGTTCTATGTTGCGATAACGTTAACCGTGGTTTAGGTTATGGCGATGGCAAAATCTACCTTCAACAAAATGATGGTAATTTAGTTGCATTAGACGCTGCTACTGGTAAAAAAGAATGGTCAGTATTAGTAAATGATCCTAAAGTTGGTGCAACCAACACAAACGCACCACACGTGATCAAAGACAAAGTATTGACTGGTTGTTCAGGTGCTGAGTTTGGTGTACGTTGCTTTATCGCAGCATACAATGCTAAAGACGGTTCATTAGCATGGAAAGCATACTCAACAGGTCCTGACGCTGAAGTATTAATCGGTGAAGACTTCAACTCTGCTAACCCACAATACAGTGCTTTGTCAGTATACAAAGACATCAACGGTGGTAACAAAGAAGGTGGTTCTTTTGAAGCACTTAAAGAAGGCGAAATCAAAATCGGTGAAAAAGACCTAGGTGTTCGCACATGGTTAAAACCACAAGCGGTTAAAGATGGTTGGCAACATGGTGGTGGTTCTACATGGGGCTGGTGGCCATATGATGCACGTACAAACTTAGTGTACTACGGTACAGGTAACCCATCAGTATGGAACCCAGACGTACGTCCAGGTGACAACAAATGGTCAATGACTATTTTTGCACGTGATTTAGATACAGGTATTGCTAAATGGGGCTACCAAATGACTCCACACGATGAGTGGGATTATGATGGTATCAACGAAGTGATTCTATTTGACAAAGGTGGCAAAACATACGCATGGCATCATGACCGTAACGGTTTTGCATACACATTCGAAGCAGGTACAGGTTCATTAGTTGCTGCAGAGAAAGTGCATCCATTTGTTAACTGGGCAACACATGTTGACATGAAAACTGGTGTTCCACAAAAATTAGCATCAGCTTCTACACACCAAGACTACAACGCTAAAGGCATCTGCCCAGCTGCGTTAGGTACTAAAGATCAGCAGCCTGCTGCTTACTCACCTAAAACTGGTCTAATTTATTCTCCACTAAACCACGTATGTATGACATACGAGCCAGTTGAGTCTAAATATGTTGCTGGTCAACCATGGGTTGGTGCTACATTGACTATGTTCCCAGGTCCAGACGGTGTTATGGGTGGTTTTGCTGCTTACAACCCAATGACGAACAAAAAAGTATGGTACAACAAAGAGAAATTCTCAGCTTGGGGTGGTGCTTTAACAACTGCTTCAAACTTAGTGTTCTACGGTACTCTTGATCGTTGGTTCAAAGCATTAGATGCACAATCAGGTAAAGAACTATGGAAATTCCAAGTTGGTTCAGGCGTGATTGGTAATGCATTTACATATGGTCATAAAGGTAAACAACACGTTGGCGTGCTATCAGGAATTGGTGGCTGGGCTGGTGTAGCGATGAACCTTGGTTTGACTACTCCAACAGACGCACTTGGTGCTGCTGGTGGTTATGCTGAACTAGTTAAATACAATGCTGCTCCTGGCGGCGGTGCTTTAACAGTATTTAGCCTATAAAAAAGCTTGGTCAGCCCTAGTATTTTAGGGCTGACATTACAGGTCCCGTATCAATTGACTCCAAAGTTATTGGTGCTAAGGTGCCCCTTCTCAATAAATCGAGAAGGGGTTTTTTATGAGTAATATCTAAATGTAATTGAAGTGATTAAATGTATTAAGTAGTAATTAATCGATTAATGTTGAGATGCAGCATCGATGTTCAAGCCTGTGTTTTGTCTTACATAGAGCTCTTCCCATAACGATTCACTGCGTTTATCTCTTGTTATCAATGAAAATAAAATCACCATCATAAAGCCTATTGGAATAGATAATATACCTGGATTTTTGAGTCGATACAGGGGCTTTTCTAATCCCATCATACTGGTATTTTGATGTGTAAATTTTTCTATGTTTTGTTTAGCAACGGTTATTCTGTTTTCAAGTATGCTAATTTGCATTTTTATGCTTGTTGCTGTTTCTTTATTGTGAGGTTTGACAAGTAATGCATTTAGTTTATCGATGCTGTCAGGTGCAGACATAATTGCTTTAGTAGCATGGTTCGCTGGCAAAGCATTTTGACAATGAGTAAAAAACTCACAAAGTAATCCTTCACCTTTTATTGCATCAGTTGCAGGTTGAGCGGGTGCCCCGTTTAGGACAATTCCTGCATTTTGCAAAACTTGATATGGATAGGTTACATTTGGTGAAATCAACACTAGAATAATAGCGGTACCAGCACCTAAAAGCATCCCCATAATGACACCTGTTGTATTGCACCTTTTCCAATAAAGTGTCAAAAATATAGCAGGTAAATTACTGCTGGCAGCTACGGCAAAAGCCATCCCAACTAGATGTGCTACATTTTGACCTTTTGCAAGGATGCCAATCATAATTGCGATTATGCCGACTGCAATTGAAGCAACTTTTGCAGCTTTCATTTGCTCAGCTTGGGTCGCATCACCATCTTTGATGACATTAACATATAAATCATGTGCGATCGCCGAAGCTGATGCTAATACTAATCCTGCTACCACTGCAACAATAGTGGCAAAAGCAACAGCAGCAACAAAAGCGAGCATAAAATTTCCTAATAAAGCATCTTCTCCGCCACCTAAGTATTGTGCAAGCAACGGCGCTGCCATATTGCCTCCTTTATCAATGCTACCAATGGTTTCAGGACCTACATGGATGGCTGCACCAAAACCTAAGAAGAGCGTTAAGATATAAAAACCACCAATAATACTCATTGCCCAAACAACAGACTTTCGCGCTTCTTGGGCATTTGGCACAGTGAAAAATCGCATTAAAATATGTGGTAACCCAGCCGTGCCAAATACTAATGCCATGCCTAAGCTAATTTGATCAATCGGGTTTTTAAGAAATAAGCCTGGTTCCAAAAAGCGCTGTCCGAGTTCGTCATTGCTTAATGTGCTTGCTGCAGTCCCTAAAAGTTTAGCCACTTGAGCTTGCACTTTAGGGTCATCGACGACTGCTTGTAAAAATGCAGGTAAGCTAAAGCCGTATGGGAGCCAAACAAGCGTTACTAATACAAGTGAAGCAATGACTAATAAAATAGCTTTAACAATTTGAACATATGTCGTTGCAACCATGCCCCCAAAAACAACATAAGCAAGCATAAGTGTACCCACAATTGCAACACTGACTTCATACTCAATTCCAATCAGCGTTTTGACTAATACCCCACCACCAACCATCTGGGCTGTAAGGTAAAATGTACTGACTGTAATGGTTGAAATAGCTGCAATGATGCGTGTTTTTTTAGGATCGTTTCTAAATGCTAAAATATCGCCTAAGGTGTACTTTCCGATGTTACGACATGGCTCAGCAATTACAAGTAATACCGCTATATATCCCATTAAAAAACCAACAGAATACATAAAGCCATCATAACCATATAAAGAGATTAATCCAGCGATGCCTAAAAATGATGCCGCTGATAAATAGTCTCCAGCGATGGCCCATCCATTTTGTAAGCCGGAGATACTGTTCCCAGCGGCATAAAAATCTTGGGTAGACTTAACCCGTTTGCTGGCCCAGTAAGTAATATACATAGTTGCAGCTATGATGCTACTAAAAACAAAAAAGGTTAGCCATTGTTGCATGTGGAATCTCCTTTTTTGGCTACTGTATTATTCGCTTCTTCAATAATTGCTTGGGCATTTATATCAAACCTTTTATTTGCACGGTTTGCATAAAATGCTGCAATTAGCCACGCAACAATAAATTGACTCAGTGCAAATAACAAACCAAGATTGATCACACCCCAAACCTTGATCTTGAAAATCTCTTGAAAATAGGCGGTTGCGATTGGTAAGCAAAAAAAGTAAACCAATGCAAATAGCATCATGAACCACAAGAATCGATTTTTATCTTTATGTAGTTTTATGAAGCTATTACTTGCAGCTATATTTCCCCAGTGAATGTCATTCTTTTTCATTATATTAACTCCTAGCAAGTTTTATCATTTTGATTTTTTATTGCAAAGTCATGCGACGTTCATTGTGATTGTAACGCCTTTGACGTAAAATACATTCCCGTCTGCAATAATTCTTATAAAGCCTTTTCATGACCAAATATGTATTCGTAACCGGCGGTGTTGTTTCTTCTTTAGGAAAGGGCATTGCAGCGGCAAGCTTAGGTGCTATTCTGGAGTCGCGTGGTATTAATGTCACCATGCTTAAACTAGACCCATACATTAATGTAGA
This sequence comes from uncultured Methylophilaceae bacterium, assembly GCA_964352515.1. GTDB lineage: Bacteria > Pseudomonadota > Gammaproteobacteria > Burkholderiales > Methylophilaceae. The sequence goes on along the minus strand of CAYGSH010000112.1, from coordinate 747 downwards.
CCCTGGCACGATGTCACCTTTCCAGCATGGAGAGGTTTTTGTAACTGATGATGGTACGGAAACCGATCTTGATTTAGGACATTATGAGCGATTTATTAGTGCAAGAATGTCGAAAAGTAATAATTTCACAACGGGTCAAATTTACGAAACGGTGATTAAAAAAGAACGACGTGGTGAATACCTAGGTAAAACCGTTCAAGTTATTCCGCATATAACGGATGAAATTAAAGCGCATATCAAAAAAGGTGCAAAGGGTTCTGATGTCGCAATAGTTGAAGTTGGTGGCACAGTTGGGGATATTGAATCACTTCCGTTTTTAGAAGCTATTAGGCAAATGGGCTTTGAAGAAGGTCGCACCAATACTTGTTATGTACATTTAACCTTACTACCTTGGATCCCAACGGCAGGTGAGCTGAAAACAAAACCAACGCAACACTCAGTTAAAGAACTGCGTGAAATTGGTATTCAGCCTGATATTTTATTGTGTCGAGCTGAACGCGAAATCCCAGAAGAAGAGCGTAGAAAAATTGCATTATTTACCAATGTTGCATTTGAAGCTGTCATCAGTGCAATCGATGCAGATTCTATTTATAAAATTCCATTACTTTTACATGATCAAATGATGGATGAGATTGTGTGCCATAAACTTGGCATACTGGCTAAAGCTGCTAACTTAAGTGAATGGAAAAAAATTACAACTGCCCTAGCAAACCCGCAACATCAGGTTGATGTTGCTTTTGTAGGTAA
>CAYGSH010000111.1:0-5334 GCA_964352515.1 uncultured Methylophilaceae bacterium | reverse complement strand
GCGCCCGGCGGGAGTCGAACCCACGACCTTTGGCTTCGGAAACCAACACTCTATCCAACTGAGCTACGGGCGCTTGTGGCGAATTATATCAAAGCACCTTGTGATTGTCTGTTTTGCATGTTGATGGAGTTAAGTTGCTGGTATAATTATTCAATATAAAATTTATGGATGTTAGATCATGAGTAACGACGCACATACAAATTCAGATGTTAGTTTAATTCAGAAAGTTATAATCATTTTAGGTGGCATTATCGCCCCTCTTTTTGTGATTTATGTTGTCACAAAATCTCCAGAAGCAGCAAAGCCAAAAGTATTGGATAGGGCAGATATAGTAGATAATATCAAGCCACTTGCACAAGTTGAGCTTGCAAAAGTTGACGATGGTCCTGCCGTTATTAAAACGGGTGAAGAGATTGTAAATCAGGCATGTGCTGCTTGTCATGCTGCTGGCGTAATGGGCTCGCCGAAATTGGGTGACGCAGGTGCTTGGACAGATCGAATTGCTCAAGGTTATGAAACCTTAACTAAGCATGCGATTGAAGGGATTCGAACCATGCCAGCAAAAGGCGGCAACCCTGATCTAACAGACAATGATATTGCAAAAGCGGTCGCTTATATGGCCAATCAAGCTGGTGCAAATTTTACCCCACCAGCAGAATAACGTTTTCTTCCTATTGAAGGGTTGCGATGGCGACTTATGCTATAGGTGATATTCAAGGATGTTACTATGCATTTCAATCGCTGCTTGAACGAATTGGTTTTGATGTTAGATCTGATGAACTATGGCTAGTGGGTGATATTGTGAACCGCGGTAGTGGTTCATTAGAAGTACTTAGATGGTGTTTTCAACATCAAGAACATCTTAAAATAGTACTGGGCAATCATGATTTGCATACCATTGCAGTTGCACATGGTATTCGCCCCCCAAATAAAAGCGATACAATCCAATCGATTCTAGATGCGCCAGATGCGGATGATTTACTCAATTGGTTGAGGCATCAGCCTCTCATGGTAAAAAATGATCAATATATGATGGTGCATGCTGGTCTGTTGCCACAATGGCAAGCTGAAGCGGCATTTGGCTATGCAAAAGAAGTTGAGACAGCCTTGCAGTCTAATAACTATATGGATTTTTTATGTAATATGTATGGTAATTCACCTAATATATGGATGGACGATCTAACTGGTTTTGATCGACTGCGTGTTATCACAAATGCAATGACGCGCATAAGAGTTTGTGCTGCAGATGGAGCATTAGATTTTAACTTTAAAGGCGAGTTGCCTGATGTACCAGAAGGATATGTTGCATGGTTTGATTGGCCTGACCGTGCATCAGACAGTCAACCAATTATCTTTGGACATTGGTCTGCACTTGGCTTGCAACAACGCAATAATGTGTTTGCATTAGATACAGGTTGTTTGTGGGGTGGTGCATTAACCGCAATGTGTTTAGAGACAAAACAGATTATTCAAGTACCATCAAATTTAAAAGATAAGCCAAGAAAAGTACATCACTGAATAGCCAGTACCTTTGCAATACTATTGTAAGCCATTTGGGTTATTGCTTGTCTGTTAAAAGATCCTGATTGTATGGTGGGAAGATATTGTAATTCAACCACAGGGCTTTTAAGTTTTAACACGTTCATCATGGATTGACCTAATGTTGTCTCTCCTGCATAAGCCATTTTAGTGTTTATCTTTCCGTTTGGTGTTGGGTAACGTATGGCGACAGGCTGAATGCTTGCCCCAGCATTGATGGCGGCTTGTACGATGCTACTTTTAAATCGGTGAAGTTCTGTTCCATCGCTTGTGGTGCCCTCTGGAAAAAAACCAACATTAGCGCCATTGACCAAATGTTCAGTAGTAATTTCAACAATTCTAGCGGTGTCTTTACGGCTATTTCTATTGATAAATATAGTGCCTGACTTTCGTACTAAATAACCAAGTATTGGCCATTGATTGATATCTGATTTTGCAATGAATTGGAGCGGTAAGATGCTATTTAAAGCATAGATATCAGCCCATGAAATATGATTGGCAATAAACATTGTATTGTTTAAAGTTGAATCAGGCAGTTTGCCATGTGTAATAAGTTGAATATTAAAGCAGCGGAGTAGCTTATTACACCACCATTTGGTGAGAGTTCTTCTTGCATTGTTGCCCGTAAAAGACCAAATGCTGGCGACAATCGAAATGCCGACCAATATGTGAGTCAGTATACGGACTAGACGATATAAAATGATTAAAATGTTAGTTTGTTGCAAATGCTATCTTAAGAAGTGTGCTGCATATCTTTTATTAATATTCGACATTGATAACATTACCAGTATATCGGCAGTATTGAAATAGCTATCCCATGCTGGTTCACCACATATTTGTGCACCTAGTCTTAAATAGCCTTTAATAAGTGGAGGACATTCAACTTCCATATCATTTTTAAGTGATTCAATTGGTAGGTGAACCAGCGGAAATACACGGTACTCTGATGCGCACATATGTTTTTCTTTTAGCTGTGCATAAAGAGATGCAGCAGCATGCCCACCATCATGCATCGGGATGCTGGCGCAGCCAATCATATGTTCATAACCATGTAACTGCATATATTTAGCTAAACCTGCCCAAAGCAGCGTGATTGTGCCGCCCGTTCTGTAGTGATGGTGAACGCAGGCGCGGCCAACTTCTACGGTATTGCCAAGCAAATGTTGAATGCGGCTTAAATCAAACTCACCTGAAGAGTAATAGCTGCCTGCTTCGTTCGCTTGTTTTGGATTAAGTATCCGATAAGTGCCAATAACTTGTTGTGAGTTGGTGTCTCTAACAAGTAGGTGGTCGCAATATTGATCAAATCCATCAATATCAAGCCCATTACTGCCTGAAACTTGCGCCCCCATTTCTTCTGCAAATACCTTATAACGAAGGCGTTGCGCCTCTTCAACTTCATTTTGATTACGTGCAATAGATACTTGTAGGTTTGGTTTTGATAATACTAACTTTTGGTTGAGTGCGACATGGTTTAGCATCATTCTTATCTCTCTATGGTTTAAGAGATATTATGATTTTAAAATGAAGTTTAGATTAAAGAATTATGACGATTCTGTGAATGCTTGTTGCTATTAATGTGTAACTCTTGATGTGTCACTGCTTTCTATAATACGAACTTTTTCACCAGGATTAAATTCTTCATCAGCTTCTTGTACTATTGCGACTAATCCACCACCATCAAGTTTGACAGTAATTTCGATTGCATCTTTTCTTGTAACAACTTCTTCTGTTGCCGCTCCTGCAATTCCACCTGCCACAGCGCCAATGACAGCCCCTAATGCACTACCTCTTCCGCTACCAATAGAGCCGCCTGCAATACCGCCAATAGCACCGCCAGCAACGGTTCCAACTGGAGACTTGGTTCCTTCTAGTCTAACAGTGCGCACACTTTCTACCACGCCTGTTTTAACAGTATGCACTTTGCGTGCATCATCTCTTTTATAAACACTACCGGAGTTCGAGCTTGCACATGAAGTAATAAAGAGTGCTAGCACTGTAATTAATATGACTTTTGAAAGTTTCATCATCATTCCTAAATTATATTGCAAAAAACGTTAACTTAATTGCGTTTCTTTACTAACTGCCTTAATTAAAGCTTGGCTATATATATCTTCAATTTGTTGACGGCTAGGTTTATGATTTTGTCCGCCACGACTGGCAATTTTAATTGCACCCATCGTTGAGGCGAGTCTACCGCAAGTGACCCAGTCCCATTTCCTTACAATTCCATATAGCAACCCAGCACGATATGCATCTCCACAACCAGTTGGATCAACAATCGCTTTTGGTGTAACGCATGGGACTTCATAACGTTGACCATCCGCATATATGTGCGATCCATTTGCACCCAATGTTACAATAAGCGCATCTACTTTTTCTGCAAGCTGTTCTAAAGTAAGTCCCGTTTTATCTTGGAGCACTTGTGCTTCATAATCGTTCACAGCCAAATAAGTTGCCATCTCAATAAAATGCATTAGCTCTTCACCGTTAAACATTGGTAAGCCTTGGCCAGGGTCAAACATAAATGGAATATTTGCATCATGGCACTCTTGCGCATGTTGAAACATGCCATCTCTACCATCAGGAGCGATAATTGCTAAGACGATATCATTGCAATCTTTAACGCTATTTTGATGAGACTCCATCATTGCACCTGGGTGAAAAGCTGTGATTTGGTTATCATCTAAATCCGTAGTAATAAATGCTTGTGCAGTAAAGCTTTTTGGGATGGTTTTAATATGCGCGCTTGATAAATCATGAGAATCTAACCATTGTTGATAACTTGAAAAATCTTCACCAACAGTTGCCATAATTAATGGCTCTCCTTCAAGTAATTGAAGGTTGTAGGCAATGTTGCCTGCAGTCCCACCAAACTCTTTACGCATTTCTGGTACAAAAAACGCAACGCTGAGTTTGTGAATTTGGTCAGGTAAAATATGGTTTTTGAATTGATCTTGAAATACCATGATCGTGTCAAAAGCAAGTGAACCGCAGATAAGTGTTTGCATAATGAAAATATTTATTTACATTGAATCTTACATTATCTTTTAGCAATACAGAATAGTGCAAGCTTATTTCTATATTTCAATATATCTTTGTAAAAAGTTATTGATTGATTGCGCCATCAATGAGTATTTTGGCAGCTTTTTTTGCATATTTAATGGCTCCAGACCCGCGCTTCATCTGTTCTGCTTGAACTGCTCCCTCAAAGAGGAGTGAGAGTTGGAGTGCTAATCCATCAGCATCTTTTACCTTAGCTTCATTAGCAAGTTTGCTTATATATTGTCTAAATTCGCGTGATTGTTTTGATGATAATTGATGAATCGGGTTCTCTTCATTAGGGAACTCTGCCGAGGCCTTAATAAAGCCCATACCTAAAAACTTGGGGGAAGTGACCCATTCTTCAATAAAATCAAATAGTTGCTTTATTTTATCTGCAGGTGCTTTGCTGCTCGTATTCAGTTTTTCATCGAGCCAATTTTGGAAGTCTTGTTGGCTTTTATTGAGTACCTCTAAAATAAGACCTTCTTTTGTATTGAAGTACTTATAGAGCGTCATTTTTGTGGTGCCTGCGACAGCAACAATTGTGTCCACACCAGTAGAGTTAATTCCTCTTGTGTGAAATAAATCTGTAGCTGTTTCTAATATTTTCTCTTTTAGAGCACTCATACGAATAAGTATACCATGATATTTAAATATTTAGTAAATATATATACCGACTTGTAAGTTTTTAAGGGAATTTATTTTAAAACTACAAGAATTATAGAAAGCAAAAATTATAGAAAGTTAGTT
>CAYGSH010000110.1:0-5366 GCA_964352515.1 uncultured Methylophilaceae bacterium | reverse complement strand
AATAGAGCAAACGTAACATTAAACTTCACTTCTAAACTACGTGATGTGAACATAACGTTTGCTATGTGTATTCTTTTTCAAGCGATTTACTGCTTTTTCAACTGCCTTAACGCTTTAGCGCTTAGCAAAGTTGGGAACGCCCCTCTCAATCGACTTGGCGGTTTACCGCATAGCGAGATTGGAGAAGACCCTTGCGGGTGTAATCTCGTTTAATTAATCGTGGTCTGTCCCATATTATTAAGGGTTAGTAACGTTTCATTTTGGCAACCAAACTAAAGCGCTTTAATAATGATGTAAATTTTTCTTTCGTAGTGACTTTAAATTAATTATTACTTAGCAATTTTTCAAATAAATCAATTGGCAATGGCATACTATACAAATAGCCCTGAAAAAAAGAGCACCCATTTTCTAGTAAGTATTGTCTTTGTTCTTCTTTTTCTACACCTTCAGCAATTACTCCAACACCTAAACTGGATGCCATGGTAATGATGGTACGCACAATTGCTCTATCACTATTGTCTGTAGCAATGTCACGAACAAATGATTGATCTATTTTCAATTGTGAAAGTGGTAACTTTTTCAGATATTGCAAAGAAGAGTAACCAGTACCAAAATCATCTAAAGAAAATGAAATACCAGCTTTGCTAAGCTCATCCATTTTGATAATAATGTCATTGATGTTATCCACTAACATACTTTCAGTCAGCTCTATTTTAAGAAGCTTAGGATTAATGTCATATCGTTGAATGGTGGTCTGCACTTGTTTAACAAAATCTGATTGAAAGAGCTGCTTTGCACTGACATTGATAGAAATTGAAAGGTCTTGTGTCATTTGGTTTTGTTTCCAATTGGTCAGCTGAGCACATGCTGTTTCTAACACCCATTGTCCAATAGGCAAAATCAATCCTGTATCTTCTGCTAAAGGAATGAAGGAAAATGGCGAAATGACTCCTCGATCAGGATGATGCCAGCGTATTAAAGCCTCAGCTCCAATTGCCAGCCCATCACGATCAACCTGCATCTGGTAATACAACTCAAACTGGTTTTTTTTAATCGCGCTACGAAGTGCATTTTCCATTTCTGCACGTTCGGTAATGACTTCTTGCATGTTGGGGTCAAAAAATCGCAACGTGTTGCGCCCTTCGGTCTTAGCATGATACATCGCTATATCGGCTTTCTTTAACAGCTCGTCCACCCCGTGCTCATGACCGTTGAACAATATCACGCCAATACTTGATGTACTGTGATGCGTATATTTAGTTAGTTCGTAAGGTTGGTTGAGGCTAGAAAATATTTTTTGCGCAATCTCTCTTGTTTGCGTTGCCGCCTCAATATCTTGCGTACTTAACTCCTCCAATAATACGATAAACTCATCTCCCCCTAAGCGAGCAACTGTGTCTGATTCTCTTACACACGAACCAAGTCGGATGGCCACTTGTTTTAATAAAACATCACCGACATCATGGCCCAAAGTGTCATTGAGAATTTTAAAATTGTCTAAGTCTAAAAAAAGTAATCCGCCATATTGACCACTCCGATTACTCTTAACTAATGCGCGATCAAGCCTTTCCAATAATAAGCGCCGATTAGGTAGTTGCGTGAGTGAATCATAAAAAGCCAGATTCTTAATTTCTTCGGAAGCCGCCTTACTCATAGTGATATCGTTGAGTGTTGCTACATAATTCGTAGTAATACCCTTGGCATCTTTAACAGCAGTAATGGTAAGGTGTTCAGGATAAATTTCACCATTTTTACGTCGATTCCAAACTTCACCTTCCCAAAAACCATCGTGTTGCACCTTACCCCACATGGTGAGGTAAAAATCATCTGACTGTCTTCCAGAGTTGAATTGGTTTGGACTTTTACCAATCGCTTCCTCTGCGCTAAAGCCTGTGATTTTGGTAAACGCTTTATTGACTCTAATGATGATTGAGTTTACATCCGTAACCATCATGCCCTCTTGCGTTTCAAAAGCAATTGCAGCAATCTTCATTTCATCGTCAGACTTTTTACGCTCAATTTTACGACTAAAGTAAAAATAAAGAGAGAGGCCCAATAACAGTAAAGTTGGCGCCATTAAATACATAAGAATTTCGATTAGCGCATCCGACTTATCCTCATAAACGCCAAACCATTTTTCATAAATTTTATTATAGGTGTCATTTGTTTTTGTAATGGCCAACCCTTCATTAAGCTTGCTTAGCAACTCATATTGGCCTTTTTGAACAGCAAACGAAAATTTTTGAGAAAAACCAACGTTAACTTTTAACACTTCTATATTGCTTAAGCCTGTTGATTTTAGCGTTTGTAACCCCGCTATTTTACTAAGCAACATAACATCATGTTTACCTGAAGCCAAAAGGCGTAAGCCTTTTTCAACCGTATCAACTAAAACCAATTTTTTTCCTAAGTCTTTAGAAACAGCGTAGTCATGCGCTAAATCTGCCTTCAGGACGATAATTGATTGATCAACTAAATCACTTTCAGAGCGCACTTTGTTTTGGTTTTTACGTACAAAAATACCACCATTAACAACAACATGCGGTACAGAAAACTCTGCAAATGCTTTACGCTCATCGGATTTTGCTAAGTTAATCAATACATCGATTTTGCCATCTTTAAACTCTTGCAATACTTGATGAAACGGCAATACACGAATGGAATAGTTTAAACCAGCTTCTGCCGCAACAGCTTTCCATAGTTCAACTGTAAAGCCGCCTGCTGTTGCATCTGTCATGCCTGTAGAAAATGGTGGGAACGCTTGCTCACTACCAACAATAAGCGTGGGGGATTGTGTTTGCGAAACAGCAGCAACCTGTGGGTTAGGAGTCATTGCATGTGCAATACTAAAACCTAAAACAAATACACTAAATGTAATGCTTAAAAGGATTTTTCTTTCTTTTAAGTGCTTCAACACCATCAACTGAACAATGCTCTCCAGTAAAGACCCCTTAAACTTGCTAATAAAAACTCTACTGCTATCTTTACATACATATTACACATGGCTTTATTATTAAACTAGTCTGTATTGGCATACTTGTTGTAATTTTATGTTAAATGACTCAAAAACAACTATTGCTAATAACTTATGCATCTAAATTAAGCAAAAGTAGACAACTTTCCGTCAGCATGGGTTATTAAAGAACTCTTTAACGAATAAAACAAAAGCCCACTAACAAAGCCGGCTTTGCTTTAGCACTCACTAGCAACTGAAGCTAATTAGTGAATACCGTTGTTCTGGTAAATAGTATTATTTGTTCATTAAGTGCACTGATTCTTCAAAGCCAAAATCAAGCTGGCTGACCCTTTGATTTTGCTATATCCATACCATCATCTTCTGGCGCTTCATCCGATTTTTTGATTCCAACCAGATCAAATGATTTTTTATTGCCACTGGGGTTTTTAACTGATTGTTTTTAATGTAATCAGCAATTACTGTGTTATTGAGCTGACTATTTTTCTGTATTTGTAGTGATGCGCGTCTCTCATTATTTACTTTGGCAGCCATTATCGTGGCAACATACACGGTTAATGCAGTAAAAATAATTAACAGAAATATATGGATCATTATTCTATACACTACTTCAATCCCCTTTATTATTAATCGACTCTAACAATAATTTTTATGATGTCTGTAGAGTAAACAATGATGCGGAAGGATAGAATAGGAATAGGATGAAACCAATGTAGGAATTGGACTAAAAGGCGGTGGCTTGGTTAATGTAGGATTGGAATCATATGATGAAAATATCAATCAATTTAATACTTTTACTCTCACTGATAGTTATTTCATCAACTTCGGCTGCCGAAGAAAAACAGCTTGTTAACATACTATGTATTGGGGACTCAGTTACGCAAGGTGGTCATCTTATTGATGAATACACCTATCGCTTGCCGTTACAAAATAAGCTAAATAATCACCCAACTATAAAAGCAGATTTTATTGGCACCCAACATAAAGGGCTTGATGATAGTTTTCAATGGCCAAGTCATTTTGACTCAGATCATCAAGGCTACTATGGTGCAAAAACGCAAGAAGTTGCTGAATTGTTAACTGCAAATATTCAGGCACTTGAGACTATTGATATCGCCATCATCCATCTTGGCTCTAATGATCAAGCAGACGTTTCCGAATCTACCATCACACAACCATTAAGAAAGATTATTAACCTACTACGTAGTAACAATAGCGCGGTTAACATTATCATCATTCAAATACCCGGTGACTATAATGATCTAATGCATTACCTCACTTGGAAAGTCGCTTACGATTTAAATCAAGAAAACTCACCAATAAAAGTGATTCCTCTTTTCCTCAATTGGGATATAGATAAAGATACTTTTGATGGCGCTCACCCAAATCTAATTGGGCAAGAAAAAATTGCTAACTTGGTTTATGAAAAAATTAATGAGTTAATGACTAAATAAATTTCTTCAATCAGGAATGTGTATCCAACTGTAGCTCAAACTAATGGTGTCTTATCTCATTTATTTTTACTAAAACTTTAGCTGATTGCATTTAATTCTTGAGGGATTAATTCCCTAGACTTAATAAACTGTATCCGATAAGCTTAATTTAACTACCCATAAAAATAATACTTCATGTTAAGTCAAAGTTTAATTAACGCATTTATTCCATTTGTTATAGGCATGGGCCCTTTCATTTTATTGACATGGGTCGTGATTTTACAAAAAAAACGCAATTCTTTGCGTCGTAAAAATCCAATTAACACCCATTTATTAAGAAGCCCAGGACATTCTCTTTTGGAGAAAATGGAAGATATAAGCATTGATTTGTTTGCTTACCTGCAAATCACTCCTTTTATAAGCTTATTCCTATATGTTTATTACACTTCTTCAAGCAAATCTAAACTTTTATTCTTCACTTTTATTTTCATCTATTTTGCAGGATTGTTTTATATTGGCTATAAACTCATAAAACTCTCTAAGGAACGAGAAAAGTTGAGACTTGGCTATGATGCTGAGCTCGCTGTCGGGCAAGAGCTTAACTTGCTTATGCGTCATGGTTTTTATGTATTTCATGATGTAAATCTGAAAAACACCATTAGCGAATTTAATATTGATCATGTTGTGGTCGGCAACACAGGAGTTTTTGCCATAGAAACCAAAGGTAGGTCGAAAGAAATCAACTCTAATGGCGATTACACTTATAAAGTAACATTTAATGGTGAAAAATTAATTTTCCCTAACCATGATGAAACCAAACCCATCGAGCAAGCAAAAAGGCAATCTATAGCATTGCAAAAGTGGCTAACCAGCGCTGTAGGTGAACCCATTAAAGTGAAAGCTGTGATTGCTTTGCCGGGTTGGTTTATTACCACGACTAAGAAAACTGATTTAACTGT
>CAYGSH010000109.1:0-5390 GCA_964352515.1 uncultured Methylophilaceae bacterium | reverse complement strand
AAGATTATCAAACGGTTGGCAATGCACTGTTAAAAACATTAGAGCAAAGTTTAGGTGATGCATTTACCGCTGATGTTAAAAACGCATGGGCGGAAGTGTATGGCGTTATGGCGGATGTAATGATTTCAACATTTGCAAAGGTCGCTTAGTATATTTGAGTTAGAGTAGCGTTTAACCTTATACACGAGAAAGGTCGCTAAGGTCTTACCCAGCCCTACAATCACTAAAGTAGCAAGTCGCCTGTACGCACAATAAGTTAAAACTGGATTGATACTGTGCTTTTTATAAACTTTTTCTATTAAAAATGTTCGTAATGTTTTTGAAAATATCTTAATGATGCGAACAGTAGCGATTATTGGTGCAGGGCTATCAGGGGTTACATTAGCCAACACATTAAAACAACAAGTTGAAGTCACCCTTTTTGAAAAGTCATACTCATCTGGTGGGCGGGTTGCTTCACGCGCATCTGCGCCCTTTTCATTTGATCATGGTGCGCAGTATTTCAAAGCGAAGTCTAAGCCATTTAATGATTTAGTGGATATGCTGCTAGCAAAAAACTTCATTGCGCCATGGCAGGCACGATTTGTTGAGATGAGCAACCAAGGCATTACTAAACAAAACCAATGGGATGCAACGCATCCACATTATGTTGGCATTCCTAACAACCGTGCATTTGTTGAGCATTTGAGCCGGGGTTTATCAATCTCGCTGAATACGCCTGTAGCATCGATTGAGAAGGTTAACCGGCAATGGGCGCTTAAAAAAACAGATGGTTCGTTATTGGGTTCTTTTGATTGGGTCGTTTGCACCATGCCAGTGAAGCAAACGCAAGACATGTTAGCCACTGCCAATTTACACTATGATGCTATTGCCGATATTCAGATGCAGGCTTGTTATGCCTTGATGTTGGGTTTTGATCAAGCCATAGATTTAGGCTTTGATGCCGCGATGGTTAAAGATGAGACCGTTAGTTGGATATCTAACAACAGCAGCAAACCAATGCGTGATAAGGGTTTTAGTGTATTGATTAACTCGACTAACGATTGGGCAGATTCGCATATTGAAAAGTCCGATGATTGGGTGATTGACAAGCTAATGTCAGCAACCAACAAACTCATTCACCAAGATTTATCAAATTCCACCTACTGCGAGCTAAAGCGATGGAAATACGCGAATTGTAAAAGGCAACTGGAGAAGCATTATTTGCTTGACCCTGCCAATAACATTGGATTGTGTGGCGATTGGTTTATATCTGGCAGAGTAGAGTCTGCTTTCTTGAGCGGTTATTACCTAGCGCATGCCATGCTGGAGAAAAATGATGTTTAAATCCGTTGTAGTTGTAGGAAGTAATGGTGGTATTGGTGCTGCGCTGATTAAGCAGTTAAGTAGCCAAATGCCTGATGTGATTATCCACGCACTGGCTAGAAAACCCATCATCACAGACCTGCCTAATGTAATTGATTATTGTGTTGATTTTGAGCAAGAGTCTGCTATTGAGCATGTGCGTGATCAGATTACGCAACACGGATTAATTGACTGTATGATTATTGCGACTGGCTTACTGCATAATGCATCGGTCAAGCCTGAGAAAACTCTTAAGCAATTGAGCTATCAACAACTACAAATGGTTTTTGCAGCCAATACTTTTTTACCTGCAATACTTGCGAAGTATTTTATACCGCATTTATCCAACGTTGATCTCTCCGTTTTCTGTATTTTGTCTGCTCGGGTTGGAAGTATTAGTGATAACAGTCTTGGTGGCTGGTATGCGTATCGTGCTTCAAAAGCAGCTTTGAATATGCTGATTAAAACAGCTTCTATTGAAACCGCGCGTACCAATAAAAAAGCCATCATCGCCGGCTTACACCCTGGCACTGTCAACACACCGTTATCTCAGCCATTTCTAGGACGGATCGATAATGCAAAATGTTTTAGCCCCGACCGTGCTGCCGAGCAATTATTAGATGTGATTCACCAGCTCAAGAGCTCAGATAATGGCGCTGTATTTGATTGGAAAGGTGAAAAAATTGAGCCTTAAGATTTAAATTAGGGCATAAAAGTCATTACTTTTAGACTTATTTACTTATAATACTTTTTCATCATGTGTTTGGTGATGCATTGTTATTTAACAAATAACCAAAGGAACTTATCTATGTTAACTAAAAAACTAGCGCTTGTAGCTTTGTCTGTTGTGATCAGTATGTTCACTGCACAGTCTGTGTTTGCAGCAGATACCCACAAAACAGAACATGAACACCACCATGGGGAAGACGGCCATGCAAATGAACATGAGCACCATCATGGAGATGATGGTCATGCAGACGAACACGAACATCACCATGGCAAAGATAGCAACGCAGGTCCGCATGAACACCATAATGAATAAATAACAAAGGAGCCTTGGCTCCTTTGTCGTTTCCTACAATCTGTTTCACTATTTCATTTAACAATGGATGGGCCTAATTTTATCGGGCACTGAACAAGTGATTATAATCATTAGATTTTTTATCGATTATCAATCCTATCCATTACGCGTTATACTATTTACCCTAAAAATAAAAGCATCATCCTTCTTCCAATAAATCCGAAAGAACATAATCAATGGCAAATGAATTAAAATCCCTAACCGAACGTTTAAGTTATATTGTTGGCGAAAACATGGCAACACAACTTAAAAATGACGGCCTTGAGTTAGATACAAACGCTTTAGTACTTGCGGTTGTAGATGTGGCAACTGGACAAGCTTCTCGCTTATCACAAGCAGAAAAACAAAGTACGGTAGAAGAAATTCAAAAGGTAGCGCAAGCAAAACAAGCTGAAGCGAATGAAAAAAATAAAGTTGAAGGTGCTGCTTACTTAGCAGAAAATAGTAAAAAAGACGGCATAACAACCACAGACAGTGGTTTGCAATATAAAACCCTTGTTTCTGGTAATGGTGAGAAACCAAAAGCTAGTGACACAGTAAAAGTACACTATAAAGGCACACTGATTGATGGAACTGTATTTGACAGTTCTTATGCCCGTGGCGAGCCTGCTGTATTCCCAGTCACTGGGGTGATTGCTGGTTGGGTTGAAGCGCTACAATTAATGAATGTAGGCGATAAATATGAACTCACAATTCCTTCTGAATTAGCTTATGGTCCACAAGGTAGTGGCCCTTTAATTGGCCCTGATGCAACGCTTGTATTTGAAGTTGAATTATTAGGCATTGAGTAACACTTCAAATGTATTAAAAAAACCCGCTTAAGCGGGTTTTGTTTTAGTTGATTTAATCAATACAGACTATTTTTACCTAGGCTTATAAGCCAAAAGGAAGTCTTCTTCTATGTTGCAGGTGTAGAATATAGAAATCGTTTACTACTTAACACATTAAGGACACTATGTTACTGAATCATTCTATTGCACGACTATTTAAAGTCACCTTATTATGTGCTTTAGCCTCTGTCTTTATGGCAGGCTGCGCTGAAAAAGAAGCAGCTTTACCAGCAGCCGTTGAGTTAACCAAAATTACTGGACTAAAAACACCTGAATCAGTTGTGCAAGCCTTGGATGGCAAGATTTATGTGTCTGAAATTAATGAGTTTGGCAAAGATGGTGATGGCCAAATTAGCGTGATTGAAAATGGCCAAGTGAGTTTATTTGTAGATGGCTTTAATGACCCTAAAGGCTTGGTGATTATTGGTGATTCACTTTATGTAGCGGATAAAACGCAAATTATTAAAATTAACTTAGCGGATGCTACAAAAGAAGTATTCGTTACTGCAAGTGCTTTTACAAAACCACCGCAATTTTTAAATGATCTAGAGGCTGACCCGCAAGGCAATTTATATGTGTCTGATAGTGGCGATATTATGGGCACAGGTAAAGGTGGTGTAATTTATAAAATTAATGCGAATGGCGAAGTAACAAAGTTAATTGATGGAGAAGATAATCCATTGGTCATGGCACCTAACGGCTTACTGGCTGACGACACTGGAAAGGTTTTATTGTTTGTTGATTTTACCTCTGGTATTTTATACACCTTAAATACTGAAACGAGTGAACTGACGGATATTGATGAAGGCTTTGGCGGCGGTGATGGTCTTGTACATCACTCAAGCGGTACGATGTATGTAAGTGATTGGAAAAATGGCAAAGTATTTGCTGTAGGTGTTGATGGTGAAATTACACCCATAGGGCCTCAATATCAAGCATCTGCAGATATTGCTCTAACCAAAGATGAACATTATTTAATGGTGCCAGATATGAAAGCTGGCGAATTAGACTTTATTGATTTAAAGCATATTGATCAGCCATAATAAGCTATCACCTCATAAACGAAACCCGCTTCAATGGGTTTCGTTCTGAACATTTTTCTTAATAATGCACATTTAGTGATTATCAGCTTACCTGTGAAAGTGAATTAACCATTCATAGATTTCTATAATTTTATCAATTCAGCTTAATTAGTAATCTATTTGTAATAATCACTTTATCTAAAATCTGATTTAATTTGTTTTGGCTTTATTTTATCTTAACAAGTGGTATGTAATTGAATAACACTAAATACTTGAAGGGAGAACTAAAGATGTACAAATTTAAGATTATTCTAATCGCGATGTTGGCAACAATCATGCTAACAGCATGCATGAAGGATGAAACAGCTGCGACTAATCAAGTATTGTCTCAAGCTGATAGAGCGGTAATGACGCCTGATGATGTTTTGCGACTTCTAAAAGATGGTAATCAACGGTTTGTTGAAGGAACATTAACTCAACGCGACCACTCTGCACAGGTTCGTGATGCTTCGACTGGGCAGTTTCCTAAAGCATTGGTTTTATCTTGTCTTGATTCTAGGATTCCAGTAGAAGATGTCTTTGATTTAGGGATAGGCGATCTTTTTGTAGCACGAGTTGCTGGCAATTTTGAGAATATTGATATTTTGGGCAGTATGGAGTTTGCTGGCATTCATGACAATGGTGATGGCGTGAGGCTAATCGTGGTGATGGGGCATGGCAGTTGTGGTGCAATTAAACATGCAATTGACGATACAAAAGCTGGAAACATAACAGAAATGCTAACCAACATTAAACCAGCCATAGAAGCAGCATCTAGCTATGCTGGTGAGCACACTTCAAGCGATGTTGATTTTGTAAAACTGGTGACTGATAAAAACGTTGAAATTACTATGCAGGACATTCGAGAGCGTAGCACTATTCTTAAGGATTTAGAAGATCAAGGTAAAATCAAGATTGTTGGCGCAACTTATGATATGCATTCTGGTGTAGTAAACTTCTTTTAATTAGATAATGAATTGATAAAACCCGCTACTGCGGGTTTTATCTGCCGCAAGATTTAATTGCCAAGCCAGTAAGGGCTTCCTCAGCTTCGCTAACCACTAAGACCATAAA
>CAYGSH010000108.1:0-5476 GCA_964352515.1 uncultured Methylophilaceae bacterium | reverse complement strand
CCGAATATTGGGTTGTATCAGGGTTACGCTTATATACCAACTTATGATCCTAAAAATGTTGAGCACCGCTCATTTCAAGAACTATTTATCAAACAACCATTACAAAATAATGCTTTAGTTCACAGGTTACGATTTGAGCAGCGATTAATTGATAGTGCAGATGAAACCGCTTATAGGCTTCGTTATTTTGGTCGTTATGTGCGCCCACTGAAAGCATGGCACCCAAATCTATCTTTAGCAATTAATGAAGAAGTTTTTGTTAACTTAAATGATGCAGACAATGGTCCGCAATCTGGCTTTAATCAAAACCGATTATTTGTGGGTTTAAATTATCAGATTAACCAGAGTTTAGCTTATGAATTTGGCTATCAAAACCAAATTATAAATATACCCAGTAATAGTAATAATGTAATGAACCATATTTTATTTTTTGGTGTATTAACCAACTTTTCTTTATTGAATTAAACGCCTCAAAATTGATCAAGCTTGACAGAGTTGTACCGCTTTGACGAAACTTAACAAATGAGTCCTGGCCCAACAATCCTATATAAAGAAATCTTAGGTCACCACGTCATCTGCAGTCTGAGTAGTATCGTCACCATTTTTGAGTACATTTGAATTTACGCTGTCTGAGGCTATGCAACCATCTACCAGTTCTATAATACGATCACAGCGCTGTGCTAATCTTGTATCGTGGGTCACAATCAGAAATGTGGTGTCATTCATTTTGTTCATATCACGCATTAAATCGAAAACGCTGTCTGCAGATTTAGTATCCAAGTTGCCTGTTGGCTCATCCGCCAACACCAGTGCAGGGTTCATCACCAGCGCACGGGCAATCGCCACGCGCTGTTGCTGACCTCCAGACAAATCATTCGACTTATGTTCTGCCCACGGCGTTAAACTAACTTTATCTATCAACTCTGCAGCGCGCTTTCGCATCGCTTCATTTGGGCGTCCTTGCGCAGCCAGTTGTGGCAACATGACATTTTCAAGCGCGGTAAATGCAGGGAGTAAATTGTGAAATTGAAATATAAATCCAATCTCACTCGCACGTAAACGTGTAAGTTCATGATCTTTTAAATGTTCGGTTGACTTTCCTGTGAGAAATAGCTTACCCGCACTCGGTTGATCTAACAGTCCGATAATATTTAGCAAAGTACTTTTTCCAGAACCTGATGGACCTATTAATGCGGCGAATTCACCTCGCTTTAAAACCAAGTTAATACCATGTAGCACTTCTATTTCAGCTGGCGTACCAACGCCATAAGCTTTATAAATACCTTCAAGACGTAACGTCGTTTCTTCAGGATTAACCACGAATTGCCACCGCGGGATCTAATCTAGCCGCTCTTAACGCAGGAAAAACAGCAGCAACTGTCCCGACAATCGTTGCCCCTGCCGCAGCATAGAAAAACAGGATTGAGTCAAAGTTGATGACAAACAAAGGTGTGCCATCAGCGTTCTTAGCGATACCACGCCATAGCATAAGAAACCCCCAGCCCATGAATGACCCCACTAGTGAACCCATCAACCCCATCAATGCGCCTTGTAGTAAGAATATGCGCAGAATTTGCAGTCTAGAAGTGCCAGTTGCCCGTAATAAGCCAATTTCTTTAGATTTTTGCACCACGGATACAACTAAGACGCTGGCAATACCTAATGCAGCAGTTAAGCCTACAAAAAAACGAATAATGTTATTTGACATTGACTGTGCCGCGAGCGCGCTAAAAAATTGTGCATTAGTAGAAATCCAACTTTCAGCTTTTAGCCCCGTTTGTGCTTTGATATCTTGTGCAATTGTTTCAGCAGCGAATGGATCTTTCACATTCACTTCAAGACTGCTGGCCCCACCCGCTAGGTTGAGCAGATTTTGCGCAGTACGAAATGAAACATAAACTGATCGTTGATTTTGCCCCTTGTTACCAAAGTCAAAAATACCACTTATGATTAATGTGGCTGTACCACCGGTTGCAGTTCTCAAAGTTAATTTATCCCCCATTGCAACACCCATATCTTTAGCGAGTTCAATACCAACTAGAATATTTGAACTGGTTACAGTGGCGCTACCTGCGATAATTTTGTCTTTAAGTGCTATTAAACGTAAATAACTTTCTGGCTCAATTCCCGTGATTGTAACTGATCTATTGGCGTCTGCACGTATGACAAAACCAGCGCCTGAAACAACAGGCGCAACTACCGTAACAGTTTTTATCTTGAGAAGCTGATCACGCACCTTTTGCCATTGATCAACTGAGCGTAACCGCTGAGCCCGTGGTTGTACTAATACGGCTGTTTTATTGTGTGAATAACTAGTTGAGTCATATAAAGGCCTAGCAACTTCTTCTGGTGGAAGAATGATAATCTGGGCCTGAAAGTCTAAGGTACGACGAAACAAATTGCTCTGTAGGCCACTAATTAGAGCTGAAATGAAAACGATGACTGAAACTCCTAGCGCTACACCACCTACGATTAGTAGCGTTTGCATCATACCCTCGCGCATAAAACGAGTTGCCAAAATCCATTCAAATGGCAATAATGGATTCATGGTGTTGTCACAATATTCTCGCGAACACGCATATCAGCAGTAATGGTACCTACTGTTGTTAAAATAACAGGTTCACCAACTTTAAGCCCAGTTAACACCTCAACACTATTATCACCTCGTAAACCAAGCTTCACTGGTTGATGAGCAGTATGTTTATTACGCACCACTAGCACCCATGGGGCACTGCTTGTTGGGTCATGTATGGCACCAGTTGGAATCGTCAAAGTATTAGAACGATGTGCCGTCACAATATCCACTGAAACGGTCATATCTTGGCGCAAATAGGCAGGAGGATTCGCAACTTCTAATTTCACCTCAACAGACCCTCGCGCTGCATCCACTCCAGGGTTGATGTAATCAACTACCGCATCAAAACGCTGATCAGCATATGCGTCAGCTGAAGCCAATACCTTTTGTCCCAAAGCCAGTTTTGACAGGTGTTTCTCATCAATTTGAACTGAAATTTGTGTGTTACCCTTAGCCGCAAGTAACATCAACTCTTGACCAGGTTGAACAATATCCCCTGACTCAACAGCACGAGTAATTAGCGTACCATCAGCGGGCGCTAGTATATAATCTTTATTTAGGTTAACTTGTGCTAAACGTAAACTAGCATTGGCTTGTGCAACTGCAGCCGTTGCTGCCGCTATATCACTTCCAGTAGGCTCATTACTTTTTACTTGCAAACGTGCTGCGTTTACTTGACTGGCTATCACATCGTAATTTCGCTTGGCTTCATCTAGCTGCGCTTGGCTAAAAAACCCTTTCGCTTGAAGATCGCGCGTTCTTTCGTACTGTTTTTTTGCCTGCTCCTCATTGGCTTGTGCTTGTTTTAATGTTTGTGAAGCTGAAGGAAGCGCAACTTCACGCAATTGTCGTAATTTAGCTTCTGCTTGTCTTAATGCCGCCTCTGCCTGCGCTAAACTAGCACGTTCATCTAAATCATTTAACTGTATCAGCAACTGGCCTCGCTTAACTGTTTGCCCTTCAGACACTGGAATTGCACTGACACGCCCAGTGATTTCAGCAGCAATAGAAATTCGTTGCGGCGTCATGATGCGTCCACTAGCAACGACAGTCTGAGTAAGGTCACCTAACGTTGTGGCGTAGGCATCAACTGGCTTTCCAAGTAGGATGTTACGAGATAAATAAGCAATAAAACAAAGACTAATCAATACGACTAACACAATTTTTAACCAGCTGCGCGCGTTAGTAATACGGGATTTTACAGCTTCTTTAGTCAACATTTTGCTCATATATATTCATTAGCCATTCTATTGCGGAACCAAGAGCCATATGTTGGTAAAAACAATATTATTAGCCTCAATAATATAATACCACCTAGTATCTAGTTATAGTGAGTATGGTATTACTTGTGCGAATATCCAAGGCAATAAAAAAGCCCAACTTAAAAAAATCAACAATATAGCCAATCCACGGATGGTGTTAATGTGCTTCAGGCATTTACAGATTCTTAGAACTACATGACTAAAGTCATCTTGTTCTTTGATTTAAATTTACATGTAAATGTTATATTAACCTTATTATTCATAGCATAAATAAAGCAGCTTTCTGCTTAATAAGCACGATGAAAAAACAAGGAGTTGGACTTTGAAAACTGTATTTAACTTTGATGAATTAAAAACTGCTAAGCGTCTTCCCTCACCATCAGGGTCTGCAATTCAAATCATGCAGTTAGTTCAGAAAGACACCTCTTCTGTGCAAGAATTAACCAGTCTAATAAAAACAGATCCAGCATTGACATCTAGAATTATAGGTTTTGCAAACTCTGCTTTTATTGGTGCTCATCGTCCAATTGTGTCTCTAAATGAAGCGGTCAATTTGATTGGAATGAAAACTGTAAGCACTTTTGCTTTGTGTTTATCATTAATTAGTAAAAAATCTGGTAACAATTGTGCTTACTTTAACTATGACACTTATTGGGCACAAGCCTTAGCCAATGCTATTTCCATTGCTACAATCACAGCAATTAACCGTACAGCCATTCCTGAAGAAGCATTTACTTTAGGCTTGTTATCGAATATTGGTCGATTAGCCTTAGCCACCGCTTGGCCAGATGTTTATAGTGAGCTTCTCTATAAAGCATGCGGCGACGAATTAATTCAGCTAGAACGTAAAAACTTTACAATTGATCACAACAAACTTACTTTGATGCTTTTAAAGGATTGGGGTTTGCCTAAAGCATATACAGATGCAATGAAACTGAGTTATGAGTTACCTACTGACAAGGCATCTAAAACAGCCCGTTTAGCAGAACAATTAGCATTTTCGAGATACGCCGCTCTTTATTTAGTAGCTGACAATAAGTATCGTGACTATCTACTATCAAATCTTCAAAAAGAAGCTATATTGCACAATCTTGAAGGGGATGAATTTGATCAATTTTTTGAAACAATAACCCTACAATGGCAAGATTGGGGCAAGTTAATTGGCATAAAAACTAATATACGTTTGCCTTTACCCGCTAACCAAGAGGTCGCAACAGAAGTTATCTAGATTCGATTTAATTGTAAAGGTCAGAAATTTATAGATTAAAAACGATCTGTTAAAAACTAAGCATAGCAACGTTAAACTTGAGAATCTGCTTGAATATTGGGTAATACAATTTATTTATGTGCTATTGGTTTTTCTGTAAACAGATAATCTTTAAGTTCTTTATCAAAACGCGGGTCTTGTCTTCTTATCCATTCAAGCACCATTGCAGCATGCTCTTTTTCTTCATCTCGATTATGTGCAAGAATGGCTTTTAACTCTTCATTTTTACACGCATCAACTCGTTGGTTATACCAGTCTACAGCTTCAAGCTCTTCCATCAGTGAAGTAATAGCTCTGTGCATATCTCGAGTTTCGTTTGTAAGCTCTTCTATAGGCTCGTGATAACCTTCATTTGACATTTTTATCTCCTAG
>CAYGSH010000107.1:0-5482 GCA_964352515.1 uncultured Methylophilaceae bacterium | reverse complement strand
TGTTGTCTGCTGTAATCGCATCTAACGTGATCGTTGGGACCGGTGCCGTTGTATCTGTCGGTGAACCAAAAGAACCAGCTCCTGCAGCAAGAAAATCGTTTTGTTCTAAAAATAATGGTTGGATTTCAATATCATTAGCACGGTTTGATGCAAAATCAAAAGCTAGCGAATTAACACCTTCAATGATTCTGGGTAAATTTTCAAAGCTAAAACCATAAGCAGTTACAGCCCCACCATCAATACCTGCTGCCGTTTCTTCCAATACATCGTTAATATCACGACCTTCATTAATAGCCGTTATAACCGCCTGAATTGTCGCTTGATCAACAGCACTATCTCCTGAACTTGGAGGAACAGCATCAACTAATTCATCTGTTATTTTGACTGTTTGTTCAGAGAAAATGGCTAAAGGTTTACCATTAGCTAACTCTAGCTCGACAATCACACCTTCTGGCGTGATAATCGTATCACCAGTTTTAATTCCGTCATTTAATTGTAAAACTCTTTTTTGTCCATCCTCAGAGATTACAATGACTTTACCAACTGCATCCGGTGATCCATTGATCGAAACGACTGTACCAAGAATTGCCATTTTATTTCCTTAATATATTCATCTTCGGCACATAAAGTACCGCTATATTAACTATTAAAACGTTTTTATCTCTGAATGTATATTGTCCTGAAGTACAATATTGTACTGTCTTGAATATTAATGATTAAGCTATACGTTCAAGTTTTTTTTTAGGGAAACTTGACGAGGATGTTGCTTGCGAAGTTTTTTTTGTGCTTATTAACTTTAATTGAGAGTCATCTTTTTTTTCTATCACTTCTTTTTCATTAAGTACTAAAGCTAATTGCAACCTGTCTTTAACACCCAACTTTTCTAAAGAAGCTGAGATATGTGCCTTTACAGTTCTTTCCGTTATATTTAATACCCTTGCAATTTCTTTGTTACTTAATCCTTTTGATGCTTCGATTGCAACTTGTCTTTCACGTTTTGAAAGCATCGCTAGTGCATTTTCAACATTTGACGAAGTATTATGAACAAGCCCTGTAGTTGCATTGATTAAGGTTTGCAACAAGTCATTACCCAACCAAAGACCTCCATGTGATACTACTGTTTTAACTTCTTTCAAAACCTCTGGCCCACTATAAGCGTGACAGTAACCAGCAGCACCTTTACTTATCACAGCAAGTGCATCAGATTGATTTGGGGTGTTAGCCAATATAACAAGTTTTGATACTTTAAACTTCTTCTCGATGCCTGCCATCACTATTTGAAGCCATGCTTTATCATTTGCGTTTGCATGCACCCAAAAGATAACTGGCTCATTGATAGGCACAGTGGTCAAAGACTCAGTGATGAGCGCTTTCGGAAAGGCCTTTTTCCAGTTATCTAACAAATTACCATTGGGGCAAACAAATATGTCGCGCATTATCTCTCCGTAAAAGCATAAGACTTAGCTTTTAGTACAGGTTTTAATAAATATGAAAGCACAGACTTTTTACCAGTAATAATATCAACCTGTGCAACCATGCCAGGGATAATCGGCAAGTCCTCACCTAAACTTGGTTTAAGTGTTTGCACTTTTACAACGTAGAAAGCATTACCTTTCTCATCAACTATAGAATCGGCAGCAACGCTGATAACTTTAGCTTTCATTGTTCCATAAATAGTGTAATCGTAAGCGGTTAGCTTTACTGCAGCTGCTTGATTTAAACCAACAAATGCAATATCTCTAGGCTGTATTTTTGTTTCAAGCACCAAGGCATCATCTGCAGGAACAAGCTCCATCACCTCTTTACCAGGCTGTATCACGCCACCGACAGTGTTATAAAACAAGCGACTAACCGTACCGTTAACAGGCGCTTTAAGTACAGACTGTTTAACTTTGTCGTCCAATGCTACTTGCACCTCTATCAATCCATTTAGCTTTGCTGTTGTTTCAGATAACTCAGTACGGACTTTATTCCTAAAAGCTGATTCGATTTCTTTAATTTTTCTTTTTGCTTCAGCAATTGCAGACTTTACACGCCCTACCTGCTCTCTAGCTTGATTTCGCTCACCTCGCAACCGAGAGGCATCTCTTTCTAATCTCAAGAGATCAACATCTGAAACTGCACCACTTTTAAGTAAAGGCTTGGTTACCTCTAACTCTTGATTTGTTAACTCCAAGCCTCTATTGGCTTGCTCTAAACGTGCATAGGTTTCGGCCAACTCTCGCTCTCGTTGTGTTACTTGCTCAGCTGCAATTGCCACTTGAGACGCCAATTCTGAATTGCTAGAAGCATAAAGGGCATATTCTTGTATATATAGTTCTGGCGCTTCTATTTTTATTTCTTCATCCTGAACAAATTCAACACCGGCTGCCAATGCTTTTAAACGAGATTGTCTTGCTAATAATGACAGGTATTGTGAACGGTTTTCTCTTAATGATGAGATTGCGCGGGTTTGATCGATCTGAACTAATGGTTGCCCTTTTGTCACTTTTTGACCTTCTCTTACTAAAAGCTTAGAGACAATGCCGCCATCATATGACTGAATAATCTGCACTTGTTGAGACGGAATTACACGGCCTTCACCTCTTGTTATTTCATCTATCTCTGTTAGCCCAGCCCAAGCTACTAACATTATTAGAACGATAATCATCGAATAGAGTATTTTTTTTGCTCTTAATGGCGCCTGTTCCAGCATTGCCAACTCAGCATCTTCAACCCATGCTCGATCAGCTGCTGTTTTTGAAGGGGCCCACTTTTCAAGAAAGTAATGAACTGGTTTAGTTAACCATGTGCGCGCCAAAAAAAAGTTGTGGACTTTACCTAAAATGTTGAATAACTGCTGACTCATTGCGCTTTCCCTACTTTACCTGTTCGTAGCGCTTCAATCACTTGAGCTTTTGCACCATCAGCAACAATCTTGCCGCTATCAATCACGATAATTCTATCGACTAACTCAAATAAAGATGATCGGTGAGTGATCACAATCATGGTTTTACCTAAAGAAGCCTCTTTGAGACGCGATTTGACAAAATCCTCACCCGAATGATCCATTGCACTAGTCGGTTCATCTAAAAGAATAATAGATGGATTGTTTATCATTGCTCGTGCAATACCAACCCCTTGCCGCTGACCACCTGAAAGTGTTTCACCGCGTTCACCAACTGGCATATCAAACCCATTGGGATGAAGATTAATAAACTCAGCAATACCACCAATTGAGGCAGCGTTGAGCACCTGAGCATCATCAGCATGTGGTGAAGCAATTGCAATGTTATCGCGCATTGATCCAAAAAATAAGTTTGTATCTTGCTGCACATAACCTATATTTCTTCTTAACTCTGCAGGATCAATTTGTCTTGAATCTATGCCATCAATTAAAATCGCGCCGCTTGTTGGTTGATACAGCCCTAATATTAGCTTCTGAAGAGTAGTTTTCCCAGAGCCCATACGTCCTAAAATAACAACATGTTCTCCGACACGAATCTTAAATGAAATATTTTTCAGAGCATTAATTTCTGTTCCTGGATAATTAAAGCTTACTTCACGAAATTCAATTTCACCTTGAAATGCAGTGCGTGAAAGAAAGCTGGTTTCATCTGGCCGTTCAACCGGCCTACTCATTACATCATCTAATGATGTTAGCGCTGTTGAAGCATTGTGATATTGAGTCATCAAACCAGCTGATTGGGATATTGGTGCCAATGCTCTTCCTGCAAGCATTGTGCATGCAATTAAACCTCCCATAGTGAGGTCACCTTGAATCACTAAGTAAACGCCTAATAGTACTGAAGAAACATTAACAAGTTGTGATATACCATTTGCTCCATTGGTTATTGAAGCTGATAGTAATTTTAATTTTGCATTCACTTGCATTAAGAAAAAGGCACTCTGTTCCCATTGCTTTTGCATACGCCCTTCTATTCCTAATGCTTTAATTGTTTCTAAACCAACCAAACTCTCAATTAGCGTTGCATTCCTGACAGCGCCTGCTCTAAACATAGATTCTGAATGTTCTTGCATCTTGGTTTGAACGCTAAACGAATAGATTAATAAAAGCAGCCCACCAACTAAGACAGGCATGATCATAAACGGAGAAATCCATCCTATAACAAGAATAAAAATGAGTGCAAATGGAATATCAATTAATGTTGTAATAGTTGCTGATGTAATAAAATCACGCACAGTCTCAAAAGCTCTTAAGTTTGACGCAAAAGATCCAGCTGATGCTGGTCGCATTTCTAATCGTGTTCCAAGCACTTTTTCCATGATAGTGGCGCTTAATTTAATATCAATCCGCTGACTTGCCCAATCTAGAAAATAGGCTCGCATTGTTCTTAAGGCAACATCTGCAAATACAATCAAAGCAATACCCACTGCCATTACCCATAAAGTTTCAATAGATCTGTTTGGAACGATACGATCGTAGACATTCATCGTAAACAATGGCATTGCCAAGGCAAACATATTAATTAAAAACGCGGCTAACATAATATCTCGATATATCCGCTTATTTTCTGAAAGCACTCCCCAGAACCAATGCTTATGTTTACCAGCCTTCACTTCTGGAGCCCGCTTGTCAAAAACAAATTTAGGTTTTGTGACGATAATAAATCCAGAGAACCGAGCTGCTAAATCATCAAAAGGAACGGATACCTCGGCATCACCAAGTTCAGGAAAAATAATACGTGCATGTTTTTTATGATCATCCCAACCTAAAAACAAACAAGCCTGTTCATCCTCGAGCAATAAAATTGCTGGTGTAAATTCGGCATGGATGTTTTGTAATGGTTTTTTAAGTACATTACTTACAAGATTAGCCCGCTCTGCTGCACGTTTAATTAGACTTGGCGTAATACGCCCATTGATAAGCGGCAAGCCTGCTGCTAAGGCATCGTTAGAGATAGCAATTCCATGAATACGACAAGATAATTGAAGGCAACTAAGCAGACTATCCTTCACCTCGCTCTTTAGCGATTCTAAGGTGTTGCTTGAAACTGGATTCTTAACAGTTTTAATTGCTTCTTCTAAATTCATTATTAAGTTTCGCGAGCAAAGTAATACTTTAAAGGATTATTTCTATTTATTACAAGATATTACGTTATATTTTAAATCTAATTTCTTTAATTAGAGCCTAAAACAGACACTTATTCAACCTTTTAAATACTTTAAAGCCAGTTAAAGAACAAAAGTTAACAATTGAATTAAGTGTTACGTAAATAAACTACAGAATGGCAGTGCTCAAGAATTGCAGTTAACAGTCGACTGCTGATATTTCAGCATAAAAAGGTGGAGGCGCGAGCCGGAGTCGAACCGGCCTAAATGGCTTTGCAGGCCACGGCATAACCGCTTTGCTATCGCGCCTTATAGACAAACTTAAAACTAAAACGGGGACATCAGCGCTAGCTAAAAATCCCCGTTATCTTAATACTGGAGCGGGAAACGAGGCTCGAACTCGCGACCTCAACCTTGGCAAGGTTGCGCT
>CAYGSH010000106.1:0-5609 GCA_964352515.1 uncultured Methylophilaceae bacterium | reverse complement strand
TTGCTATTAATGATGGGCGCTAGTCGATTTGCTTACCGTGCATGGAAAGAACATCGCCTTTATGGTGGGTTGCTTGCAGTTGGAAAACCTGTCATTGTTTTAGGTGCTGGCGATGCTGCAATTAGTTTGGTTAAAGATTTGTCTAGAAGTAAAGCATGGCAAGTTGTAGGTCTTTTAGATGATGATAAAACAATACATGGTCGACAATTAGAGGGTGCTAAAGTGTTAGGCGCCATTAGTGACTTGCCGCATATAGCTGAAAAGTATCAGGTTGAACATGTAATCGTTGCAATGCCTTCCGTTCAGCACCAATCAAGACGAGCCGCTGTTAATATTGCAAACCAATCTAACATGACGGTTTTAACAGTCCCAGCATTTGATGATTTGATGAGCGGGAAACTGAGTATTTCACAAATTCGAAAAGTAGAAGTTGAAGACTTACTAGGACGAGAACCGGTGCAACTGGATAATGTAGGATTGCATGAATTGATTGAAGGGCAGGTTGTTTTAGTCACTGGAGCAGGGGGTTCAATTGGTTCTGAACTGTGTAGACAGATTCTTAAGTTTCAGCCGAGTAAATTAGTGTGTTTAGACACATCTGAATTTGCTTTATATACTATTGAGCAGGAGTTTAGTCAGATAGAATCTTTTAGAAACATTAATATATCCTATGTCACAGCAAATGTGAAAGATGAAAAAAGGGTTAAAGCCTTACTCACAAACTACAAACCAATTGTGGTTTTCCATGCTGCGGCATATAAGCATGTTCCACTGATGGAAAATACAAATGTAGGTGAAGCGTTATCTAATAATGTTATAGGAACGCATACATTAGCTAATGCATGTAAAGAAGCGAATGTGGATAAGTTTGTATTGATTTCAACTGATAAAGCAGTGAATCCAACAAACGTGATGGGCGTAAGTAAACGTCTGGCAGAATTGGTTTGCCAAGGTTTACAAAGCGAGAGCCATACAAAATTTATCATTGTTCGGTTTGGGAATGTACTTGGCAGTAGTGGCAGTGTAATACCAAAATTTAAAGAGCAAATTGCTAGCGGCGGTCCCGTCACGATTACGCATTCAGAAATAACAAGATATTTTATGTCTATTCCTGAGGCAGCTCAGTTAGTTATGCAAGCAGGTTTAATGGGTGAAGGCGGTGAAATCTTTGTGTTGGATATGGGCGAAGCTGTTAAAATTAAAGATCTTGCAAAAGACATGATTCGCTTATCTGGGTTTCAGGAAGATGAGATTGAAATCGTTTATTCTGGGTTAAGACCAGGTGAAAAGCTTTATGAAGAGCTATTGGCTGATGATGAACATACATTACCAACACCACATGAGAAACTGCGAATAGCCAGTGCACGTTCGGCTGATGCATTATGGGTAAAAAAGCTATTGAAATGGATTGAATCTATTCAAGGAACAGATGAGCAAGTAATTAAAGCAGGTTTAAAAACCTGGGTTGAAGAATATCAAATTGATTTGAGCAACACTAAGAAAGCTAACTTTACACCACAAACAACAACGATACATTAGAGAGATATGAATAAAATTACAAAAGCAGTATTTCCAGTAGCCGGGTTTGGGACAAGATTTTTGCCAGCAACAAAAGCTAGCCCAAAAGAAATGTTACCTATTGTTGATAAACCATTAATTCAATATGCAGCGGAAGAGGCAATCGCAGCAGGAGCAACGGAGTTAATTTTTATTACAGGTAAAAATAAACGCTCTATTGAGGATCATTTTGATAATGCTGGAGAGTTAGAAGCTCAGCTTGAGGCTAGTGGTAAAAAGGAACTTTTGGCAATTTTGAAAGGCATTTTACCATCACATGTGTCCTGTATTTTTATTCGCCAACCCAAAATGCTTGGTTTAGGCCATGCAGTATTGTGTGCAAAACCTGTAGTTGGAGACGCACCATTTTCAGTTATATTGGCTGATGATTTAATTGATGCAGATGTTTCAGTTACCAAACAAATGACAGATGTTTACTCAGCGAAAGGATTATCAGTTCTTGGTGTGCAAGATGTGCCACGTGAAGCAACAGGCAGTTACGGCATTGTTGATGCAATTGATATTGAAAAAAACTTGTTAAAAGTGAATAGTATTGTTGAAAAACCTAAGCCCGAAGATGCGCCATCAACCCTTGGTGTTGTTGGGCGTTACGTTTTTACACCAAAGATATTTGACTGCCTAGAAAAGGTTAAGCCAGGTAAGGGTAATGAGATTCAATTAACTGATGGCATTGCAGACTTAATGAAAATTGAAGATGTATTGGCCTATCGCTTTTCAGGTAAGCGCTATGACTGTGGAAGTAAACTAGGTTTTATGCAAGCAAATATTGAGTTAGCATTAAAACATCCAGAATTAAAAGATAGCTTCTCAAGCTACTTAAAAGAATTGACTTTTTAAAGCACATTTCATGGATACTATTGATCCTTATCACTATCTTAATGAAGCCGAATGTATATTTCAGGAACGTGAAATCACCAATGCTATTTATTCAGTATCCATAGAAATCAATAAAGACTATAAGAAAGAAAAGCCTATTTTACTAAGTGTCATGAATGGGGCTACTTATTTTACCGGTCAACTATTGCCACATTTAAACTTTCCACTTGAAATTGACTATGTGCATGCCACAAGATATCAAAAACAGATTGAAGGAAATCAGATTTCTTGGATTGTTAAGCCCCCAAGTAATATTAAAGGCCGAACTGTCATCATCTTAGATGATATCTTAGATAAAGGTGTTACACTCAAAGCGATTGTTGATGATTGTTATAAACTAGGGGCAACTGATGTTAAGACTGCTGTTTTGGTTGAAAAAATAATCAATAGTAAAAAATCAATTAACGCTGACTATGTAGGTCTTCAAGTACCAGATAGATATATTTTTGGTTGCGGAATGGATGTTTTTGGTTGGTGGCGAAATTTGCCAGCCATTTATGCACTCAAAAGTACCTAATATAGGTTATTGTCCACATCATTATCTTTGTTAAAATACATTTGTATAATGTCAAATAATCGTCATTACCGTTGGCAATTTGCAAATTATTGTATAATTAATTTTATAAAAATTCACTAAGCGATTGTTTATAAATAAAAAAGAAATTTATTAAAAGGTGGTATTAATTATGCAACTGTTACCTCAAGTATGTGATTCTAATAAAGAGAGGTCCGCAGTGAAAACAGTGAATAATGAAAACCATTTATGGGAACAAGTTTTTAGTGTTATCCAAAATTCATTTTCAATTAATAAGCATTTAGATTTTTTTAAATGGATGCAATCTAGTGTTGTCGAGGTTCTTCCTCATGATATATTAGTAGCCGCTTGGGGTGACTTTGAAACTGGTGATTTGAATTTTGATGTTTCATCGAATATTGATGAGATTAGAACGCAAAAACTAATAGACGCGCCTGGTGTTTTTTCTTACTTAATGTCTAACCTGCATCAACGCTGGTTAGATAATGATGAACGTTGGTATCGAATTAATTATTTTGACTCAGAAGGAATCAGCATACAATCCCCAACACCCTTTACAAAAAAATTGTCTGGGATGAATTCTTTGCTTGTATATGGTGTTAAAGATACGCGTGGAAAAAATGATTGTATTTATGTCTTCTTTGATAAAGCGAGAGAGTTTGAAGTACAGCACTCATTATTAGGTTTACTGATGCCTCATGTGGATGCTGCATTAAGACGTGTAGAATATATTGAATCATCTTCAACAGGAGCTGATATTGTAGAAGATCTCAATGTAGGTGGTTTAAGTGATCGGGAGCATGAAATTTTACACTGGGTCAGATCTGGCAAGACAAACTTAGAAATTGGGATGATTTTAGGTATTAGTCCTAATACAGTTAAAAATCATCTAAAACGAATTTTTCAAAAACTTGATGTTACATGCCGTGCACAGGCTGTTGCCAAATATGTGCCTATGAGTACAAATGATTATTAGATCTAACCCTCGGTCGGTTCTTCAACGAAGAACCGGCATTGGAACTTTGTTACAGCCTTTATTGGATGGGCTCATCATTATTGGTGTTTCTTGGTTTTTTGTGCAAAAAAATGTAGGGTATTTAACACAAGACTATGTAATTTTTATGCTTGTTTTGCTTGGTCTTGTTTCTGTAATGTATGATCGTTACGCCATTTACCGCTCAAGTAATACTTTTACCAATAAAGTACTTAGCATATTTAATGCGTGGACAATTACCTTTTTAGCAATTATTTTATTAGGCTTTCTAACTAAGCAAAGTGCTGTTTACTCAAGATTATTTGTCGTTGAAGTTTATGTCTGGGGTTTTTTACTTCAATGCTTTTCTCATGGATTCATAAGAAGATTAAATAGACAGATTCATGAGCAGTCTGATGCGTCAGAAAACGTTGTGATAGTTGGAGAGGGCGCTTTAGCAAGCTATCTTGAAGATAAGATATCTTCTAATCCGTGGTTGCATCAACGGGTTATTGGGACAATTTCAATTGCTGAAGAACAGAGCCAAAGCAATATTAATGAAAAGACTAATAGCATTCAAAGTAAAACTAAACCAACGATTCGTTTGGGAGAAGTAGCAGAATTAGCAGCCTTGGTTGACGAGTATGATATCAACACTATTTATATCATTACACCTTTAGAGTCATCGAAAGTGTTAGAAACACTGTATTTTGATTTGCTTGATAAACATGTCTCTATTCACTGGGTACCTGATATTTTTTCACTTAGACTGATTAACCATAGTGTCAGAGAAATTGCTGGCATTCCTGTACTAACGCTTTCTGAAACACCACTCACTGGTGTGAGTAAATTAAGTAAAGCGATTGAAGATAGAGTGTTAGCTTTTTTGATTTTATTGATTATTGCACCAATATTAATTGCTGTTGCGATTGCAGTAAAGTTAGATAGTCCTGGACCAGTTTTCTTTAGACAAAATAGAACAGGGTGGAATGGTAAAACATTCCGTATATGGAAGTTTAGAAGCATGAAGGTTGAACAAGATTATGATGACGTTCAAATTGTGAAACAGGCACAAAAAGATGACCCGAGAATCACAAAAGTAGGTAAATTTATTCGAAGAACAAGTTTGGATGAGTTGCCACAATTGCTCAATGTTCTATTTGGTGACATGTCTTTGGTTGGACCAAGACCTCATGCTGTTCAGCATGATGAAGTTTATTCTCAACGTGTTACTGACTATTATGTAAGAAATAATATCAAGCCAGGCATTACTGGCTTAGCACAAGTAAGAGGCTACAGAGGTGAAACGCAAGAAATTGATCAAATGATGAAGAGAATAGAGTCTGATATTGAATATATTAATAACTGGTCAATAGGCTTGGATTTATCCATTTTAATGCGAACGGTGACCGCCTTTACTGGAAAAGGAGCTTACTAAAGTTAAGTTTACCCACTTGGGCTATAGCATTAAATGTCCTTAATCGATACCATATTTTTATGGACAATATAAAACTTAATTCAATTATTTTGCTATTAGTGTTTGCGATAAGTGTGGTTTTGTTTACACCTATTTTAAATAGTAGTGCCGTTACAAAAGAAGAGGGTTTAACCAATTTTCAGCTGGTTGATGTAAAAAGTAAATTAAGG
>CAYGSH010000105.1:0-5754 GCA_964352515.1 uncultured Methylophilaceae bacterium | reverse complement strand
GGATGTGACACAAGAGCGTAGGGTTGAAAATGATATTGATCGCTTAATTACAGCTGCAGTGAATGGTGACTTTTCAGAGAGAATTTCATTAGACGATAAAACAGGTACTTCAGAAAAAATCTGTGATGGTATTAATTCGCTAGTAGACAAAATGACAGAAATTATTTTACAAGTGAAAGAAGCTGGCGAGACGATTAATACGGCCGCAGGTGAAATCTCGACTGGTAATAACGATTTATCGAGTCGAACTGAGCAGCAGGCATCTAGTTTAGAAGAAACGGCGGCAAGTATGGAAGAGCTTGCATCAACTGTTAAGCAAAATGCTGAGAATGCACTACAAGCGAACCAATTGGCTGCAGCGGCATCTGGTGTGGCTATTAAAGGTGGTCAAGTGGTGGGCAATGTAGTGAACACCATGAGTGCTATCAACGACAGTGCTCGTAAGATTGAAGACATTATTTCTGTGATTGATGGCATTGCCTTCCAAACCAACATCTTGGCACTCAATGCCGCTGTTGAAGCCGCACGTGCGGGTGAGCAAGGTAGAGGGTTTGCTGTGGTGGCTGGTGAAGTACGCACCTTGGCGCAACGTTCTGCCTCTGCAGCAAAAGAAATTAAAGAATTGATTACAGACTCCGTTAGTAAAACCACAGAGGGAACTAAGCAGGTTGAAGAAGCAGGCACTACCATGGAAGAAATCGTGTCATCGGTGCAACGTGTGACTGACATTATGGGTGAGATATCAGCTGCCTCCAAGGAGCAAAGCACCGGTATTAATCAAGTCAATGAAGCTGTGACTAATATGGATGAAGTGACACAACAAAATGCTGCCTTAGTGGAAGAAGCCGCTGCTGCTGCTGAATCTTTGGTTGAACAAGCAACAAGCTTAATGGATACCGTGAGTGCCTTTAAGCTAAAAGGGATGCAATTGCAAGAGCGCCGAGCAAGTAGTAGCCCAATGCGGTCAGCGCAAGTAGCCCCAAAAAAACCAGTTGTTAAGAATGAGCCCAAGCCGATGAGTAAAAACATTGCGGCTAAAACAGGAACAGATGATGGGGATTGGGAAGAATTCTAAAACCAATTGTTGATTATCCATAAATTTAAAATCATTTATATAAATTTTAACCCTA
The DNA here is from genome assembly GCA_964352515.1 of uncultured Methylophilaceae bacterium. Taxonomy (GTDB): domain Bacteria; phylum Pseudomonadota; class Gammaproteobacteria; order Burkholderiales; family Methylophilaceae. The sequence continues at coordinate 4,624 of CAYGSH010000105.1, read as the reverse complement.
AAGAAAACAGTTTTAAATAAGGACCATGATGATGAAAAGTACCAATACTAAGCAAAGCGGGCCAATGAAAAAGTTTTTTTCATTGAATTTAAAAACACAACTAATGATTGTTATGTCAGTCATGACAATTGGTTTCTTAACGGCCATTTTCTTCAGTAATGTAGCCGCCAAAAAAGTGGCAATTGGTAGCGATACTTACGGAGAAATTATCAGTAATAAAGATTTAACGGCTGATATTTTACCGCCGCCAGCATACTTAATTGAATCTTGGCAAGTGGCATTAGAGATGGTGGCTATTAAGAACCAACCGTTACAGCCTTTAATTGATAAAAGTAAGCAGTTAACTGAAGAGTTTAGAGCACGCGATACATATTGGAATGAGTTTCTAACGAAACCTGAAATGTCAGATGTGTTTAAAAATGAGTTAGCGCCAGCCGCTGAATCATTTATCCGTACGCGTGATGAAGATTTTATTCCTGCTGTTCGTTCAGGCGATGAAAAACGAATTGACTCTGCAATGGGTCGATTACAACAAGCTTATTTAAAACATCGTAGTGCAGTCGATAAGTTAGTTGTGATGGCAGCAGAAGATGCAGCGTTGATTGAAAATACAGTGCCAGCTAAAATAAAATCTGCCCAAATGTCGCAAATGGTATTAGTTGCCATTGCGATAGGTTTGGCATTATTAGGTGTATTTACTGTTGTTGGCCATGTCATAAAACAGCTAGGTGGTGAGGCTTATGAAGCACTTAAAATAGCGCAAGAAATCGCTAAAGGTCAATTTGAATCCAGTGGTGGCAAAATTGTTAATGATAGTTCAAATGTGATTGATGCGCTCCGTATGGCAACAAAAGCATTAGTCGACATTGATCGACAAATGGCAAACATGGAGTCTGAACATAGAAAAGGTAATATTGATGCCAAATTGGATACGACTGTATTTGAAGGCGCCTACCGTGAAATGGCCGTTGGAATCAATCGTATGGTAGAAGTGCATATCAATGTGATGGAAAAAACAATTACCTCTTTAAATGGTTTAGCGCATGGTGATTTTAAAGTTGAACTTGAGCAGTTTCCTGGTAAGTTAGCTAAAGTAAACGAAGGTGTTGAAGGTTTGCGTACAAACGTGAATACACTGATTTCAGATATGACACATATGGCTAAGGAACATAAAGTTGGTAATATTAGTGTGGTGATGGAACCGAACAAGTTTGCTGGTGATTATGGCAAGTTAGCGATTAGTGTTAACGAAATGGTAGAAGAATATGTTCATGAAGTTAATATCATTATGACTACCATTGAACAATTTGGTAATGGTGACTTTTCTGCGACGATTAAAGAGTTTCCAGGTGAAAAAGCCATTATCAATAAAAACATCAAGAAAATTGGGGGCAATCTTAAAGGCTTGATTGACTCAGTTACTTGGGTTAGCGGCGCGCATGAGCAAGGTGATATCGATATGAATCTGCGCGATGATATGTTTAAAGGTGACTTTAGTACACTTGCTAAAGCGGTCAATAACATGATGGCTGGTTTATTGGACATGAATCAAAAATCAATGGATGTGGTAAAAGCCTTTGGTGAGGGTGATTTTGATGCACCATTAGTGAAGTTTCCTGGTAAAAAGGCATTTATTAATGACACAATTGAGCAGGTTCGCAGTAACTTAAAAGCATTAAATGAAGATGCGCAAATGTTAGCAGAAGCAGCACATGATGGCCGTATTACTGCGCGCGCAGATGCTAGCCGTCATCCTGGTGATTACCGTAAGATTGTTGAAGGTATGAATGAAACGCTTGATCTCATTGCAGGGCCGATTGCAGCGGTAAAAGAAGCCATTGAAACGATTACAACAGCAGCGAATGAGATTTCGACTGGTAATAATGATTTGTCTAGCCGTACAGAGCAACAAGCTTCTAGCTTAGAAGAAACAGCGGCAAGTATGGAAGAACTTGCATCAACGGTGAAACAAAATGCTGAGAATGCACAACAAGCGAATCAACTTGCATTAACTGCCTCTGGTGTTGCAGTTAAAGGCGGACAAGTAGTTGGCGAGGTTGTAAGCACCATGAGTGGTATTAATGATAGTGCTATGAAGATTGAGGCCATTATTTCTGTGATTGATGGCATTGCTTTCCAAACCAATATTCTTGCATTGAATGCGGCGGTTGAAGCGGCACGTGCAGGTGAGCAAGGAAGAGGCTTTGCGGTGGTTGCCGGTGAGGTGCGTAATTTAGCACAACGCTCTGCAACAGCGGCTAAAGAAATTAAAGAGTTGATTTCTGACTCAGTTCACAAAACGGCAGAAGGTACTAAGTTGGTTGAAAATGCGGGTACAACGATGGCTGAAGTGGTGCAATCAGTGCAACGTGTTGCTGATATTATCAGTGAGATATCAGCTGCATCACAAGAGCAAACGACTGGTATCAACCAAGTGAATGAAGCGGTGACTAGCATGGACGAAACAACTCAGCAAAATGCGGCATTAGTTGAAGAAGCGGCAGCAGCGGCAGAGTCATTAGTTGAACAAGCGGTGCAGTTATCTGATGTTGTCAGTGTGTTTAAGTTAGGTAATGAAGGCAAACAAGAGAGAAGATCTAACAATAGCCCAATGCGAAATAGTGCCGTAGCCAAGCCTAAGGCTCCAGTTAAAGCAGAAGCGAAGTCAGTTGAACCGGTAAAAGTGAAAGCTAAAACTGGTACAGATGATGGCGATTGGGAAGAGTTTTAACCAGAACTGATTATCAAAAACGAAGTAAAACAAAAGGCCCTTCATTGAAGGGCCTTTCTTATTTTGCAAGTGATAAATAGCACAACTTTTACGCGCTTTCTCTACAGATTTAAATAGACTTAAATGCGATAAATTATGGTTATGGATAAAAGCTTGTTTTGTGAATAACAGGTTAATTTAAACCATAGCACTAATTTGACAATCTGCTTTTTTCAAGACTTCAATCATGAACGATAAAGCAGGAGTCACTTGAACAAAAAAGACGAATTTCAGCTAGCTATTTTCATCGCAGGTTTTGAGAAAAGAGCAGCTTAAAAAATGATTAATCAACGATTAGTTGAGTCAGTTTATTTTAGTTTTATTCGTGGTTTAACATGAATTTAATATGGAACCGACATGACAGGTTCGAATTGATTTTTACTACAGATTTAATGTTAATAAATTATTGATTTTAATAAATAAATTTATTAAAAATATTTGTTTTTTTGGTTAAGTTTTTACGGCTTTATGCCGTAAATAGTTATAAGGTCAATGCAAGTGAAAATGCGTTGCTAGGCTTTGTTGGAATGGTTGTCCTTAATATTTTTTATATGGATTAACTGATTTTTTAGATGTAGTTGCTTTAATAAATTTAGGAGAAAGTAAAATGGCAGTGATAGATAGAGTATTGATTGGTGAAGGCCTTGTGTTGGAAGATCGTCCAGATGGTTCAGGTCCTGATCTGTTAAATGTGGCACATATTGACTTGGTGATGGGCCCACGCGGTAGCGCAGCAGAAGACGCATTCTGCCGTACGCTCACCGACCAAAAACAAGGTGTAAATGGTTTGTTGGCGATTGCGGCGCCAAACATGATGGTAAAACCTAATACAGTGATGTTTAACAAAGTAACCATCAAAGATGGTCGTCAAGCAGTGCAAATGTTTGGCCCAGCGCAACGTGGTGTTGCAATGGCTGTGATGGAGTGTGTTGAAGATGGCACGATTCCACTAGAAGAAGCAGATGACGTTTATATTTGTGTTGGTGTTTTTATTGATCATAAAGCTGATATTGATGAGCGTATCCAAGACTGGAACTATCGCGCAACTAAAATGGCGATTAAGAGTGCAGTAGCACGTGAGCCAAAAGCAGCTAATGTTGTTAAAGAGTACAAAAAAGCAGCACATCCATTTGCCGCTAAAACACCTGAGGCAATGAACCGTCGTTCAGAAGATCAAGCAGTAGCTAAAGCAATTGAGCAAATGAAACAACGTGGTATAGAGTTACACAAAGATTTACCAGTATCTTAATTGTGTTGTTTAGCAGTACATGTTTTAAATATTTAAGAGTCAATTTATAGAAAGAAGAAGATGCTTGCACAACAGCGAACAGATGAGCGTGAATTTGAATTTACATCAACAGATTTTTCAAGAGTGCGTAAACTTATCTATCAACATGCAGGTATTTCGCTTTCAGAAGCTAAAACCGACATGGTCTACAGCCGTGTCGGTAGAAGGCTTCGCGCAGCAGGGATAGACTCTTTTAAAGAATATTTAGATAGACTTGAAAGAAAAAATGATGCAGCAGAGTGGGAGGCTTTTACCAATGCACTTACCACTAATCTGACTTCTTTTTTTAGAGAAGAGCATCATTTCCCAATTTTAGCTGATCATCTTACGCAGGTACAAAAACCGATCCGTATCTGGTGTTCAGCCGCTTCAACCGGTGAAGAGCCATATAGTATTGCGATAACCGCCTGCGAAGCATTTGGTAGCTTAACGCCACCAGTTGAAATTATTGCGACAGATATTGATACCAATGTATTGGCAACAGCCGCCAATGGTGTGTATCCCTATGATCGGATCAGTAAATTAAGCGATAAACGCAAAAAAACTTTTTTTCAAAGGGGGTCTGG
>CAYGSH010000104.1:0-5908 GCA_964352515.1 uncultured Methylophilaceae bacterium | reverse complement strand
AATACAATGCTGCTCCTGGCGGCGGTGCTTTAACAGTATTTAGCCTATAATTAGTCAACTAAATATAGCTAAATTAGTTTAGTATGCAAAAAAACACCCTGCTTCGGCAGGGTGTTTGTTTTTGTAGATTTAAAAAAGTGATGGTTTCACGCAGAAATGAATATGCTGAATGTTCACTGCAATCACAATCGGGTGGATTTCATTTGAAGATTAATGGTTTTAACTAACTCCAGAACTTTCATCGCACTATATACTCATAGTGTTATATACATGATGTATAAATCACTCGAATTATAAAAAAGGAATATCAAAAAATGTTTAAACAAGTCCAAAAAATTGGCTTTATTGTAAGTTTATTATTCACTGCAACTGTATCAATGGCTGCGGCGATTGATGAGATACCTCCGTTAAATCCAGATGAAGGCAGGCCAGGTGAGCAAGCACGCGTGCCAACATTAGAAGAATTCAGAGTATGTACCGATCCAGACAACATGCCGTTTTCAAATAATAAGCAAGAAGGGTTTGAAGATAAAATAGCTGCAGTTTTGGCTGAAGATTTAAAGTTGCCATTGTCGTTTATGTACGCATTTAATCGTTTTGGTTTCTTGCGTAATACAATTAAAGCTAACCGTTGTGACGTGATTATGGGCGTACCGCCAGATTACGATCCACTATTGACATCAAAGCCCTATTATCGTACTGGACATGTTTTTGTGTGGCGTCAAGAAAGTGGTTATGACATTACAGGCTATGATTCACCTGACCTTAAAAAAGGCTTGGTCGGTGTGACTGACAAATCACCAATTACAGTCCCATTGAATGACAATGGCATTATTGGTAACGCAAAACCATATCGTATTCAGCGCGATTTAAATAAAAAACCGAGTGAAATGATTGATGATTTGGCACAAGGTGATATTGATGTTGCGGTGGCTTGGGGTCCAATTGGAGGATACTTTGCTAAACAATCAAAAGTGCCTATGGTTGTTAAGTTGGCACCTGAGTATGAGAAAAGTAATGCAAGAGGGAAATCTTATTGGAATATCTCTATTGGTGTACGTCACGGCGATAAAGAACGTATGAAGATGATTCAAGGAGCCTTAGATCGCAATCAAGATAAAATTCAAAAAATCTTATCGGACTACGGTGTATTGACTGTCCCAGTTGTTGATGGCGATAATATTATGAAAACATTTAAAGACAACAAAAAGAATCATGTAAAGGATAGTGACTAGCAACAAAAAGTTTAGTAGAATGACGGGCTTATTTGAGTCATGCAAAATCAAAAGTTCTGTCAACCAAATAATTAATTGTTCGTTAAATGTTTGTACGAAGCTGATACGAAAGTATTAGTCTAACGACAATCATTTTGTTAAGTAGATACAGGGAGATCACATGTTAGGTAACAAAACATTGAAGTCAACTTTAGTAGGTGGCTTATTAGCAATTGCAGGTTTGGCATTTTCGTTTCAAGCAAATGCTGCTTGTAATTTAGTTTCAACAATTGATGGGAAACCATTAAATATTAAAGTAACAGCAGAAGACTCAGAAGCAGCAAAAACATTTTTGGAAACTTGTAAGAATCCATACAATGAAATTTTTGAAAAAGATCCGTCAGCGCTAAAAAAATTAGGTAAAAGAGCATACAACTATAACAACTGTACAGGTTGTCATGGTGGTAAATTAGAAGGTGTGATGGCTCCTGGTTTGAAAAAGCAACCTGAAGGTGGTCAAAGCCAATGGGACAACCAATGGGTTTATCCAAAAAATGCAACAGACAAAGGTATGTTTGAAACGATTGCTGGTGGTACACCTGGTAAATCTGGCAAAGGTACAATGTTTAAATGGCATAAACAAATTGAAGGCCATACTGGTGATGGCTTAACAACAGATGATATCTTGCAAGCAGTTGCTTATATCCGTACGCATTATGAAGGTACAGATGGTAAACCTTGGTTAAAATAATTTAAGTTTTAACTTATTTACCGTTAACGGCTACACATTGTGTAGCCGTTTTTTTTTGATAAATACTAAATAACAGGTAAACTACTAACCTAAGATAGTGAGTAATTTTGATAGATTAAATACAATTGAAATATACAATTTTTAAGGAGTTGGGAATGAGTAAAGTAAGAATGAGTGTTGGTATATTGGCATTGATCGCAATACTGACTGCTTGCGGCAATAATGAGCCAAGCAATACAATAGAAGCGAATCCAGTGGTGGATAATACTGGTGCGGTAAAAGCAGTAGCTTTTGTTGATACACAAGAAGGTAAACCATTACAAATTGATCCAGCGCTTTTTGATACACCTGCCGCTAAAGAATTTTTGGCTACCGGTAAAAATCCATATGTTGGCGACGAAGAGGCAACAGCAAGAGGTAAAAAAATATTTGGTTTATATTCATGTACGCAATGTCATGGTCCTACTGCGCAAGGACAAGTTGGCCCAGGTTTGGTTGGCCCAACATTTAAGTATCCTAAAAATGCAACGAATAAAGGGATGTTTGAAACAATTTGGAATGGTACAAATGGCGGTATGGGCGGTAAAGGCAAAGGCATTATGACCCCAACAGATGGTATGACACCAGATGAAGTATTAAAAGTGATTGCATGGGTAAGAACACAGGGCAGCGAAGGCCTAACAGGCAACGAATAAATTTATCTGTTTAAAGGCGCTTGCAACATAATAGATGTAAGCGTCTTTAGTAGTATGACAACTTTGATTAAAGAATAGATTGATTATGGCAACTGAAAAGTTACATCAGATAGTAATCGTGGGTGGCGGCGCAGGCGGGTTAGAGCTTGCAACTCGGCTTGGCGGTTGTCTTGGAAAAAAACAAAAAGCAGTTATCACACTTATTGATAACAGTAAAACACATGTTTGGAAACCTTTGTTACATGAAATTGCAGCTGGGAGTATGGATCCTGAAAAGCATGAGCTGAACTATCTTGCTCAAGCACATTGGCACAATTTTAAGTTTCGCTTAGGACGAATGTGTGGGTTGGATCGTGAAAAGAAAGAAGTTCTACTCGCACCCTATCATGATGAAGATGGTTTTGAGGTTATCCCTGCCAGGGGCATTCCGTACGATACATTGGTTATTGCTATTGGAAGTACTACCAATGATTTTGGTGTGAAAGGCGCATTGGAATATTCAATAGCTTTGGACACTCAAAACCAGGCAGAAAAATTCCATCGTAAATTACATAATGCATTAGTCCGTGCACAAACACAAAATACACCCATTGCAACTGGACAATTGGATGTTGCCATCGTGGGAGCGGGCGCCACAGGTGTTGAATTAGCTGCTGAGTTACATAATACAACACGTGAGTTGGCGGCTTATGGTTTGGATAATGTAGATGCTGACAAAGATGTCAAAATATCTATTATTGAAGCAAGTCCAAGGTTGCTGCCTGCATTGCCAGAGAAACTTTCTTTGTCTGTTGAGCTTGAATTGACAAAGTTAGGCGTACAAATAAATAAAGGGGAACGTGTTACTGAGGTAACAAAAGAAGGTGTTCATACCCACAGCGGACGATTTATTCCATCAGCATTAGTTGTTTGGGCTGCTGGAATTAAGGCACCAGATTTTCTAAAAAATATTGCTGGTTTAGAAACAAACAGTATTAATCAGTTAGTGGTTAAGTCCACATTGCAAACAACATTAGATCCTGATGTTTTTTCGTTTGGGGATTGTGCAGCATGCCCATGGGAAGGCCATACAAGTAATGTGCCACCAAGAGCGCAAGCAGCGCATCAGCAAGCTTCAATGTTGGTTAAAACCATGAAATATAGAGTAGCTGGGAAAGAAAAATTACCGACATATCAGTACAGAGATTATGGCTCATTAGTGAATTTAGGTAGATATTCTACTGTTGGTAGTTTGATGGGGGCTTTATCTGGAGGGTCAATGTATATCGAAGGTTTAATTGCTCGCTTAATGTATCGATCACTGTATCAAATGCATTTAGTAGCATTACACGGGTTTTTCTCTGTATTTTTACAATCATTAGGTCGATTCATTTCAAGAAGGACGGAGCCGCAAGTTAAGTTGCACTAATTAATTGAAAATATTAGTCTCTAACCTGAACTTTTCTAAAGACATGATTGATGATGCTCATGCTTACAATAATAAATAGACCAAAAGCACCCGTAATAATATTGATATGAATATCTGCTTTTACCATTAATAAGTAAAGCCCAAGCATAATTAATATACCAATATGTTCATTGAAGTTCTGAACGGCAATTGAATGGCCGGCACCAATGAGATGATGGCCTCTATGTTGCAGTAAAGCATTCAGTGGGACAACAAAAAAACCACTTAACGTGCCGATGATGAATAATAATGCCGCTGCCATGACCCAGTGCGTCACGAGTACCATGGCAACAACAAGGAAGCCCATTACAATCCCAGCTGGAAGTACGCGCAATGATCTCTCTAGAGAAATGTAACGAGAAGCCATGATTGATCCTACTGCAATTCCGACTGCGACCATGGCAATTAGTTGGGTAGATTGTTCAATTGAAAAATTTAGGATGATTGCTGCCCAAGAGAGTACGACCAATCTGAGGGTGGCACCAGCACCCCAAAATAATGTAGTCACAGCTAGTGATACTTGTCCTAATGGATCTTTCCATAGCGTAAGAAAAGCGTTTAGAAAGTCTTTTAATATATAGGTAATATTCTTTTGTTCAAGCTTATGGTCTAGCGGTAGTTTGGGAATATAGTAATTGAATATAGCTGCAGCAAGGTAGAGTGCACCAATAATCCATATCGCTGATTGGAGGTTTTTAGTCGCTAAAAACCCGCCTAAAATTGCGCCAAAAATAATGGCAGCAACTGTAGAACCTTCCATCCAAGCATTTGCTTTTACTAAAAGTCTACTGGGTAGCAACTCGGTTAATATGCCATATTTTGCTGGTGAATAAGCAGCTGCTCCAATTCCAACAATCCCATAAGCATATAAAGGTTGCATGCCAAGAATCATTGCCCCACAGCCAATCACTTTAACCATATTGGAGAAGAACATCACACTGCCTTTAGGAAAAGCATCTGCAATGGATCCAACGAATGGGGCAAGTAGAATGTATGAAATGACAAAAAACTGTTGTAACAGTGGGGTATGCCATTCAGGTGCGCTGATTGAAGCAAGTAAGGCAATAGCGGCAAACAGTAATGCATTATCTGCTAGCGCAGACAAAAACTGTGCAATCAGTATGATGTAGAATTTTTTAGCCATTTAACTGATATTGTTGGCATTCATAAAGTTTGCAATTTGAATGATCACTTATAAAACTTCAGCAGCAAAATCAGCTAAACGGGATCGCTCACCTCGAATCAGGGTGATGTGTCCATTATGAGGCCAGTCTTTAAATCTATCCACAACGTAAGTTAGGCCAGAGCTTCCTTCAGTTAAATATGGCGTATCTATTTGCTCAATGTTACCTAAACAGACTACTTTAGTTCCAGGACCTGCACGCGTAATTAAAGTTTTCATTTGTTTTGGCGTTAAATTTTGCGCCTCATCAATAATCAGAAACTTGTTGAGAAAAGTACGTCCGCGCATAAAGTTGAGCGATTTGACTTTAATTCGTGTACGGATTAGATCTTGTGTGGCTGCACGCCCCCACTCGCCTGCATCTTCGTCTGTTTTGTTAAGTACGTCTAAATTATCTTCTAACGCACCCATCCAAGGGGCCATTTTTTCTTCTTCTGTTCCTGGAAGAAAGCCAATATCCTCACCTACTGGCACAGTGACTCTTGTCATGATGATTTCAGAATAGGCTTTTTTATCAAGTGTCAGAGTTAAGGCAGCAGCTAATGTAAGTAATGTTTTCCCTGTACCTGCTTCACCCAGTAAGGATACAAAATCAAACACACGAACCATGACTAGGTT
>CAYGSH010000103.1:0-5989 GCA_964352515.1 uncultured Methylophilaceae bacterium | reverse complement strand
TTAATGAATAAAAATGTAACAAAATAGTTAGATTTTATTTTGCCCTTGAACGAGTGTATATACTAGGTTTTATGCGTGGTGCCGGGAGGGGGAATCGAACCCCCACGTTGTCACCAACGCGGGATTTTGAGTCCCGTGCGTCTACCAATTCCGCCATCCCGGCATTTTCGGATTATACATTGCTGTATAATTGCAACGGCGCAATTATAGCAAGCTCTTTACTTTTTGCGAAACTGATATTCACTAATTAATTTTTCTAATATGCGAACTCAAGACTTTGACTTTTTTTTACCTGATCATTTAATCGCCCAACATCCTACAAAAGAGCGAAATGCGAGTCGATTGTTATATGTTAAACCGCTCAGTAATGAGATAACAGATCGCCAGTTTTTAGATCTCCCTCATTACTTAAGTTCGGGCGATCTTATTATTTTTAATGACACGCGTGTTATTAAAGCAAGACTCTTTGGAAAGAAAGCATCTGGGGGTGCAGTTGAGATTTTAATTGAGCGCGTGCTTAATGAGCATGAAGTCTATGCACTCGTGCGTGCATCGCGATCACCTAAAATTGGCAGCTCCATTCTAATTGAAGATAATATTAAAATTGACGTAACGGGTCGTAATGGAGATTTATTTCAATTAAAATTTTTATCAGAAAAACCTGTTCTAGACTTACTTGAAGAATATGGCAATTTACCCCTACCGCCATATATCAATCATAAGGCAAGCGCTGCCGATGAAAATAGATATCAAACCGTCTATGCCAAAAATTCAGGTGCAGTTGCAGCACCGACTGCAGGGCTTCATTTTGATAATGCGATGCTAGATACCCTTAAAGACAATGGCATTCAGATTGCTTACTTAACATTGCATGTTGGTGCTGGTACTTTTCAGCCGGTGAAAGTAGATAATATAGCAGATCACAAAATGCATAGTGAGATTTACAATATGCCGCAGGATACGGTTGATCTCATTAACAAAACAAAAATGAACCAAGGAAAGGTAACCGCTGTTGGTACGACCGTATTGCGTGCTTTAGAAAGTGCAGCGCAATCAGGAAAATTGTGCGCAGGCACGCAAGAAACGGATATTTTTATTACACCTGGCTTTCAATTTAACGTTGTCGATAGATTGTTAACGAACTTCCACCTACCCAAAAGCACATTACTCATGTTAGTGTCTGCTTTTGCTGGTTTTGACCATATACAAAAAGCTTATCAACATGCTGTTAAACAGGAGTATCGCTTTTTCAGCTATGGAGATGCCATGCTTTTGGAAAAAGAAATATAAATCGTTTTGCTAAAAACAAACATATTTTTGAAACTAAATAATAATAAAGTGAATCAATAGACATTGATAATTGGAGAAGTTTAAATTGAATAATAGTAAAATTTTTGTAGGTTTAACTACTTTGCTTGGCGGAATATTAATAACAACTTCAACCCTTGCAGCTGTGTTACCTGAGGCTAAATTAAAGCTCAAAATGCCTTTAGCAAAAGCACCAACAACAAGGCCAATGACGGTAGCCTACCATCCAGCATTGATGCATTATTATGTTGCTGATGGGGGCCTAGCGCCATTAGGAAGTGAATGGGAAGCGCCTATTTCAAAGTCTCAAGTGCATGCATTTGATGCCAATGGGCAATATGTTAATTCTGCTGGCCCAGGTTATGACAATCGCTCCATCTACTTTAATTCGAACACCGGCAATATCGAAACGATTACATATAATATTTCTAGTGAGTTTGGTTTTGCACCCAACACAGGCATGTATGCTCTTGAGCTCTCTGAAGAGGGTAAAATTAAAGACACCTCAAAAGAAATTATGCAATTTCATGCTGCATTTGGTGATGCCTTTACAATGCCATCTTATGATGCGGAAAATGACCGTTACTTTGCTAAGCAAAAAAGAAGCAATAAAGTACTTATTGTAACGCAAAAAGATGTGAAGCCTATTGGCGAAATCACCCTAGATGTCGAGTCAGCTGGTGCAAAATTTGATGATATTAGTGATAGCTTTGTTGCATTTACTGGCTCCAAAGGAGAAGAACTAGCGTTGTTAGATTTAGACCATAAAACATTTCTGGTATTTGATTTAACAGGCAAGTTTGTTGCAAAAAGCGCCATTCCAAAAGGCATCAAGTTACGAGCTAAAAACTATTATAATGGTCTTGGGTATAGCAATAACATGTTCTTTTTATTCAATGAAAATGAAGGTGAGTTTGGAACATACCATGGCTACCAAATTATAGAATAAATTTTGAACCATTAAAAAACCGCACAAAAGCGCGGTTTTTTATGTCTAACAGTTTTATTTTCCTAATACGCCAGCGAGTTTACCAGAGGCCATTCCAAATAAAGCGCCAACCACTGTTGATAAGGCTATAAGTAGCACTGGGTTTGATAAATCCATTGCAGTAACACTGCCAGCATTCGCAGTCTGAAGCGCATAAGCTGCAGTTGCTGCATAACCATATACATTGGCAGGGACAACTGATAGTAACGTTTGACTTGCTGCAATTACTAACAAAAAGACTGTTGCGCCAATATACACTGCCGGCCCAAACGCTCCTGGCAATCCTAATGGATTCATACCAACTAAAAACAAAGCGACACCTGCTATGACTGCACCATAAATCATGCCTGCGATTGTTTTTTGAAGCGCTGCGTTATCTCCGCCACTATGGAAATAACACGCCCAAGCAATAAAGCCTGCCCAAACCAACAACTCCGCATCACCATCTCCCATGCCAAATGGGCCTAAAGCAATGTAAGCCCATATACCACCTAAAACTGCAATACTGACTGCTAAAGCTAATAACTTCGACATACTTAATCTCCCTAAAAAATTACTTCTTATAAAAATAATATTACGAGAAAAGCTATCAATTGTTTATTTGTGCGCTATTAAGAATGCACCAAAATTAAACAAATTGACAGTGCATGGTATGCTCATTATGGTGCAATATGCAAATTTTGATTTGGACAGATGTATAATTTAAGAGGGTTTTTTAAAAAATTCCGTTGAATAAATCACTCAGTTTTCAGCTATGGTTGTTTTGTAACTCCAGTGTTCACGCCACTTTGATAAAACTAAATTAGGATACTTAGCTTTTCCTAGACTACCATTATATCGACCTAGTGCTCTAAACAAATTGCCGCGTTCAATATCTAAATAATGCCTCAATATCGTGCACCCATATCTTAAATTCAACCGTAAATTAAATAAATTATGGTCTGGCGAGCCAATTGCCTTGGTCCAAAAAGGCATCACCTGCATATAGCCTCTTGCACCGACACTTGATACAGCATATTTTTTAAAAGCACTCTCAACATTAATTAAGCTCAACACTAGTTGAGGATCTAGCCCAGCGCGCGTTGCCTCATAATGTACTGAGATTAGAAAATCTTCGCGATAATCTTGATTTGGCATTCTTTTTTTGAGCCGATCCGACATCTCTGCCAACCATGCCTCACTTTGCTCTTTATCCCCAAATAGCAGTTTTGGTGCCGCTAAATCGCTGACTGATTTTTGCATCATCGCTTTGACACTATGAGTCAAATCTTCTTCGCGCTGCCCCCCTGCTATCGCATTGACAGTGAAGAATACAATTATCAAAACTAATATTTTATTTAGCACGTTATTTTTCATCGCCTCTAAAACAAGCAATAATAATGCCTTAACTTAATTTTTCAGTAATATAAGCAATGATTTTACTTAAGTGTATATTTTGCACATCATCATCTTGACGCGCTTTATACTCGACTTGTCCTTCATTAATCCCTCGCTCACCAACAACAATACGGTGCGGAATGCCCATTAAATCTGCTTCTGCAAACATAACACCAGGGCGTTCACCACGATCATCTAACAGCACATCTACACCAGCATTGAGTAAATCTTGATAAATTTGAACACTTGTTTTTTCAACTAATTCACTTTTATTGAAACCAATCGGACAAACAACAACGGTAAAAGGTGCCATACTCTCTGGGAAAATAATGCCATTTTTGTCATTTCCCTGCTCAATTGCGGCACCTACAATTCGAGAAACACCGATACCATAGCAACCCATCTCCAATGCATTTGACTTACCTTGTTCATCTAGATAAGTTGCATTCATTGCTTGTGAATATTTTGATCCAAGCTGGAAAATATGTCCAACTTCAATGCCTCGACATAAAGAAAGCTCTCCTTTTCCATCTGGGCTGACATCCCCATCAATCACATTACGCACATCCGCAACTAAACTAGGCTCTGGCAAATCTCTTCCAAAATTCACCCCTTGCAAATGGCGTTTAGGCTGATTAGCACCACACACGAAGTCGCTCATGATGGCAACCGATTTATCTGCGATCACTTTTACATTTGCTGCTACACCAACTGGGCCAATAAAGCCTGGTGGGCAATGAAGATGCGATCTGATTTCCTCCTCTGTCGCAAATCTAAAGTTAGCAAAGCCATCTATTTTGGCTAACTTGACTTCGTTTAAATGATGATCTCCACGGAGCAATATCAAATAAAACTGTTCATCTGCCATGAGTGCAATGGCCTTCACTGTGCGTTCAATGCCAATAGATAACAAGGCAGCCACATCTTCACAGGCAGTTTGCTTAGGCGTATCAACCTCACGCATCGTTTCTGAAGGCTCTGCTCTCTCACTAACCGCAATAGCTTCCGCAAGTTCCACATTCGCCGCATAGTCAGAGCTCTCACAATAAGCCAAAGCATCTTCACCACTATCTGCCAGCACATGAAACTCTTGCGACCCGTCACCACCGATTGCACCCGAATCAGCTTTAACTGCACGAAACTTCAAACCCAATCTTGTAAATATATTGCTATAAGCTTGATGCATTTTATTGTAAGTATTTACTAAACAATCTTGATTTGTATGAAATGAATAGGCATCTTTCATCAAAAACTCGCGCGCGCGCATTACACCAAAACGTGGCCGTATTTCATCCCGAAATTTGGTTTGAATTTGATAAAAATTAATCGGTAACTGTTTATAACTACTAATTTCTTTTCGTGCAATATCCGTAATCACTTCTTCATGCGTTGGGCCAAAACAAAACTCACGTTCATGGCGGTCTTTAATTTTAAGCATTTGAGGCCCGAATACTGCCCATCTTCCCGTTTCATCCCATAGTTCTTTTGGCTGCACAGCAGGCATTAATAATTCTAATGCACCTGCTTTATTCATCTCATCGCGCACAACCGCTTCAACTTTTCTTAATACACGCAACCCTAATGGCATCCAATTATACAGACCGCTTCCTAGTTTCTTAATTAGGCCAGCACGCACCATTAACTGATGGCTGATCAGTTCAGCATCGCTTGGTGCTTCTTTTTGAGTTGAGATAAAAAATTGAGATGTCCGCATAATTCTGTCAAGTGTTTAAAGTGTGGGGATTTTATCGCGAAAACCACCTAAAGTCAGCTAATGGTTTGCTGTTAAATTTATTTGGCATTGTCTTTTGCTCAGTTAATGATAGGACTGTCATCTGGATAAAAATTAGCTTTCCAAACTTGAAAAGGGACAATTGTGGCGGGGTAACCGTTATCATAAAACCAACTATCAACAGCAAACCGTTCATGGGTTTCTATATCATGTATCACCGCAGTTGTATGAGGCCATCCAGTAAAAAAGAAGTTTCGTGTTCGCATATCTTCTATTTCATGAAATATCATCAATCCAGCTTGCTTTAATAAGCGCATATAAGTTGTTGAGTTAATCGCTTCATCATTACAATCTTGCTGCCCAGAGTAATCAGAATTATTAAAAGTGCCTGCTCTGTCTTGACTGGTACCAGTTTTATGCCCGACGATATCCTCTAGCAGTCCAATCGCTTTTGAAATATTGTTGCGTTCTTCTAATGCCGATTGCGATGCCGGATTAAACAATGCCTTAACTGGCTGCCAATCTGAAGCAGTTAATGAAACTGTTGATAGTTTTGCACATCCGCCACTTTGACAGATTTCAAA
>CAYGSH010000102.1:0-6054 GCA_964352515.1 uncultured Methylophilaceae bacterium | reverse complement strand
TTGCCATTGTTGCTGCTACTAAGCCTAAAGCTAGCTTAATTTTATTTACTTGCATGTTGATCTCCAAAGTTATTACTAAGGGTTTTAAATATAAGCATTTTCATCATCTGTAATTTTGAGTAAAAGAATGAAACCTTTATACTGTATTACTTAATTTTGAAGAATACTTTTAAATCACATTTTCATGTGAGGATTGAAATATAAAACAATTAAAATCGAATTGCAACACTTTCGTTACAATTTATTAACATTTTTTATAAAAAATATTTGTATATTCGATTTATTTTTAAAATACTCAATAAAATCATATAGAAAGCAATATTGACAAATGTGTCCGTCAACTTACAATTTATACCCTGAAATCGAACCTTATCATCAAAACTGGTTAAAAACTGATGATTTTCATGAAATTTATTATGAGGAGTCCGGAAATTCAGCTGGTATTCCAGTGATTTTTCTACACGGTGGTCCAGGAAGTGGCTGTAACCCTGGACAACGTAGGTTTTTTGATCCTTCCTATTACAGAATCATACTGCTTGACCAACGGGGTTGTAACAGAAGTCGGCCACAAGGTGCTTTGCAAAACAACACCACCGAGCATCTTGTGAATGATTTAGAAGCGTTAAGACGTCATTTAGGAATTGATAAATGGCACGTATTTGGTGGCTCTTGGGGAAGCACGCTCGCGCTGGCTTATGCAACGCAGCACCCACAAAGCGTCATTTCTTTAACCTTACGCGGTATATTTTTGAGTCGGCAATCCGAATTAAACTGGTTTTTAGGCGATATTAAACATTTCTTCCCTGATGTTTGGCAAACATTACTTGATTATTTGCCGCCTGAAGAGCAAGCCGATGTTTTGACGGCATTTGAAACACGCATATTTTCTGATGACATCACAATTAGTCATCCTGCTTCGGTAGCGTGGAACAATTATGAAAGCAGTATCATGCGATTAAACCCCTTGCCGCCAAGCACAACAACGCCAAAGCAATCGGCTGATGAATTAAAAAAAACGCAGCTTGATGACTTAGCTCGTGCTAGGGTTCAGATTCATTATATTCGAAATATCTGCTTCATTGATGGTGAAGCTTTACTAGAAAAAACAAAATCTTTATCCAATATACCTACGGTGATTGTTCAAGGAAGATATGACATGGTTTGCCCCCCCCAAACATCTTGGCTTCTTTCAAAAGCAATGCCGCATGCTGACTATATTATAGTGCCAGATGCTGGTCATTCCGCAATGGAACCTGGCGTAATCTCTGCACTTGTTAGTAGTACAGAAAAGTTTAAATCGCTTTAATATAGTATCCTTATTTTATAAGCCTAATAAACAAATGAATCGTGGCAAAATTGAAAACTAAATACAGCTTTAAAAACTTATCACAACACCCTGTGATTAGTAAGCCTTTAGTTGCCTATTCCAAAAAGGAATACGACACGCTGCTTTTTGTATTTCGAGAAACACTTGCAGGTTTTACAAGGCATAACATTTTAGGATTGTCAGCCTCCCTATCTTTTTATGCTTTATTTGCCTTAATACCGTTAGTATTACTGATTTTTTATTTGTTAAGCCATTTAGTATTTTCTTCCGATTATGCCATCGTAAAACTGGCTATCTTAACTAGTAATATCATGCCTGATTTTAGTGGCAAAATCATGACAGAAGTCTATAACGCTTCCAATTCAAAAGCGGCCTGGGGTGCATTAGGATTGTTTGTATTGTTATGGACGATTACTCCACTGGCAAGGGCAATGCGATCTTCTTTTTACAGCATCTCCTCCATGGCGGAGCAACCATCGTTTTTTAGAGGAAAAATAAGAGATATTATTTCTGTACTGGGCATATTGTTATTGTTTTTTGCTTTTACAGCTGCTGGTTTTGTTGTAGAAGAAATAGTTAAATTTTTGGCCACGCATCTGCCGAAAGATTTGTTGAGTTTTATCGGCGGTAGTATCACATTAGCCATCACTACATCACTAATAGCAATTTTCTATAAAATGTTTTTCCCAATGCGCGTTGCATTAGGACATATTTTTATTGGGGCGTTATTAACTGCATTACTCTGGGTATTAATGCGTCCAGCATTTGGGTTGTTTTTAACAGTGAATCAAAACTTTGGTGCAGTGTTCGGTAGTATGAAAAATATGTTTGTTTCAATTACTTGGCTTTACGTCAACTTTGCTGTCTTTTTATTAGGTTCGGTGTTAATTGCTACCCTTAGAAAACAAGATGCCTTATTACTAATAGGCTTGTTTGATCAAGCACCAGAAAAACAAAACTACATTGATGCGCTAATGCTAAGATATGGCCTTCAGTTAACACAAAATGAATATGTTTTTAAAATTGGCAATACAGACCGAAGCCTTTATTATTTAGTTGAGGGCGAAGTGCATTTAACAAATGAAAATGGCATCATACGAAAAATTATTGCTGGAAACTTTTTCGGCGAGACAGCTAGCCTAACAAAGCAACCAACCACAACAAATGCAATTATTGCTTCGGATGAAGCTCGAATTATTGTGATTCACGCGGATAATATTGATGCAATTTTAGCGGATAATCCAAAAGTTGCCATGCAGTTATTAAAGCAACTGGCTGCAAGAATAGAAAAGAATATAAGATAATTTACATTGAAATAGTCTATGAAAAATTTATCACAACCCAATCAACAAGAAATACAGCAACTAATCCAACAATTAAACAATGGTCAGCTAGCACAGACCGAGCAACTTGCTAAGCACCTTGTCGAAAAACATCCAAACGTCTTTATATTGCATCACATTTTAGCGCTTGCGTTAGATGGTCAGCAAAAATTTTCGGAATCTATCCATAGCTACAAGCATGCAATTAAACTTGACGCCAACAAACCTGATTTATATTTTAATCTGGCCATTGCGCTGACACATGTCAACTTATTAGAAGAAGCAATCAGCCATTATCAAACGGCTATTAAGATCAATCCAAAGTTCTTTGAAGCTTATGGAAATTTGGGGACAATATTTCAACGCCTTGGCAGACTGGACGATGCAATTATTAGTTATCAAAAGGGCTTAAGCATTAACTCCCAAGATGCTCGTGGTCAATTTAATCTCGGCACCGCCTTAAGAGATAAAGGCAACTTAACAGATGCTATTCATAGCTACAAAAAAGCAATTGCGTTATTCCCAAATTATACTGACGCTTATAATAATTTAGGAGAAACGCTAAGAGATCATGGCGACATGGATGCTGCGGTTAAAAATTATCAAGAGGCGCTGTCACGTAATCCAGACCACCCTAATGCAAATTATAATATGGGTGAATTTTTATATTTAGCTAAAAAGTTTAATGAAGCCGCCAATTTTTTTGAGCGCTCTCAATTAGATGACTGGCAAGCAAGGCAAATGTACTGCTTATACAAGGCTGAAGAATTTGATATCTTCAAGCAAAAGCTTGATGAAGTTGCATCCAATACAAAACATACCTCACCCTTTATCGCAACTTTAGCAACACATTATGCAACCAATTTTGATCAAAAAGACATTTATAATTTCTGTCAAAATGGGCTTGATTTTGTGTATCAAAATAGCTTACCCGCACTAGCAGCACCCAATAGCCCATTATTAAAGCAGTTGCTTGATGATATTGATCATGCCAATATTGCTGAACGTGTACAGGGAATGTTGCATTATGGAAAGCAATCGGCAGGTAATCTTTTTAAAAGGCCAGAGGACTCATTTCAACAACTTGCCATTTTGGTGAAACAAGAATTTTTAAACTACAAAAACACCTTCGCAAATGCTGACTGTGAGCTGATAAAGTCGTTCCCTGACGAACTAGAGTTCACCAGTTCTTGGTATGTGAAAATGCAACAAGGTGGGCATCTGAGCGCGCATATTCATGAAATTGGTTGGATAAGTGGAGCAGTTTATTTAAAAATGCCACCATCGCATAACAATGAAGGCGCTTTTGAATATGGAACGCATGGCGACCATTACCCAATAAGACCTGGTAAAAATGAAAGTGATTTCCATTCTGCATTCACACTGCCGAAGGTGGGGGATATAGTCTTATTTCCATCATCACTTTTTCATCGAACGATTCCTTTTAAATCAAATGATGAGAGAATATGTATTGCATTTGATTTAAGACCATCCTTTAATTAGCATTACTTTTTATATGTTTAAATTGTTAAAAAAGATCTCTTTACAGTCCTATTTAAGGCTCAATAATTTAAGCGTATACTAAATTAATTAACGACACTAAACTATATAAAATATACAAACTGCCGTTAAAAGTGACAGAATAAATAATAAGGTAAATTAATGATAGATCAGCAACTCCTAGAAAAAAGCTCCATCCTTGTTATTGACGACCAGTCAACAAGTAGAACAATACTTTCTCATGTCATTAGAAGTATTAATCCAAACATTCGTATCATTGAAAAAGATGACCCAGAGAAAGCACTTGAATGGGCCGCACAAAATACGGCAGATCTTGTCTTTGTTGATTATGTTATGCCCGAAATGAATGGCGTTGACTTTACCAGTCTATTAAAAAAGCTACCTAGCTATGAAAATGTGCCAGTAATTATGATCACAATTAAAAAGGACTCAGAAACACGCTATGCTGCTCTAGATGCTGGTGTTGCTGACTTTTTAAATAAACCAGTTGACGTTTATGAATGTACAGCAAGAAGCAAAAACCTTTTAACAATGCGTCAACAACAAATAAAACTGCAAAACAGAGGCGACTTACTTGAAAACAAAGTCAAACAAGCCACATCAGAAATTAGTGCAAGAGAAAAAGAAACATTAATGCGCTTAGCCCGTGCTGGTGAATATAAAGATTTGGATACAGCCACTCACTTACAGCGCATGTCTTTATATAGCAAAGCCATTGCAGAAGCCATAGGCTTCAACGAAGAAGAAGCAGAAATTATTGAGCTTTCTGCACCGCTACATGATATTGGTAAAATTGGTATACCTGATCATATTCTTCTAAAAACTGGTCCTTTAACTGAAGAAGAAAAAACGATTATGCGAAAGCATCCTATTATTGGATATGAAATTTTACAGAACAGCCCTTCTAAATACTTGCAAATGGGTGGTGAGATTGCATTGGCACATCATGAACGGTTTGATGGCTTAGGTTACCCTTACCAACTTAAAGGCAATCAAATTCCTCTCGCAGCAAGAATTGTTGCCATTGCAGATGTCATTGACGCACTGACAACAAAGCGCCCGTATAAACAAGCTTGGTCTATGGATGAAGCATTTAATTTCATTGTTTCTGAAAGCAGCAAACATTTTGACCCGGACTTAATTACAGTTACTGTATCAATTCGTAAAACAATCGAAACAATATTTGAAAACCAAGACATTCAGCTACATTAATGGATATGACGCATGGTTATCAGCAATATTAGGACGGCAGCAAAATTTAAGCAAACGGTTTTGATTATAGATGATCAACCTACTGTACTTGCAATACATTCAGCTATCATCAAGTCACTAAAACTCAACTTAAATGTCGTCACAATGACAAATCCTGTTGATGCTTTAGTATGGATAAAGAACAGACAAGTAGACTTGATTATCACCGACTTTAAAATGAAGGAAATGGATGGTTTGGAATTTGTAAGCCAAATAAACCAAACAAATTTTGCCATTCCCAAGCCAATAATTGTCATATCGGTTATAAAAGAGCCAAAGATTCATAAAGCACTTATGGCAGCAGGCGCATACGCGTGCCTAACAAAACCTGCAAATGCATCAACACTTGCCAAAATGGCTCGCTTTTTGCTTCAAGAAAGTAATGAGCATCATATCAACAAGAAATTTGCCATAAACTAATAAAATGATTTTTAATATAAAAAATTGGTATGCAGAAGTAAAAAACAAATGCGACCCTATGGAATTAGAGCAAGGCGCTCTGCGCTTATCAATTTCATCGGTCTTTAGTCTTTATATATTATTTTCTTATTTAACAAATAGTGAATTCACGAAAAACCAAATTTTAGGCACTTATTGCCTGGATGCTTTTAATTTTCAGTCTTTGGTTTTATT
>CAYGSH010000101.1:0-6681 GCA_964352515.1 uncultured Methylophilaceae bacterium | reverse complement strand
GCACTGCTAATGCTGAATTGGTTACACCCAAAAGCAACATCATCAATAATAGTTTATTCATCATTGCCCTCACAAAAGTTATAAACTTAAACGACTTTGTTAAATCAAAAAACTGAAGTGTTTAAATCTATATAAGCAACTGACGTGCCATCAATTTTAGTAACAAGTTTACAATTAGATTTTTATATATCGGATGAATAAGCATAGAACTTTAATCAAGGCCTATTCCAATTAAAAAGTTTTTATTTGAGTAACAACCTCTAGTAGCTAAATTTAGCTGAAAGCCCCTTTAAATAAAGACCTTCGTAAGAGTGGTAGGTAAATAGAAAACTGGGAAGTAATATAGAAACACAGCGAATTGAGAGGTAAAGATGACTAAACCACTCCCATTATATGACTTTTAAACAAACTCACTACATTAGGATTGAGTTAATAACTCCTAATAAATTGCACCAAACTAGTGCATTTTATGCACTAGTTTGATTATTGTGCTTATCTCTCTTCACATCAAAATGACTCAACCCTATCCCTATATCAATTTAGTTTTGCAATTTTAGACTTTAGCTTGGTTGCTGCTTCTGCATCTAGCACACTTAATAATGCAATGTTTGTTAATGCTTCCATATGCTTTCCATTCTCTTCAGCAATTAGTCCTAAGTAGTAAATAGCTTGGCTATGCTGCGCATTCATAGCAGTCACTTTTTTCATATGTGCTTCTGCATTAGCAATATCTTGATTAGCATACTCAGCAGCCGCTAAATAAAACCAAGCTTCTATATTATTAGGCTCTTGGGTTGTCCACTTGGTAGCAACCGTCATGAGAACAGACCAGTCTTCTGTAAGGTATGGCCCTACGACTTGCATAAAGAATGGCCATTGTTCAGCTTCAGTTGCCCAAAATGCAGGTGCTGATTTTGCACTAATCTCTTGTTCTGGCTGCTCCAGTAAAGCTTGCACCCACTCTACCGGCATATTGTAATAATAAGCATGTTTGCCAGGACTTTTAAGCGTAATAACACCGACTAAATGACCTGCATCATCAAATAGTCCACCACCACTCGCACCTAATCTAAAAGTGCTGCTAGCGCGCACGATGACGCTATCGTCCATCATGAATAAACCTTTGACATAACCGTGTGTGCTAATCGGAGCAGGGGAAAAATTAGGGTAACCAATCGCAAATACTGGTTGTTCATATTGTAGGGTTTTGCTTGAACCTATTGTGGCAATTGGTGCGTCTAAGCCATCCACTTTAACGAGACATACATCATGGTACCAATCGGGTGTAATAGAGGTAGCTGTATAGTATTGACCTCCACTACTGACACTAATCCCAGCTGCATTAGCAATTACATGACAATTGGTAACAACACGGTCTTTTGCAATGACAACACCTGAGCCTGAGCCATAGCCACCGCTTGCAAGAGCCACATGTACCTTAACAACGTGTTTGGTAATTTTATATAACAGCTCGTCTGTCGGCACTGCTGCCGCAGATGTTGTTATCCCAAAAAACAATACTGCAAAAAAAAGCCTTGTCATGATGGTCCCCAATCTACATATAAAAGTTGTTGCACCTCACAAAAGTTAAAAATCTCCTAATAAATACTAAGCAACTCACGTGCCATGTTATTTGGCTTCTTTTTCAAGCAATCTAATGTCTGTTTTCATCACTTGTAAAATACATCCTAGTCTAAAGTAGTTCAATTTAAATAAGGGAAAACAAATATGAAAGCTAGTTAATTCTAGCTTTAAAAAGGAGTCTATGAAAAAAATGACAAAGCTAAGGTTATGGCTGAAAGCCGCATTAAATATAAACAGCACCCATAAAAATCATTAGTCGAGAAGAGTCTCAATACGGCCATTTAAAAAATGGGTGGTTGATTAAAACAGTGCCCAAAATCTGGCGTTAAAAAAATTTACAAAAATTTGAGTGTAAAAATGCAGCTCTGCGTACTAATCAGGTTTGGCACATAAATGGTGCAGAAACTGCTTATTTGGTTATTTCATAGATCAATTTAATATCTTGTGTTTCGAGTCTTGTTGCTAACCATGCAGTTAAGCGTTCTGAATCTTGTTGTGATAATTGCTTTTTTGCAATCACAAGCAAAAGTGTCACTTTTTTATGGAACACATCATATTGCGAAGTTGAACTAATGCCACTGGCAATTACAATACTATTAATCTCTGGAAATAAAGTATGTAATTCAGGCGTGACGCTCTCCATTAATTGCTCTTTAGTTTTGTATGAAGCCAATTTTTCATTAAGTTTTGCAATTTGTTGATCTCTCGAATCAAGTGCAATTTGGCTTTCTTTATATAAGTCGGCAACAATACTGGTTTTCAAAGACAAGGTATCAATCTTTTGCTCACCAGCTTGATGAACAACAAGTGATGTTGCTTGGAGTTGATCTTTAATTAGCTTATTTTGAATAGCGTCTAACGTTTCTTTTGGAATCGGTTTACCGATCAAAGATAGTTCAATTTTTTTGGACTTTGGATCTATTTCCAAGTTTGTGTAATAAGTTTCCTCAAACTTAAACTCTTCTGCAACAAATGATTTGGCTCGTTGTGTAAATACCTCTTGCTTCACTAAGTTATAAGCTAAATACAAGCTTGGGACAACTGTAATGAATACCAAGGCAAATAAATAAATTTTTACACGGCTTTCAGTCTTTGCATCTACATAGTTTCTATGTGGAAGCTTCATTGCTGAAATAATAATGACAGCAGCAAATGCGATAAAGACAGAATTTATGATATAGAGATAAAAAGCACCAAAAAAGAATTGCCATATCCCATTAGCAAAACCATAGCCTGCCGTGCAAAGTGGTGGCATTAACGCTGTGGCAATTGCAACGCCTGGAATAACATTCGTTTTAATCTTTCTAGTTGCCGCAATAATGCCTGCCAACCCTCCAAAAAAAGCAATCAAAACATCCCAAATTGTTGGTGATGTTCTCGCTAACAATTCAGAATGTGCTTCTGATAATGGACTTAACAAGAAATAAATGGTCGACGCAATAAAGGCAATAAGCGTTGCAACGGCAAGGCTGATTACAGATTTTTTGATGAGGGGAAAATCATAGACACCGATACCATAGCCAATACCCATAATTGGACCCATGAGGGGTGAAATTAACATCGCACCAATCACAACAGCCGTTGAATTAACATCTAATCCAACTGACGCAATCAGAATGGCGAGTATCAGCACCCATAAATTAGTGCCTCGCAAACTCACATTTGATCGAATTTCTGTATCAATTAAATCTGCTTCCGACTTATCATCTGAAAGGCTAAAGATATGTCGAATAGTATGGACGATAGATGTTGGTGTTATTTGTTGCATATATGTAAAGATTAGTCTAAATCAAGATGATTATAGCATCATCATTTAATGCAAAATGACCGCATATGATTAAATATTGTATCTATGTGACACTGTTATAATTTATGCAATAATGCATTAATTATTAGATAAAAAATTATATGAACAGTATCTCTCTATCTGATCTCTCCTCTCAAGTGCTTTACTTATCGATTGTTTTTATTCTGCTTGTTATTCCAAGAGCTTTGCAAAAATATCGCTTACCTGCCCCACTCAGTTGCTTTGCTTTAGGCATGGTGACAGTTTTTGGTATTGCTGATTACAGCCATGACACGACCTTGAGTTTTTTAGCAGCGCTCGGTATTTCTTCATTATTTTTATTCGCTGGATTAGAAGTTGATATTAAAGAACTTAAAAAAGGGTTTTGGCCTTTACTCAGCCACCTTTTTATTCGCTGCGCGATTATTTTTGGGTTTACATGGGTTGGTATGTATTCTTTTAACTTTTCACTCCAAGTATCTGGCCTAATTGCACTTGCATTACTGACGCCATCAACTGGTTTTATTCTTGAATCTTTAAATGGGCTTGGATTAGATGAAAACGAAGAGTTTTGGGTGAAAAGTAAATCCATTGCTGGAGAGCTGCTTGCACTATTGTTATTATTTATTTTCCTTAAATCTGGCTCTTATAGTGATTTAGGCTCTTCATCTGCTGTTCTTATTGCAATCGCGTTTGGATTACCTTTGTTATTTATGTTTCTCGGTCGAATTGTGATTCCATTTGCCCCTGGATCAGAGTTTTCATTGCTTATCATGGTTGGCTTGATTGCCGCATATTTAACTAAGCAACTTGGTGTTTATTATTTGGTTGGTGCATTTTTTACCGGTTTAGCTGCTAGACAATTACAACAAAGAATGCCGACCCTAGCCTCTGAGGATAATCTACATGCGGTACAGCTATTTGCTTCTTTCTTTGTACCATTTTATTTCTTTTATAGTGGAATGACGGTACCAAGTGGGGCCATTCAGCTAGAATCTTTATGGATAGGTCTAGGTATTACAGCAGTGTTGTTACCTTTCAGAATTGGTTCGGTTGCGGTTCAAAGGATTTATGTGAATGATGATAGTGTAAAAAGTAGTTTCGACGTTGCAATTGCGCTCACACCAACGCTCATTTTCACCTTAGTTATTGCAAGTATCTTGCATGAAAAATTTGGTATTAGCGATACTTTATTTGGCGGCTTACTCGTCTACGCTGGCATTACCACGATGTTGCCTTCCATCATACTAAAAAAACCTATTCAATTAGATGTGGATAATCCACCCGTGTATTAATCATTTTATTTTTACCTTAAAGGCTTGAGTAAGTTTGATAGACCGTTATGATCAATCTCCTGCATCAACTGCAATAGACGGCCGAGTTCGCCAGGTGGAAATCCTTTACGAGCAAACCAATTAAGATAATTTCCAGGAAGCTCAGCTAACAAATGTCCTTTATGTTTCCCGTATGGCATTTTCATACTAACGAGTTTTTCTAAATCATCAGGTTTCATATCCATCACCAAGATAAACTGAAATCATAACCCAATACTTAATCTGTTGAACTTTACTTTGGTAAATCTACTCATATTAAGTTAAGGGATTTATTAATAAGGAATCATCATGCTTAAAAAGACCTTTACTTGCTTTTTTTTAATCTCTTGCTTTTCATTCATAATACCAGTTGCCCATTCAAAACCTATCAATATGCGCCCAGGCTTATGGGAGTTAAAGACAACGTCTGAACTCCTTAAATTAGCACCATTGATACCATCTGAACAAATTCAATATATGCAAGAAATTGCAAATGAATATGGCCTTGAAATGCCTAATGTACAAAACGGTGCGGCAATTTCACGTACCTGCGTCACCCCAGAGATGGCAGCGCAACAGGTTCTCCCAAAGCTATACCAAGATGAGTTAGGTTGCATTTCAGATGCTGCAAAGCGTAACGGCAACAATTATCAAATACACTTTACTTGTAATAGCTCTAAACTCAAAGGTGAGGGTGTTGCGCAAGGCATAATCACCTCTACTGAGTCGTTTACTGGACACTCAGAATTTAAAGGAAACGTCCAAGGCAATCCTATCAATGAAAGGGCAGATATATCTGGCAAATGGATTGGCGCTAGTTGCAATAATCATTAACATTAATATATGAATTAATTGTTAATTACCCCTTTTTTTTAATGATTACTCTATTGCATAGTATGTAATAATTTATTGTAAGTGATTTAAAAGTTGAGGTGCGTGATGAATATTTATGACATGCTAAAAGAAGAAAATCAAAAGTTTTGGGATTTGTTAGAATTTGATAAAGAAATAATTAGTGCAGAAGACCTAGCTTATTGGGACGACGAAGAAAATAATATTCAAGAAGTCATTGAGACGATGTAATTATACAATTTAATGATGATTGTTTAGTCAATGTTGCTAGCGCTACAATTTTTAAACTAGCCTGCTAATCAAAGTCATCACTTTCACTTAAACTTGGATTGCTTGTACTCTCTTGAGCTTCAAAACCAGATGCTTCTAATTTGATTCTGTATTCACAGTCAACTAAATGACCTTCAAGACGGCCATTGATTTTGGTTGTTTCCTCTTTACAGAATTGACAACGATAACGATGTAGATGACCTTCAAAAGGCTCTTGCGGATAATCAATATAAAAAAGTTTTTGCATTAATATCACTGTGTGGTGTAGATGCCTCTATATTACTCCTTTACCAGTTGAATTCATCAAAAACTTACAATTTCTAACGATAAATTAATTGATGAAAAAAATGTGTAAAGCTAACATGATCTTCAAAACCAATCATGCTCCATAAACCTTGAAGCGTGTTGAAAAGTCATCTAAATGTCACAATTTTGGTGCATGATTTACATGTTAATGCCACAACATTTACCCAACTTTTAAGACTTAACTTTAAGTATTTAGTGTAGTCAAATGTTATTCATTGATTTATTAAATTAATTGAATTTTTGGTGCGATTTTTGCTCTATCAATTATGTAATATCTTAATGAACAATATAGATCTAAGGAGTGCGAAATGACAATTTATCAAGTCCTAGATGAACAAAATCACCCTGTTTTTGAAGCTGATAGTTTTATGCAAGCACAAAAAGAAGCTGAGTTACTGAATCATTCTTTTGATGATCGCTACTTTTTTGTAGAAACAGCCGCCGTTGAACAGAAGCATTAAATGGACTATATGATTATATTAAGTGGTTGATAGATATTGTATCAACCAAAGTTGTTGGCGGAGTGGACGGGACTCGAACCCGCGACCCCCGGCGTGACAGGCCGGTATT
>CAYGSH010000100.1:0-6789 GCA_964352515.1 uncultured Methylophilaceae bacterium | reverse complement strand
ATTAATAATGCTGCATGTGCGATTTGCACTGTAGAAAGTTTACAGCACCAGTTACCAGTCGGTTTAGAAGAAATTTATTATGCACTTGAAAATGTTACATTGCTTGGTCGTTTTTACACATTAAGCACCTCCCCAGAAATAATTGTAGATGTTGCACATAACCCACAAGCAGCAAGGTCATTGGCCCAAAACTTATCTCAAAACCCATGTAATGGTAAAACAATTGGCGTTTTTGCTATGTTGGCTGATAAAGATATTGAGCATGTGATTAGTGAACTATCCCCTTATATTGCAACTTGGTATTTGGCGGATACTAATAATCCGCGCGGTGCTAAAGCAAAAGATTTGGCGGTATATTTAGAGCAACAAGCAAAATTAGGTCAAATACATCTTTTTGACAATATTGCTTCAGGATTGCAAGCAGCCTGTCTAGGAATAGACAAAAATGATAGAATTATTGTATTTGGTTCATTTTACACAGTAGCTGATGCAATTAAGGCGTTAACAGTGCAGGGAATTTAAATGCAAAAAGATCAAGTTGATCATAACCTAAATTTTAAAAAGCGTGCGCGTAGACGTCTTGTTGGCGCAATTGCGCTCGTTTTGCTT
Source organism: uncultured Methylophilaceae bacterium (assembly GCA_964352515.1). GTDB lineage: Bacteria > Pseudomonadota > Gammaproteobacteria > Burkholderiales > Methylophilaceae. Next base: position 6,180 of record CAYGSH010000100.1, on the reverse strand, counting down.
ATGGTCGTAATACTTCCATGGATGCTTGAAGATAGGGAAAAAAAGTTTCAAGAAGATGATGTTGAGATTCTTATGCCTCCTCAGTCAGATGAACTTGAGGCTTCGCTAGAATTAGAAAATACAACTGATGATCATATTGAAAAGTTGGTTATAGATGATGTTGTTGAAAGTGAATCAACAGAAATTGAAACTGTTGATTTGCCTAAAATAGAAACGCCAACTCAAGGAACAGAATCCGAAAAAGCGGTAACGCCAGTGGAAGCTAAAAAAGATAGCGTTTCACAAGTATCTCAGAACAAAAACACAGATAAAGCTGATAAATACTATGTACAAATAGGCGTTTTTTCTGACCCAAGCAACATCAAAAAACTCCAACTTAAACTGGATGATTTAGGGTATAAGTCACTGACAGAAAAAATCACAACGGACACCGGTATAAAAACTCGTTTAAGGACTGAGAATTTTATAGGTAGAAACGAAGCGGCGATTGCATTGCAGAATATTAAAGATGCTGGATTAGCTGGTATGGTTGTCAGTCAAAAGTAAAGGCATATATATTTGACTAGTTTTGATTATTTTGTGCTCGCCATTATTGGACTGTCGGTTGTAATCAGTATGATGCGTGGAGCCCTAAAAGAAATATTGGCAATTTTTGGATGGGTGGCAGGGTTTTATGTTGCAAAAACCTATTCACCTTTATTATCACCTTTGCTTCCTCAAGATATACCAACTGAAGCTTTAAAAACACTTGCTGCGTTTATTGTGCTTTTAGTAGCGGTACTTTTTATTAATAGTCTTTTATCGATAGCGATAGGAAGTATTATAAGCAAAATTGGTCTTGGATGGCTTAATCGCTTCCTCGGATTGATATTTGGATTTGCAAAAGGGGTGTTAATTGTCTGTGTATTGGTATTTTTAGCAGGTCTTACCAGTTTGCCAAAAGAAAAGATGTGGACCGATGCTATGTTAAGCTCGCCACTAGAAATGTTAGTTAAATCAGCATTGCCTTGGCTACCAAATAGTGTAACCAAACATGTAAAGTTTGACTGAATTTATGATTTAATAGCGAATTGTATAAGGACATCACTAAAGTATGTGTGGAGTTATAGGGATTGTAGGAAAAAACCCAGTCAATCAGTTGCTGTATGATGGCTTGCTAGTATTGCAGCATCGCGGTCAAGATGCGGCAGGAATAGTTACATGTGATGGCAATACTTTTTTTATGCATAAGAGCAACGGGTTAGTTAAAGATGTATTTCAAACCCGACACATGCGTAGTTTAATTGGTAATGCAGGTATTGCACATGTGCGTTATCCAACAGCTGGTTCATCTAGTGCTGCAGAGGCTCAGCCATTTTATGTAAACTCCCCATTTGGTATTGTTCTTGGACATAATGGGAATCTTACAAATTCAGAACAACTCAAGTCAGAAATTTTTCGTCAAGATCTTCGGCATATTAATACAACTTCAGATTCTGAAGTTTTACTAAATGTGCTTGCGCATGAAATAGAAAAAACATCTAAAAGCGCAGTCTTGAATACTGATATGGTGTTTGATGCTGTTAATAATGTGCATAAACGATGCAAAGGCGCCTATGCAGTGGTTGCAATGATTGCAGATTTTGGTTTACTTGCTTTTCGTGACCCACAAGGCATTAGACCCCTAGTTATTGGGCAATTAGAAACCGAGAAGGGAACGGAATATATTGTTGCATCTGAAAGTGTTGCATTAGATGTATTAGGCTTTAAATTAATGCGTGATGTAAAACCAGGCGAAGCAGTTTTTATTGATATGGATGGTAATTTATTTAGTCGTCAATGCGCTGACAAATCGCAATTAACACCATGTATCTTTGAATATGTTTATTTGGCTAGACCAGACTCTTTGATTGATGGGGTATCTGTTTATCAAACACGTTTGGATATGGGTGCTACTCTGGCTGAAAAAATTAAACGCGAGTGGAGTGATTTAAATATTGATGTTGTGATTCCAATACCAGATACAAGCCGACCATGTGCACTGCAAGTTGGTTTGGCCTTAGGTTTAGAGTACCGAGAAGGTTTTATTAAGAATCGCTATATTGGACGTACTTTTATTATGCCAGGTCAGGCTTTACGTAAAAAATCTGTGCGTCAAAAGCTGAATCCTATTGGCGTTGAATTTGCCGGTAAAAATGTTTTACTTATCGATGACTCAATCGTGAGAGGCACGACATCAAAACAAATTGTGCAAATGGCACGTGATGCCGGTGCAAACAAAGTTTACTTTGCTTCAGCGGCGCCACCAGTTAGATTTCCTAATGTCTATGGTATTGATATGCCCAGTCGAGAAGAGCTATTAGCAACAGATAGAACTGATGATGAAATTTGCAAAGAAATTGGGGCAGATGCATTGATTTATCAAGACTTAGAAGCTTTAGAAGGCATTATAATGTCACTGAACACAGACATAGAAGATTTTGACTCTAGCTGTTTTGATGGTCACTATGTAACAGGGGATGTTGATGTTGCTTATTTAGAACGTATTGAACTATTACGTGCCGATTCTCATCACATGCAACGACCTCCCAATTCAACAACACAAATGGATTTAAATCTAGTGGGTGCTGATGATGATGAGGCTGTTGCACAAGTTAGCTAACTTATCTTAGTCTAAAATTCACCAACTATTTCAAAGTTTTGATGATTTATAATCACAATTACTAGTCCATTCGGGCTATATATATTCCATTACAAAAGACTAACATCTCGGAATGTCATGAAAATGGCATTTGTGATGATTAATATTGCTTATATATTATTAAGGTATTGGCATTTAAATATATAAGTTATTGTTTTGTAATTGATATTTTAATAATTAATGTTTGGCATGCATGTTGCATTATCTTTATTAATTAATAAATTATTTATTTGTGATGAATATATGTACAAAATACCATTTAACAAACCCTACTTAACAGGTAAGGAAATTGAATATATAAAGCAATCCCATGAACTGGGTAATTTTTCAGGGGATGGCCCGTTTACTAAAAAGTCAAGCAAATGGATTGAGCAAAAAACACAATGTAAAAAAGCATTATTAACACACTCATGCACAGCAGCGCTAGAGATGGCAGCAATTTTGATAGATATAAAGCCAGGTGATGAAGTGATTTTGCCATCTTACACTTTTGTATCAACTGCAAATGCATTTGTTATGCGCGGGGGCGTTCCTGTTTTTGTTGATATAAGACCTGATACATTAAATATCGATGAGAATTTGATTGAAGCAGCAATAACACCTCGAACAAAGGCAATCGTGCCCGTCCATTACGCTGGAGTGGCTTGCGAAATGGATACTATTATGCAAATTGCAAAAAAGTATAATTTGTATGTTATTGAAGATGCAGCACAGGGGGTAATGTCCACCTATAAGGGGAAGGCATTAGGTGCTATCGGCCATCTTGGTACTTATTCATTTCATGAAACAAAGAATATCATTTCTGGAGAGGGCGGTGCCTTATTGATTAATGATGCTTCTTTCATTGACAGAGCAGAAATTATTCGTGAAAAAGGGACTAATCGCAGTCAGTTTTATGAAGGAAAAGTCGATAAATATACATGGCATGATATGGGATCATCTTATTTGCCAGGTGAAGATACAGCTGCGTTTTTATTGGCACAATTAGAAAGTGCTGAAGAGATCACAAAAAGGCGATTGGCTAAATGGAAAACTTACTATCAAGCACTTGAAGGCTTAGAACTTAAAGGTCACTTAAGGCGGCCTATAATTACAAAAGAATGTCAGCACAATGCGCATATGTTTTATGTGTTAGTGGATTCAATTGAAACACGTAGTAAATTAATCCAACACTTCAATCAACATGATATTCACCCTGTGTTTCATTATATTCCTTTACATTCCTCTCCTGGTGGTCAAAAGTTTGGCCGTGTTTCTGGTCAAATGAAGAACACTGACAACTTGTCTGGAAGGTTGTTAAGACTCCCTTTATGGGTAGGTTTAGATCAATATCAATCACGTGTTATTGATGTGATGAAGTCAGCTTATAACATAAAAAAAGTTGCTTGAATAACTTGACATCAACTTCATTTAGGCGTTAAATGAAATTGCGCTGATTTGAGTGGCCAACATTAAACAAAGCCTTACTCAGCTTGCGAGCGCATTAAAAATTCTGCTAAAGCGAGAAACAAAAACCCGTTTTAGCTGTTATGCTAATACGGGTTTTTTAATATTTGCAGCAAATAGTTACGTGTAAATGCACAAAGAGAATGGAATGAAAAATAAGTATCACACAGAAACCCTTAGTGTTAGAGCCGGCAATGTGCCTACCGAGCTTGGCGAGAACTCAGAGGCAATATTTTTAAACTCTAGCTTTAGATTCGAAAGTGCTCAACAAGCTGCTGCCAGATTTAGTGGAGATGAGCTAGGTAATATTTATTCACGGTTTACTAATCCAACTGTTACAGCATTTCAAGATAAATTAGCAGCAATGGAAGATGCTGAGCAATGTGTTGCCACAGCCAGTGGTATGTCTGCTATTTTAGCGTGTGTGATGGGCTTGTGTAATACAGGGGATCATGTAGTCGCCTCACAAAGTATCTTTGGCACTTCGGTGCAACTATTTACTAATATATTGCATCGATGGGGTTTAGAGGTGACGTTAGTACCATTAACTGTTGCTGAGGAGTGGGAAAAAGCAATTCAAAAAAATACCAAACTTTTCTTTGCTGAGACACCTTCTAATCCACTGACAGAAGTCTGTGATATACAATTAATAGCCGATATTGCGCATCAAGCTGGTATTCATCTTGTTATTGATAATTGCTTTTGTACGCCCGCTATTCAAAAACCATTAGGGATAGGTGCCGATATAATTATTCATTCAGCAACGAAGTATATCGATGGACAAGGCCGGTGTCTTGGTGGGGCGGTGCTAGGGTCTAAAGTTTTAATGGAGCCAGTATATGCTTATTTAAGAACGGCTGGTGTAACCATGAGTGCATTTAATGCGTGGGTGTTTTTAAAAGGTTTAGAAACACTGCCAGTTAGAATGGAAGCGCATGCGCGAAAAGCACTAGCCTTGGCAACATGGTTAGAGGCGCAACCTTTGGTTTCTCGTGTTTTTTATCCTGGGTTAGTATCGCACCCTCAGTATGCATTAGCGATGCAACAACAAACAAATGGTGGTGGGATTGTGAGCTTTGAAGTAAAGCCTACTAAGAGTCAGTCTGAGAAAGAGGCCGCTTGGGCACTGATTGATGCAACCCAAATGATTTCTATCACTGCCAATCTAGGTGATGCTAAATCGACGATTACACATCCAGCAACAACGACTCATAGTCGTGTAAGTGCCGAGGCAAGAGCAGCATCTGGTATCAAAGATAATTTAGTCAGAATTGCTGTAGGCCTAGAGCATGAGGATGATATAAAGTCAGATTTGGCTATACTTTCAGCGTAAGCATAATTTGAAAAAAGGGGCTAATAACAGCCCCTTTTTTTATTGTAATAATTACTTAAAAAACTGCCCTTGTAACTTAATCATGTTAAAATCTTAACGTTAAAAATCTTATAAAAAAGCGCTTAATAAAAAGCAGCAATCTCATAAAAAAACGGAATAATTACGGAATAAATCATGAATCAATTCGCTAAAGAAACCCTGCCTATTAGCTTGGAAGATGAAATGCGACGTTCATACCTTGATTACGCGATGAGCGTAATTGTAGGTAGAGCATTGCCAGATGTGCGTGATGGATTAAAGCCAGTTCATAGGCGCGTACTTTTTGCGATGCATGAATTGAATAATGATTACAATAAGCCGTATAAAAAATCTGCGCGTATTGTTGGTGATGTTATCGGTAAGTATCACCCACATGGAGATACCGCTGTATATGACACGATAGTCCGTATGGCACAGGATTTCTCTTTACGTTATATGTTGGTAGATGGACAAGGTAACTTTGGCTCTGTGGATGGTGATAATGCAGCTGCGATGCGTTATACCGAAATCCGTATGTCAAAAATTGCACATGAGTTGCTAGCTGATATAGAAAAAGAAACAGTAGATTTTGGTCCTAATTATGATGGCTCCGAGAATGAGCCTCTGATTATGCCTGCTCGAATACCTAATTTACTCATCAATGGTAGCTCAGGTATTGCTGTTGGTATGGCGACTAATATCC
>CAYGSH010000099.1:0-6903 GCA_964352515.1 uncultured Methylophilaceae bacterium | reverse complement strand
AGCGTTATCACAAGCTAACCAAGCACCAAACAATATTACACAGTTGTTACGTTAATGGTTGGTTTGCCAATGCAATAAAAGTAACCAACCAGATAATCTGGTTGGTTTTCGGCTAACGGAGGTTTGAATATGTCTATACCAAGTGTGAGTATCATTACTAGTAGCAATGAGCTAACTAGCAGTGCTGGCACAGCTAAACCCGCGTTGCCTCAAGAAGTAAAGCAAGAGGCATTGCCAAAAATTGAATTTAAAACAGTATCAAAAATAGGTCCAGAGGCATTACAGAGTGTGGTAGATGAAGCGAATGCTATGTTGGAATATGTGCGTCCGGATATTAAATTCGTGATTGATGAAGCAACTAAAAACGTGGTGATTTTGATGCTTGAGCCAGGAACAGGTGATGTGATTAACCGTTACCCAACTGAGCAGGCATTAGCTATTAGTAATGCAATTGTAGAATCTCAAGCACGATTGGCTGAAAAGCAAGCAGCCTTTAAAAATTCAAGCAATCAGGTATTGGGTTTTCTGATTGAGCAAAGAACTTAAGGAATATTATTATGGCGGTTTCAGGGTTGAGTGCAAGTAGTATTGACGTTACATCAATAGTCAGTCAATTGATGGAAGTTGAGCGCGGTCCAGTCAATAAGCTAAGTAAAAAATCTGCTAGTTATGAGACGCAACTTTCTGTATTTAGCGGCCTTAAAAGTAATATTGCGACTTTTCAAGATGCGGTGAAAGGATTAAAAGATTCTGGAAGCTTCCAATCTTTTAGTACCAGCTCTTCTAACGCTAGTGCTATAACTGCTTCAGCAGGTAGTGCTGCTACGGCTGGATCTTACACGGTTAATATAAGCAGTTTGGCTCAATCTCAACAATTAGTCGCCTCAGGGCAAGCAAGCACTTCGGCAGCCATTGGCGCTGGTGGTACAACTACATTAAGTTTTGATTTTGGCACTATTAGTAATGGTAGCTTTAATACTGGGACAGGCACTTATACTGGGGCTAGTTTTACTTCTAATGGGAATGGCATTCAGACCGTCACTATTGATAATACAAACAATACCTTAGAAGGTATTCGCGATGCAGTGAATAGTGCCAAGATAGGGGTAACTGCAACGATTGTGAATGATGGTGGCACGTCACCCTACCGTTTGGCATTTAGTTCAGCATCTGGCTCAGCAAACAGCATGAGTATTGCTGTTGCAGGTGATGCAAGCTTAAGCAATTTGCTGAGCCATGATCCAGCTGGGACGCAAAATTTAGCAGAAACATTGACAGCACAAAATGCGAACTTCACATTAAACGGAATGGCAATCACAAAATCTTCAAATGTGGTGACTGATGCTATTGAGGGGGTAACACTCAACTTAGGTAGTGTAACCACTAACTCTGTTAATGTGACGGTGAATAAAGATACCGCTGCTATTAGAGAGGCAGCAAATACATTTATTAGTCAATACAATACGCTTATAAGTACATTAAGAAGTCTATCTGCTTTTGGCGGTGGCAGTTTGGCTGGCGACCCTGCCGTTAGACAAATGATCACAGAACTGACTGACATCGTCGCAGGCACAGTGGCTGGGGGCAGTTTAGAGACTTTATCGAGCGTTGGAATTACGACTCAAGTAGGTGTTGGATTGGCACTGGATAGCACCTTGTTTAATAACGCAGTTGATAGCAATTTAGATGATCTTGCTAATTTATTTACGTCTAGTGAAGGCTTTGCGACTAAATTTGATGAATGGGCAACAATCGCATTAAATTCAACAGTTGACACAAGGACAAGCAATATTAAAGATGCGATTAGTGGAATTGAAAGCGAGATACTGTTGCGCGAAGTTCGTTTGGCAAGTCTAGAAAAACGATATACGGCGCAATTTAGTAACCTGAATAGAGTATTAGCAAGTTTAAGTGCGCAACAAACATTTATTAGCCAAGCATTTGGCAATAATAGTGATAATTAAATCTTAGAAATGAATGGATAAAACATGTTCGGAACACAACAAAATATTAATCAATATCAAAAAGTCAGTATTGAGACAGGCGTAGATGCTGCCAATCCGATTGAATTGATTGTCATGCTATACGATGGCGCAATACTTTCTTGTAATTCAGCCATTCCTTTTGTTAGATCAAATGACTTTAAGAATAAAGGCCATTTTATTTATAAGGCCATAAGAATTATTCAATCAGGCTTAAAAATGAGTTTAGATTATGAACAAGGTGGGGAAATAGCAATTAATTTAGATGCTTTATATACCTATATGACTAAGCAATTGGTTAAAGCAAATATTGAAAATACTGAAGCAGAAATTCATGAAGTGGTTAGGTTATTAAAAGAGTTACGTAGTGCATGGCAACAAATTAGTAAAACGGATGCTGCAAATATTGCGACTAATAGAGAAAAAATCAGTACAAACAATATTGCTTATATGGAGAAGGTGTAATCATGAGTTATGAAAAAGTATGTTCACTCTATGAATCAGTTGCAGAAGTAACGAATCAAATGCTGTTGGCAGCGCAAAATCAGGATTGGGATGAGCTTGCAGAGCTTGAAGTTTCTTGTGCGAATTTTGTTGAACAGATTCGTGATTTTGATGAAGTGCAACCTGAAGCTGGTGATGCCTATTCACGAAAACTGAAAAGTATCAAAATGATTTTAAGCAATGATCGTGAAATCAGAAATTTAATGGCACCTTGGATGATGAAGTTAAACAATATGTTAAGCAGCGGTCATAAAAATAATACCGCGGTCAAGCATCTACAAATGTAGTCAGTTGCATGATGGGTCATGGATAAAGCGAGTAATCAACTGGGTGTTAATCCTTTAGCTAAAATTAGCGCTTTATCCGCTGTTGCCAGTCTTGGCAATCCAGCACAAGCATTGGCATCTCGGGCTGAAAACTTAGCAAAACAGCAAGCTGGTTTGTTGGCTAAATCAACTGTGCTTGATTTAGAGAGCCTTCCAAAAAATGCAGTTTCTACTTCTACAGTCAGTGAAGCGGCACTTTTAATCAATAAGTTATTAAAACAAGCAGAAGCAAGCGGTATTGCTAATCAATATATCGCTAAAGATGTGGTTAGCTCAACACCGCAGCGGCCTGATTTGGTGGCACAACAATTGAAGGTCGCAATAACGAATACGGGTTTATTTTACGAGTCACATTTAAAAGACTTTGTTGAAGGAACCCGGCAACTTAATGCAATTAGGCAAGAACCGCAAAGTCAATTACATCAAGTTGCGCAATCATTGTTACCACAGCAATTGCATATATTAGAAAACCAACGTTTATCTTGGCATGGTGAAGTATGGCCGAATCAGCAGATGGATTGGGATATTTACTTGCAAAACAAGCAAGAAGAAGAAAATAAACAATATGCACACGAAGAAGTTGGAAATGCTATTGGTAGCAGTTTAACTTTGAATTTGCCGCGCTTGGGCAAAGTTGTTGCAAAAATAAATATTGTCAATGGTCAAATGCAAGTTGGTATTAGCGCAGAAGAACAAGCATCTCTATCGATATTGAAAGAAAAAAGCCCATTATTAGCAAATGCAATAGAGAGTCATGGACAGCGCTTATCGCATTTAACGGTCACGAAAAATGAATAATTTACAAAGCCCACAACAGCAAGCGGTTGCGATTGTTTATGATGATTTAAATGATTTTGCGCCTAAAGTAGCCGCTAAAGGTCGTGGTTTAATTGCAGAACAAATTATTGCAAGAGCAAAAGAAAATGGTATTTATGTTCATGAATCTAAAGAGTTAATCGCAATGCTTATGCAAGTTGATTTAGATGATCACATTCCCGCTGAACTGTATCAAGCCATTGCAGAAATATTGGCTTGGCTGTATCAACTTGAGTCAGCTAACCACTAACGCTCTCTTCTTCTGTGTTTGCTTCTTTATGGCTAACAAAATCTTCAAAGTCTTTTACAGATAATGGTTTGGATAGTAAGTAACCTTGGCCAAAATCACAACCAGCAAACTTTAATAAATCGAGCTGTTTTTGCGTTTCAATTCCCTCTGCAATCACTTTTAATTTAAGTTTATGTGCCATTACAATAATCGCTTGGCAAAGTACCATGCTGTCTGAATCATGTTCTATGTTTTGCACAAACGATTGATCAATTTTAATGTAATCAATATCAAACTTTTTAAGATAAGAGAGTGATGAATAGCCAGTACCAAAATCATCCAGTGCGACTTGGATGCCCGCATCACGGAAATCTAATAAATGTTTATGAATACTCTCATTGCTATCTAACAAAAGCCCCTCAGTAATTTCTACCGTAAGCGCATCACCTGGTAAGCCAATTTGACGTACATAAGCTGGCCAATTGAGATGGTTCTCACCGCCACTATGCGCTACACCTTGGATCTGAACCGGTGATTTATTGATACTAATTTGAAAGTTAGCATCAATAGCTTCTCTCCACTTAACGACTTGTTGTAAAGCTTCGAGAAATACCCAATTGCCAATTTCAAAAATTAACCCACTATTTTCTGCAATCGGAATAAAGTCGGCAGGGCTAATTAACCCTTTTGTGGGATGTTGCCAGCGAATTAACGCTTCAGCTTTTAGCGTTTTATTGTTACGTAAATTAATGATGGGTTGGTAAACTAAGTGAAACTCATGATTTTTAACCGCATGGTGCAAGTCTCGAATGACTTCCATGCGCTTTTCTACTTTATCTTGCATAGACTTTGTAAAGTAGCTAAAACGATTTTTTCCTTCGCGTTTTGCTGCATACATCGCTTGATCGGCATTTCGCATTAAGGTCTCAATATTATCAGCGTCATCTGGATAGATGGTAATGCCGATGCTTGCAGAGATATAGGCAGTGTCTTGATTTAATTGATAAGGTTCAGAGAGTCTTGCTAATATTGATTGTGCGATTCGTTCAATACAACTAATATCTTTAATCTCACTTAACACAATTGTAAACTCGTCTCCACCTAGCCTTGCGATGCTACTCAATTGTGCAACTGTATCCGATTCGCGCACACAACTGGTTAGTCTTTCGGCAGTTTCTATTAGCAATATATCCCCAACATAATGACCAAGAACATCATTAACTTCTTTAAACTCGTCAAGGTCAATGTATAACAAGGCAAGGGGTAGCTTAGAACGCTTTGTTTTTTTAATCTCTTGATGAAAGCGGTCATGAAACATACGCCGATTTGGTAAGCCTGTTAATTCATCATAATTCGCTTGTTTCCATATTGTTTCTTCTGATTCTTTTTTGGCCGTTACGTCAGTGGCAAGGCTTACACGATTTAGGATTTCTCCATTACCATCATAGATGGTATTGATTCTAATGAACTCTACATAAATTTCACCATTTTTACGTCGGTTCCAAATTTCACCTTGCCAACTGCCTGTATTATTGAGCTCTTCATAGAGAGCTTGGTAGAATGCTTCATCATGTCGTTTCGATTGTAGAAAGCTTGGATTTTTACCGATGGCCTCTTCAGGGCTGTAACCAGTATCTAATGTAAAGGCAGGATTAACAGCAATAATAATATTATTTTTGTCTGTAATCATCATAGACTCATTAGTGCTTTGATAAAAAAGTGAGGCTAAGCGTTGCTCTTGCGAATTTCTTGCCAGTTCAATGGCAATACTCGCTAGAGAAGCATTTTGAACAATGGTATTGATGTCTTTTTCAGTGGGTGTTGTAGGTTGATGGTGGTAAATAGCAAAAGTACCTAATACTTTTCCAGTTGAGTCCTTAATAGGTTCAGACCAACATGCCCCTAAGCCTGCTTTAGCTGCTAAGTCTCGATAGTTGATCCAATTGGGATGGTTTTGAATGTTTTCTGCAATCACTCGATTGCCTGAGAATGCAGCTGAACCACAGCTGCCAATCTGAGGGCCAATTTCTACGCCATTAATGGCTATATTATAAAAACTAGGTAAGCTTTTTGCTGAAACAACTTTTAAGTGTTTCTCATCTGCTTCAAGCAGCAAAATGGTACATAGCATTGCTGGATTGTTAATTTCAAGGCTTGATACAATTTTATCTAATATGTCATTAATTGGATGGTTACTGGCAATCAGTTCCATCACCTGACTATAAGATTTTTCTCTATTTTCACGCTCTAAAGCGGAACTTGCCAGCATAATATTGTTTTTGTATTCAGTATTACTTTTACGCGCAATTGCAATCATAAACAAAATAAACAAAGCAACCATAAGGCTCATGATGATAGAAATCTCTGACCCTTCAATCAAAAGCCTAATAAATATACCAATCGTGATTGGCAGCAAAAATCCAAATAGCGCAAAATAGTCAATGGAATAAGTTAATGCTGCAGCTGCACAAATGCCGGTTAGGGTAAATAAAATAATGGCTTGGTTAAGAATATCGCCAGAATCAAACATTAATATAGTTGAAGAGGCCCAAGCAAAACCAGAGATAGTAGTCGCAATACGGAACCTATTTAACCAAACAATATTGGCGGTGGTTTTGTTGTCGCGCTTATAATGAATTGTCATTAGGTCACGAACAACATAAACGACAGATATGAGGGCTAGCCACACATAAACACTGGCAGTCATTGTGGTTGTTTTTAAAATGGCTAACCCAAATAATATGGCGAGTGCAAAAGCTGCAAGTTGCGAAGCTGTGCTGTCTTGATAAAGACGTCGGACAACATCATGCTGTACAGGAGTATTTTCTAGCCATTTTTCTTTAATTTTTGTAATTAAATACATTTATTATCTTTACTAAAATTAGCCTAAATAGCATTTATGAATGTTATTAGCTGATTTAGCTTAAGTCGCATCATTCATACAAACTATTAGAACACTCAGGTTTAAATTTGACAAGAATAATTCTTATCAATTACACCTGCATATTCATAATGTCTTGGTAAGCGGAAACAAGCTTGTTTCTCA
>CAYGSH010000098.1:0-6923 GCA_964352515.1 uncultured Methylophilaceae bacterium | reverse complement strand
TGGTATTTGCCCTCAGCTAATGTCATTTGAATTATATTTTCTGTGATACGTGTGCATTCTAGCGCTGCGATTGGGGCATCTTCATCAATAAGTTGTACGCCGCTTAGCATGTGTGCGATTTGTTCATCGTCGATAGGGTGTTTGCAAGTGACTTCATATATTTTAGGTACTTTGTGTTTGGGTGAGCTCATTTGATGAATAAACTGCCCATCATCAGAAATTAAAATAAGACCAGTAGTGTCTTCATCTAAACGGCCAATACATTGCACACCACGGGCTACCAGTGGGTATGGTAATAAACTATAAATAGTGGGGTGGTGCTGCGTTTTATGTGAACATTCATAGTTGCTGGGCTTGTGCATCATCAGGTAGGATTTTTGTTTATATTCCCATGCTTCACCCCTAACGGTGTATTGCAGCCCATCTAGTGCAAAACTGGCACTTGGATCATCACATATTTCACCATTGACTGTGACTTCTTCATTGATAATCATGATACGGCAAAGCTTGCGTGCCCCATGACCTTGCTGGTGAAGAATACGCTCTAATGTATTTTTTGCTACTTTTGCCATTATTGATGTAACCACGTATAGATAAAGGGCAGGACAATAGCGCTTAATACACCATTTAAACCCATGGCCATGCTGGCAAAGATTCCCGCTTGCTCATTCACACTAAAAGCACGGGTAATACCCAAACCGTGTGCGCCTACGCCAATGGCGGTGCCGCGTATCCACCAAGGTCTAATTTTAAAGATATCTAAAATATAGGGGGCTAAAATAGCACCTAAAATACCTGTAATCACGGTAAATACGGCAGTAAGGGTGGGGGATACATGAATCCGTTCTGCAATACCCATTGCAATTGGCGCCGTAACAGATTTAGTGTACATACTCCCTACAATGCTTTCACCTGCATTCATATAGTTAGCAATTAACACGGCACTACCAATGGATGCAATGCTGCCGCTGATTAAGGCAACTAAGATTGGCACTATTTTGCCTTTCATTTGCGCAAAGCCACGGTAGATGGGAACAGCAAGCGCAACGGTAGCAGTACCTAATAAGAAATGCACAAATTTAGCACCTTCAAAGTACTTTTGATAAGCCTCTTGGTTTGAATTGCCAAATCCAAATTGAGAGATAATCACAGCAATAAGGACAATAGAAATTGCTGCTGGGTTAAATAGAGGATTGCGATTAGATTTGACGTATAAAGTATAACCAAGTTGATACGTTGCTAGCGTTAAAATTAGCGCAAATAAAGGATCGCCAGAAAGATAAACCCATATTTCTGAAATAGCTAGCCTATTGGGCATTGATGTCTCCAGCTTTTGCTGCATTTTTTTTGCGCTGAGATTGCTTAGCTTGTTTTTTTGCTACTATTACTTGCCGTCTATCTTCATCTAACAACTTCATTTCATGGCGATAGGCTTTGGTGTTTTCATAAGCAGGTTCTTTAATGCTAAATAATTTGAGAATGAGTGCTGTAATGGCAATGGCGAGTATTACACTGACCGTTAACGCTGTACCCACTGCAAATGCATGCGTTTTTAACTCTGGGAGAAACAGAATGACTCCGACTGACGCGGGCACAAATAATAGTGCTAAATGCTGTCTAAAGGCATCAGCTACCATGCCAAGTGAAGGATTGACTTCACCTTTGATTGATAAAAAAATCACTAGCAGTATAAGGCCAATGACAGGGCCAGGGATGGTGGGGATAAAAAACTTAGACACCATTTCACCAATGCCTTGCCAGATAAATATTTGAACTAAACCTTCAATCATAAATAACCAAACGTAAAATTACTTTTTTAAAGATTAAAGCAGTATTGTAAAGCTATAAGCTGTTGATTGATGCTTGGTCTTTTGAAATGGGTTAATTTTTTACTATTTTATTGTTGTTTAATTGCGTTTTTAACATGAAAAAGCCCACTTTCGTGGGCTAGTATGAATGTTGGAAGCGTGGTTATTCTTCGCTAACAAAATTGTAAATAATTGCACCGATTGCAGCGCCAACAATTGGCGCAACCCAAAATAACCAAAGTTGGTCTAATGCAATTCCACCTTCTATTAGCGCTGGTCCAGTGCTTCGCGCAGGATTAACAGAGGTGTTGGTGACAGGAATGCTGATCATATGAATAAGCGTTAACATTAAGCCGATAGCAATTGGCGCCAAACCAGCTGGTGCCCGTTTATCAGTTGCGCCCATAATGACAAATAAGAACATGGCAGTCATAACAATTTCAGTGACTAAACCAGCAACCATGCTGTAGCCGTGAGGAGAGTGTTCACCATAGCCATTTGATGCTATGCCGCCACCGTAACCATCTGCACCGCTGGCGATAAACCTGATAAGCAATGCTGCTAAAATGGCGCCAATGACTTGTGCGATAATGTAATAAGGTAGCTCAGAAGTTTTAAACCGTTTACCAATCGCTAAACCGATAGACACTGCAGGATTTAAATGACAGCCAGAAATATGACCAATAGCAAAGGCCATTGTTAATACTGTTAAACCAAATGCAAATGATACGCCTAGATAGCCTAAGCCTAACTCTGGAATACCAGCTGCTAATACGGCACTGCCACAGCCACCTAAGACAAGCCAAAATGTACCAATCAACTCTGCTGCTGAACGTTTTGTTAAGTTCATATGAATCTCCCTATAGAATGATTTTTTAAGTATTATTATTTTGAGTGTTAATTTAACTGAATTGTTAAAGGCAAACAAGCACATGCAAGTTAAAATACGTTAAATATTGTTAAGTGATCAAATTAGGCATTTATGAGTTTTAAACACATTACCTCTCGCGATAATGCTATTTTTAAACATTTAAAAAAAATTGCTGAAAATAAACGAGAAAGAAGTCGGGAAGCGAAAACCCTTTTAGATGGGGTGCATTTAATTGAGAGTTATCTGCAAGCATCTGGGGAGCCTGAATTGTTGATTATCCCTGAAGGTAAAAGCTCGCAAGAAGCGGTTAATTTAATGCAGCAATTGGGAGATGTGAATACCATCATGTTTCCTACATTGCTGTTTGCAGAGTTAACACCTGTTGCTACAAGTGCTGGGATTTTGGCCTTGGTGAAGATACCTAAAATAGAGGTGCCTGACTCTATTCAGTTTGTGCTAATGCTGGAGGATATTCAAGATCCTGGCAATTTAGGCAGTATGTTAAGAACTGCATTAGGTGCTGGCGTGGATTTGGTCTATTTATCTAAGGGTTGTACTGATGCTTGGTCACCAAAGTGTTTAAGAGGTGGGCAGGGCGCACAGTTTTATTTGCCAATTGCAGAAGGCGTGGATATTGTAGAAACCTTGCATGCATTTGCAGGCAATAGCTATGCAACAACTTTAACTGGCGATGCGCTTTATACGTATGATTTAACAATGCCAACAGCCTTTGTTGTAGGCAATGAGGGCGTTGGTTTAAGCCGTGATGTGATTAATGCGGCTAGCCATCAGGTGAGTATACCCATGCATGAGAAGTTAGAGTCACTTAATGCAGCTGCGGCAACGGCAATTTGTTTATTTGAGCGTAAAAGGCAAGTTTCATAGGCTTAAGCGTAAAACCCTTACAATGACAGGGCCGAATATATATTGATTGTTTTAATGGATAGCTTTACTTGCTTTGGCGAGAATGCTTTCTGTGAAAAGCGTGGCAACATCCACCGCATCAAATAGGTACTCTTTCCGACAATAGTCGCAATGAATTTTGACTTGATTTTGTTCGGCAATAATAGAGTCTACTTCTGCTTTGCCAAGCATCTGAAGCATACTGGCAACGCCTTCTCGAGAACATTTGCAATAAAAGCGCAACGCCATTGGATCAAATAAGCGGACATCTTCTTCATGAAACAAGTTGGTGATAATGCGCTCAGCCTCAAGCGTGAGTAGTTCGTCATCCGTTATGGTATTAGCTAATGTGCCAAACCGATTCCAAGCGTCACTATCTTGCGTTTCAGTTTCTGGCAGTTTTTGCAGTAATAAACCAGCGACCTTATTGCCATCGCAACTAAGCCATAATTTAGTATCGATTTGTTGCGATCTCAGCATATAGTTTTCTAACATGCTCGCAACACTATCGCCCTCAATCGGAACGATACCTTGATATGGGGTGTTACCTTTAGTATCAAGGGTAATAATACAATGGCCATCTTGGATGAGCGTTAAAAAGTCTTCATTATCTGAAATTTCACCATCCCACTTTGCCGTTGCGCGCATTTCTAAGTTTGCGCTACATTCAACGACTAATAGTTTTAGTTTTCCCTTGGTTTGAATTTGAATCACCATCACACCATCCATTTTCAGGGTGGCTGTTAACAAAGCGCTGGCAGCCATGAGTTCGCCTAGTGCATTTTTAACTACTAACGGTAAATTTTGATGGCTTATTGCTTGTTGGTAAGTGTTATGTAAGTGGACAACGTTACCTCTAACAGCTGTATTTTCAAAGACAAAGGGGTGTAGCAAATCATTTTTACTCATAATATACATTTTATCATTAACCATAAAAAAGCCCACTGTCTTAAGTGGGCTTTACGCTTGTATTTAAGCGGATATGTAAATATTAAGTTATTTTTTAGAAACTATAGTTTAGTGTTACTCTGCCTGAGAGAGGTGCCCCTGGAAGAATGTTGTTATTGTTATGTGAGTTAAGGGCATACGCTTTATTGGTTAGGTTTTCAACATTAAACTGTAGCGTTGCTTTGTCATTTAGTTTGGCAAAGATTGCTGCATCATAACGTGTATAACCTGGCAATATTGTACTATCACCCACTTGCGGAATGGCAGCATACATTTCAGAGCGGCCCACCACACCAAGTGCAACAGCCCATATATTATTAAGCTGATACTTATTCCATAAAGCGTATGAATGGTCAGGTGTTTCGGCTAATTCACTCCCTTTTTCTATACTGATATTGCCAGGGCTGCCTTGATCTTTTGTAATTTCACCATCTTGATACGTGTATGAAGCAATTACAGACCATTTATCCGTTACATTACCTGCTAAACTGAGTTCTAAGCCTTTGGTCTCTTGACCATCAATCAGCACACTATTGCCTGCTTGATTTGGGTCATTGGCAATTAAATTCTCACGTTCTAAAATATATGCTGCAGCCGTAAAAGATAAATTTCGGTCGATGTCCCATTTAATACCAACTTCTTTATTTATAAACTTCTCTGGTTCGAACAATTCAGGGTTATTTTCGTTATTTCTGAATCCTAACAATTGATCACCTGCTCTAGGTGCATAAGATAAGCTGTAGCTGGTATAAATAGAAGTGTTTTCAGTTGGTTTGAATATTACCCCAGCTCTTGGCGACCAAAATGCATCGGTGATATCAACATTTAAGTTAGAGATATTATTTCTATAATCAGTATCAAAAATATCCCGTCTTAAACCAGCAATCACTTGCCATTGTTGTGTGATTTCAATTTGATTCTGAACATATAGAGCCTTGCTACTAATGTCTGTGTCTTGGTCTCTTGCTAGGGTGTTAAAGCTGCCCGTTGTTATTGGATTGCTAGCAGGCACATTATTGACTGAAGGCATTGTTAAACGCGCATTATGATTGTCTTGCTCCATAAATTCAGCGCCCAACAGAAAATTATGCTTTAGCTGTCCTGTTGTAAATGGAATCGTAATATCTGTTTGGTTAATAAGGTTTAGACGGTCCGTTTCATCACTATAGCCAGCTAAGCTTAACTGACCGCCGCTTACTGGAGAGTTAGCATAGATATTTTGGTAAAATTTATTGTAATTTGCAAAACGCGTGTTGTTTTTGACTTTGACTTTATTTGCAAAGGTATGCTCAATAATGGCATTAAAGGCCACTGTTTCTGATTCATTTGGACTTAAGGCAGCATTACCAAAAAATTGGTCTTCATTACTAATGTTAAATGGTCTTCTATTTTCACCACTTGCATTGGCTGCGGATGGAACCCCGCGATCGCCAATACGTTTATCTTTAAAGTATTCTGGTGTGAGATAAATATTCGTATTTTCATCTGGAGAAATAGTGACGGTAGGGGTGATACCAAAGCGTTCTAGGTGAACACCATCGCGATAGGAGTCTGCATCTTCATAGACTGCATTTACTCTAAACGCTACATCATCTGTTAACCCTGTGCCGTAATCACCTGCAACACGTTTTTGATTCCAAGCGCCATAGACAAGGCTAACGTCTTTAACAGCATCCCACCCGGCTTTTTTAGTCACACGATTAAGCACACCACCAGCGCCACCACGTCCAAATATCATGCCATTTGGCCCTTTTAATACTTCAACTCTGTCTGTATTGTATAAATCACGGTAAACCTGCACATCATCACGCATGCCATCAATAAACAAATCACTGGTTGATTGATTACCTCTAAATACGATTGCATCACGGTTGCCTTCACCATTTGATGCCGTAACGCCAGGCACATAGCGAATCGTATCAGCAATACTTAATATCGATTGATCTTTGATGACTTCTTGTGGAATGACAGTAACAGCTTGTGGGGTATTAATTAGTAATGTATCTGTTTTGGTCGAGGCACTTGATTTTTTGGCGTTATAACCTTTTACTGGACTAGTGTCACTTTTTCTCACTGTTGTTACACTTATTGCATCAAGTTCTATATTACTTTCTTCTGCGTTTGCTACTTGATTCAGGGTAAGTAAACTTGAAGCAAGCATGAATTGATAAGCAATGTTGACTGCATATTTAATAGGCTTTAACGTAAATGGGTTAGTGGTCTTTTTTTGCATTGCGTTATATTGATGTGTTTTAAAGTATGAATATTAACGTAAATAAGAACTATTATCAATATCATTAACAATAATTAATTATAGATTTATTTTATTTTTGAAATTAAGTAGCAATCAATTGCGTTATTTGATTAATTTTGCTTGGTTGCCAGTGCTTAAT
>CAYGSH010000097.1:0-6955 GCA_964352515.1 uncultured Methylophilaceae bacterium | reverse complement strand
ATTCAAGAAAAAAGAATATTGATTAAAATTTACTAAATTCATATTGATATAAATCAGACATCAGCATAGTAAACCTTCACTCGTTACTGCGCTTTACGCATTAAGTAAAATAACCAAGTGCCAACAGACATGATACCCGCAGCAAGGTAAAGGCCCATTTCATAGCCGCCTTGTGAACTTGCAATCCAACCAGTGATAGCAGGTGCTATGATCTGCGCAATGCCGTAGGCAATGGTCATCTTCCCCATCATCTTGGCAGGTTGCGCAGGGTAGTATCTTCCTGCCATGGTAAGTGTTAAGCTCACTATTGCAATCGCTGTAGCACCATATAAAACAGCACTTATCATTGCACCTGTTAACCCCCAACCAAAGTTAGGCGTAATAATCCCCACAACCTCTAAAGCGCCTGCTAGCACCAAAGCATTCACATCGCCCACTTTACGCGCAATCAAATCCCATAATAAACAAGATGGTGCGGCGATTAATCCCATTAATAAAAATACCCAACCACCTTGATTAGCAAGCGCAGGTATCGCATTAATAATAGCGACAATAAAAGTAGCGGTGACCACATAGCCAAAGCCTGCACAAAAATAAGCAGCGGTGAATAAGCGCATAAATTTGACGTTGGGTGGCGCATGTTGCATCGAGGGGTGTTGGTTTAACGACTCTTCATCGCGCGTTGGTGGGGCTGGAAACCAAAGCAGTGCAGGTATCAGTAAAATAGTTCCTAACCCTGCCAATACAAACCACTGCACATCCCATGATAATTGATGCACCATCAAAATAGCAGCAGCAGATGGAAATGCAATGCCAAAACCAATACCAGAAAAATGAATACCTAATTCACGACGATGGTTATGCCTAACTAACCAATTAAGAATCAAACCGCTGCCTATCATCAACCCTGCAGCACTGGTTAATCCTGCTATATATCTTGATATAGCCCAAACCATAAAGTTTGTCGTTAATCCCATTAAAACAGTACTCAAAACAGCAACGACCATGCCCCAACGGTACAAACGATCTTTAATAGCAGCATGACTGACCCATGATGCAATCATCACACCAGACAAGTAGCCTATGTAATTGATTGCGGCTAACCACCCGCCACCCTCATGTGATAAATGTGCTTGCTGCATCATCACGGGTAACATTGGTGTGTAAGCAAATCGAGCAATGCCCATTGATAAAATTAGGCTGCAAACCCCTGCGAAAAGGACCTTTAACCGCTTAGACTTTATTGATGCTATAAGCAAAATACACTTCTATCTAATTGATTTATTAAGAACAACAACCAGATTTTGATTTTTTCTTAGCATTCCAGATTTTTAAAAACTCATCTTTTGTCATCGCTTTTACGTTTAATTCTTTTTGCAATTCGGAGTTAACTTTATTGGCTTGATAAGTATTGAAGTGCTCTAGGTATTTTGCATAAGCCCTATCAGAACCTCTTAAGGTTGTGATTTTAGTCCATAACCATTTTTTTAATGTAAACATATCCATATGTGCAAATACTCAATAATAAATGCTATACGCTTTGAGGAAGCATACCTTTAAACAACAACGGCGCAATGATAACTAAGATACTTATAATTGAAACTAACCACACAAAAGTTCTGATTTTTGGAATACCCATTGCATAGATAGGTAAGTACAGTGTTCTTGCTACTAAATAAATAATAGCGCCCCAGTAACTATAAAAAGAATAAGCATCTGTTATTGCGGTTACTAAGATACTAATAATAAAAAACGGATAGGTTTCTAAGAAATTCGATTGCGCGCGATAAAGCCGCTCAGTCACTTTATTAAGCGCTGGTAACTGTTGATCTCTCGCGCTCATATTCCACTCAACTCCAAGTTGCTTAGTTTTAAAGCGCACAGCCGTAAAAATATGAACCAATCCAAGCAAGATTGACCAAACTAAACACAATAATTCTACTTTCATAATGCTATCTTTTTAAAGTTAATGACTTATGTTAACCAAGTTTTAGTGAATCTAATATTCAAGAAACGATGAATGGCAGTTAATAATGAAGAATAAACCTATTAACTGGTGTAAACCAGTGATTCTTTAGGTTTCTTTGGTATTTTCATTTCACGATTTCTTTTCTTTTGACCTTTAGCCATCATATTTCTCCTTAATAACTGAAAGTACGCCATAGGCTTATGCAAAATTAAATAGGCTTGGTTTTCTTTAACGATGGTTCTCGCCATTATTGCAATCGCTATGACTAGCACCGATACTTTTGTTGGTATTTTATTTAGTATGCAACAAGTATTTTGACACCTATAAATATCAGCACAAGAGACAATACATACTTGAGTAAATAGAACTGATTGACAATGTCAAATAAAAGAAAATAAAGTACATGAAGACCTAATATTGCAAAGATATTTGAAATAAACACAATGAAAGGGTCTATAGTTATTGCCTAAATTCCTGGAATGGAATCAACCGCAAAAATCACATCAATATTACAAACATTAAACATACGCTTCATGGTCTACCGATTGAGCCCATGGCGTAAAAACTTATCATTTAGAGATGATTCATCTTAATATTAAATAAAGGTTGCGGTAACTTAATTTTAGATTTATTTCAACGCTTTCAAGAATAAAACTTTGCTAATCAATTAACTTTATCAATCAACAAAATATTGATTAACTTAACCATCAATACAACTTTTACGATAGTTTTTAGCACTAGATAATGCTCTTTTGACGTCGTTTCTAGGATAAAAAAAGGTTTCTCTAATATAGTTATCTTCTATTTGCTCGCAAACTTGCTGGGGCAAATCATTTAATGACTGAATAAAGCAGTCAGGGTTATTCATCATAATTTCTTCTAACACAATAGCATTATTAGCTTTGGTCGTTAAATTATGAGTATCTTTTACAGATAACTTTAGCAAACTCGTTAACTGCTTTGGTGATCGACAGTCAACTGTTTGTAAATACGATTTTTGCAATGCTAAACCTTGCACATCAAGGTTGGTAGGCATTTCGTTTGAAATCACAGCATTACTTAACAACAAAGAAAGCATCACGAATATAAAACGCATATATCACTCCTAATATCTAGCTTTTGGCTATCATTAACTTGTTTAAATTTTTGATTTAAAGTTCAAAATTGAAGTTTCTTAGTGTACGTTAGCAGTGTTAAGTTCAATTCCTAATAAAATAGCGTTAAACCCATTACAAACTATCCACAATACGCTTATATTGATGTGCCTGCTTTTCGATTGCTTCTTTATCTGATTCACTCATTTTTTGCAGTTGCATATTCACAATACCTAACCTTGGATTATTCGACAGTTTTTTTTGATGTCTTTGAAAAAAATCCCAATACAAACTATTAAATGGGCAAGCATTATTACCAACTCTTACTTTGTGTGAGTAAGCGCAATCGCCGCAATAATTGCTCATTTTATTAATATACGAAGCAGAAGAAACATAGGGTTTAGTGGCCAATAAACCACCATCGGCATATTGGCTCATACCAATTGTATTGGGCATTTCTACCCATTCAAATGCATCAATATAAACACCTAAGTACCACTGATGTACAGCATTTGGATGAAAGCCCATTAATAAAGAAAAATTACCAATCACCATTAAGCGTTGAATATGATGTGCATAAGCATGGTCCAACGATTGCGAGATACAGTGCTTCAAACAATTCATTTTAGTATTGCCATCCCAAAACCAACTAGGCAATGGGCTTTGATGATCAAAGAAATTCACTGATTGCATTATTGGCATATGGGCCCAATAAAAGCCTCTCATAAACTCACGCCAGCCTAATATTTGACGGATAAAGCCTTCAACTGCAGCCAAAGGGTAATGCTTTAGTTGATAAGCCTGCTCAGCTTTTAAAATCACTTCCGCTGGTGAAAGCATTTTCACGTTTAATGAAAAAGAAATCAGTGAATGAAACAGTTTTACCTCTTTTGAATGCATCGCATCTTGATAGTCACCAAAGTTAACCAAGTTATACTCAATAAAGTGATCTAATAGTTGCAGTGACTCTTCACGATTGATTGGCCATTTAAATGTAGATTCACATGGGTCTCCCATCGTATTGATTTGTAAACTACTGATTTCTGCCCATAGATTACGGTGATTATGAACTGGTCTAATATCCTCAGGTGCTAAAGGTTTTCCATTCCATTTTTTTCGATTTTCTTTATCGAAATTCCATCGACCGCCAACCGGTTTTTTATTTTTGTCTAACAATACTTGGAGCTTTATACGCATATGTCGATAGAAACGCTCCATCAACCAATGACTATCACCAAAGAAATCAGTTGCCTCATGACGTTCTGTTAAAAAATGTTCAGAACTCACTACTTGATAATCAATATCTAACTTAGTAACAAAATCTTTAAGGAGTTGGTCTACTCGATACTCATCTGGCTCCTGATACTCAAAGCGTTCAATCTGATTTTTGGTAATAATAGGTCTTAAGTTTTGGTCAAATGCATGCGCATTGTTTTGGTCAGAAATATTGATATAAACAACCTTATGGCCTTTATTATCTAGCGCATTTTTAAAAGCACGCATGGCGGCAAAGATAGCAATGATTTTTTGCGCATGATGGCGAACATAATCCGTTTCCTGTTTAATCTCCATCATGACATACAACACATTGTCATCAACTTGATCAAACCAAGTATGTTTAGGGTTAAGCTGATCCCCAAGAATTAATCGTAACAACTTCATTTAAGTGAGCGCTTACTTTCGTATCTGCATCTGTTTGAACAATACTTAACCTCACCCCATACTTTCTGCCACTTTTTACGCCAGCTAAATTCACGCAAACAAACGGCACATACCTTAACGGGCAAATTGTTCTTTTTGATCATTAATTGATAGTTAGTTTGGCAGCTTGTATTGTGTTGGGCTATAAGCGCGGGTGATTTTCACTTTTCTTAAATCTAAGTGTTTACATGATTTAGTTCTGACTCTTTTTCGCCAAAGTTTATAGCTGCCAAATGTAAGCCACTCTTTCATTAATTTTTTGAGCGCACTTTCATCTAAACCGTACCTTTGTTGAATAACATCAAAGGTTGTTTTGTCCTCCCAAGCCATTTCAATAATTCTAGATTTATCATGTTCAATTAGTGCAGAATCTAATTCAAGTTTTGTTTTTTTCATCAAGATAATTTTATGTTTTAAATTAAAAAATTTAGTCAGAAAAATAAAAGTAAAGTTCAGCTCACTGCATACATAATATCTGAACTTTATGTAAAACAAGGTATCAATTTAATATGTTTACTAGTATGGTCTTTATTACACAGCTTATATTTCAAGATAACACTAGATGAAAAAAACTACCTCGATTTTTGTTTTAATATTGTTGATAGCTGGAGTTATTGCGGTTTATTTTTATTCCCAAAATGAACAAGCTAATCTTGAGCCTAGGTTAGCGCCAGCGCAAGAAGTTTCTGAACCAACAGTCCTAACTCCACCAGCGCCACGCTTGGTTTTAGATGCCCCAAAAGAAGATATTGCATTACCAGACTTAGAGTCTAGCGATGACCTTATGACTAAGGCACTAGATAAATTGCTCAATAATCCATCACTAATGAGTATTTTTATCAATGATCAATTAATTAACAATATAGTAGTGACAATTGATAACTTGCCTCGTAAACAAATTAGCATGAGGCTTATGCCGATTAAGAAAGCACCTGGCACATTTATTACCACAAATATTAAAGATGAAACGTTGATAAGCCTAGAGAATAATGCACGATATACTGAGTACGTAAAATTTGCAGAGGCAATTGACCCTCAATTATTAGTAGAACTCTATGTGCAACTATACCCACTTTTTCAAAAAGCATATGAAGCACTTGGTTACCCAGATCAATACTTTAATGATCGTCTCTTATTCGTTATTAATCATTTGCTTATAACGCCAGACATCGTTGAACAACCTGCTCTTTATCAGCCAAAATACTTTTACCTATATGCAGATGAAGATTTTGAAAGCCGCTCTATTGGGCAGCGTATTTTAATCAGAATAGGTAGTGATAATCGTACAATTGTAAAATCTAAATTAAATGCGATTAAACAAGAACTCATAATGCATATGCATGAGCAAAAAATAGATGCCGCACATTCATGACGGCTTAATTCATCTTAAATTAAATCACAATCTTTTTAACCTAATACTAGACCGAGCTTTTTTCAATAAGTATTCAATATATCAATCTGCCTGTATTTTACAGACTTATTCCCACAATAGAATTGCATGTCAATAAGCTAAAATAGCTTAGATTAATTAATAGAAATTTGAGTAATAGTATGGCATCACTAGTTCGTATTATTTATGCTAGTACAGCAACACACGATTTTTCTGAAAAAGAGTTAGCTGACTTACTTACAATCGCGCGTACTGAAAACGCAAAAATTAACATATCAGGTATTTTGCTATATACAGACAGAAGTTTTTTTCAAATTTTGGAAGGCGCTCCTGATGCTGTCAATAATCTATATACAAAAATAGCTCAAGACAAACGTCATTCAAACGTAGTAACAATTATTAAAGAACGTGTTGCAATCCGTTCCTTTGCAGATTGGTCTATGGGTTTTGCAAATGTTACACATCAAGACTTAGAAAGTATGACGGGGCTAAATGACTTTTTCAGTAAAGGCTCTTGCTTTAATAAGCTTGATCAAGACCGCGTAAAAAAACTATTAACTGCGTTTAAACAAGGTCAATGGCGAGCTAAAATCACTGCCTAAACATGCCTATAAAGATTATCTTTCTGTTTTAAAGTATATCCAACATTAAACTCGTCAGCTTTATATTGCTTGCTAGCCTCAACCAAACCCAGATGCTGTATTAAAAACATTTTCAACATCAATTTATTTATAATATGCCGTTTGGTATATACCGATATAGGTATAGTGGTAGATTTTTTATTGACTTCTTAGGCGCAAA
>CAYGSH010000096.1:0-6987 GCA_964352515.1 uncultured Methylophilaceae bacterium | reverse complement strand
TTTATATTCCCTATCATGCTTTAAATTCCAACTCTGATTAGAATCGTACTTTGAGTTGGTCGCAAATGCTGGCATCATAAAACATATAGCGAGTGTAGCAACCGTTATCTTTGTAAAAAAGCGCACTTTAAATCTCCATGTATTCCAATTAATAATAATGGTAGTGCTATTCAGTTACAAACAGATGTAAGTCATAGTCCGTTCGGACTATTTATAGCCCGTTTGGGCTATAAAATATACAAATTAATTAATGAAAAGGTTTTTTTGTCATAGATTGTGAATTTTTATTAAATTAAATCTAAAAAGCTGCCTTATCTTTAACTATCAGAATAATCGTTTTCATTATAATTTTTATGTCTAATACAAGGGTCCAGTGTCTTAAATAATCTAAATCATATTCAATGCGACGCTTCATTTTTTCCAATGTTTGAGTTTGCCCTCTTAGGCCATTAATTTGCGCCCAACCAGTTATACCAGGCTTAACTTTATGCCGAATCATATATCCTTTGATTGCTTTACGATAAAGCTCATTATGTGAAACCGCATGCGGACGAGGTCCAACAACACTCATACAACCTTGGAGAACATTAAAGAATTGTGGAAGCTCATCTAATGAGCTTTTACGCAAAAATGCACCAAATGTGGTCACACGATTATCATTAGGTATAGCTTGTATGATCTGCTCGCCATCGTCTTGCACTGTCATTGTTCTAAACTTATAAACTACAATTTGTTGTCCATCTAAACCATATCGACGCTGTTTAAATAAAACCGGACCTGGTGAGCTTAGTTTTACTCCAATGGCAAGTAAAAGAAAAATTGGAAACAAACAAAGAATGATGACTACTGAGAAAACAATATCGCTTAGCCTTTTAATAAATCCATTCATTCCAGAAAATGGAGTTTCGCAAATTGCTATAACTGGAACTCCTGCAACATCTGTTATACGCGCTTGAATTAAGTCAAACATAAACACATTCGGAACAAAATAAATAGAGGATGTTGTGTCTTTTAAACTATCGAGTAAATTCAACAATCTTGGTTCGGAAGTCATTGGTAACGCTATAAAAATAGTATCAATTGCATTATTTTTAACAAAGTCGGCTAATTGACTAAATTTTCCAATCAATTCACTCTTCCCCACTTGCTGAGCATTAAATCGAGCGTAATCACGATCGTCAAAAAATCCTTTAAACTTCAGATTTCTATCACGGTCTGAATGCATTTTATCTCTTAACTGAACCCCTAAGTCACTTATACCGACAACCACAGCATATCGTTCTGAATAACGACTACTTGAAAGAACTTTAACTACCACTAAATGAACAAATAAAATGACTAATGGCGTTACCCAAAGCCAAGTCAAAATAACTTCTCTGGGAAAAGTATCTAAATAACCAGTTGCATAGCCAAACAAGAATAGCATTGCAACATTCAAAAACCATCGACTTAATACATTAGCAATATCATCCCAAATACTTTGCTGCCTGAACCAAGCACCAGGAAAACTTAATGCAAATATAATCAATGCCGTTACATAATATTTAGGTGTTATTTGATACCCATAATAAAAAGTGACAACGGCTAAACATGCAATAATAAATGTTGGATCTATCAACATTTTTATCAGCAACTGTGGGGAAATTTCTTTATTGTATCGAAATGGTTGACTCTTACCCATAGATCCTCAAAGACGCGAATACAGGTAAATAAAGTATCTGTTTGCTAAGAATGTGCATAATGGTTGTTATGTATATTGCGTTCTTTATAGCAATGACATCAACCTTATTAAATTATTATAAAAGACGTACAACTCTTTACAACGAATCAAATAGTTTAAAAAAAAGACCACCTTAAATAACGCCATCAATTCAAGCTACTTAAACTAAATTAACAAACAAACTAAACGTTCTTACTATCATGATGACCCTTTAGCGCACTATACTACGGTATTCACTTAATGTTTGCCTTGCGATATTTTTCCAGTCGTATTGATACTCTACCCATTTTTGTAAGTCTTTAATTTTGACCTCATTCATTGGCATCTCAAAACTGGCTTTAAGTTTCATCTGCAAGGCATTAATATTACCTAATTCAAAATACTGTTCATCGGGTAATGCAATTTCGAGGTTTGCAGGGATATCACTCGCTAAAACAGGGATGCCATGACTAAGCGCCTCAAGAAGTGAAATAGACAAGCCCTCATGAGATGAAGGCAAAACATATAAACCTGCATTAGCATATAAGCTGTCCAAGGAAGGTCCTGTTTGGTAACCCGTCATCACTACATTAGGCGTATTGCCAGCAAGTTCTAACAATTGTTTTACATACTCATCAGGATGATCAGAGTCCCCAGCTAAAACCAACTTACAATCTTTGATGTTAGCTTGTTTAAACGCATTAATAAGATCAATATGCCGTTTCTCTGGAACAAGACGGCTAACTAATAAAATATATCGGCCAGTTTTTAGATTAAAGTCCGTTAACACGTTATCAAATAAAGCTTGTTCAGTCTCTTCTAAAATCTCATCAGGAATATTGACCCCGTTATAAATTAATTCAGAATGCATAGTATGTTTATGCAAAACTAATTCACGAATTAGGTTTGAAATAGCGATACGCCCGTTAGAAAATCGCATACCTAGAGCCTCACCAAGTAATAATATTGTTCGAGCAACAAATCCCCATTTTTGCCTGTTGTAATCGGGACCATGATGCGTTACAACAACTTTAAGACCAAATAGTCTAGCAAGGGGCGTCATTAAGGCAGGGCCAATTGCATGAATATGTAATACATCTGGTCTTTTCACCGCAGCATAAAGAACACCCAAAAATGTATGTATAAGTGCTTCAAAACCTTTAGATTTAGGAGCCCAAATTCTGCTAAATTTAACACCCCTCCAGCTATCGCCTAATTCTTTGGCTTGATATGGTGATCTCACCAAAACCTCAACATTACATCCAAGAGAAACAAGTAAAGGACACAACTCCTCTGCATGTGCCTCAATACCCCCTTGTACGTTTGGAAACCCACGTAAACCAAGCATCATCACATGAAGTTTTGGATATGCTTTAATGGGCTGCGGGCTTGTCCAAGCATTCGCAGATAGTTTACCTATGCTTGGCTGTACTTGTGGATATCCAGAATCAGCGACATTGTTGGCAGTCCTACGCCACATTTGACTTAAGTTAAAAATTTGTGTTGTATTTTTTGCAGCTGAAATCAAAAATGATAATGATTTATTAACTGATTCAATATGTAAATTTTTCTTGAACAAGCGCATTGCTTTCACCTTTATCTAGTTCACATATGAGCACTTTAATTATCTATAAAGCAATCTTATCGAATGTATAAGAATGCGAGATTTTGGTTTCATTTAAATGACCATATACAATTTATGACTAGGCCGAACGGCTTATGGTATTGCAACTCGATTGTAATAATTTTGTGATTTTCAGAAGAGTCAGCTTGAAACTAATGCAGCTCTATCAAATAAAAATATCAAAAAATTGTTGAGATAGTTTTTTCCAACTGTAATTTTTAGCAATCATTTCTTTTGCTTTATTGCCTAATAATGAATTCTTAGATTCGTCTGAAAGTAATCGAGTTATTTGTAATGACATCTGCTGAAAATCATCTACTGGAATAAACACTCCTGTTTCATGATCAATCACTAAATCACGATAAAAAAGTAAATCCCAAACAACGACAGGTAATGCTATTGCCATTGCTTGAATGCAAGCGCTTGTTAAACCTTCATAATAAGAAGTAGAAGCAAATATTCGGCTGCGCTGATAAAAACCAATCTCTTCATCAATCGTTACTTTTCCAGTTAATATGATATTGCTCTCATCATTAGAGAAACTCTGTTTAAGCCAATGGTCCTCATGGCTATCGCCGAGAATACAAATAACAATATCTGGCTTTAAAGAGATGAGTGCTTTACAAACAGCAACCATTGCACTTTTGCCCTTATACAATTCATTCCCACTAAAAAATATAACATCTATATTTTTAGGAATACTTTGATTTGGTTTAAATCTATTGATGTCTATTCCACTTGGTAACTTGGTTATTTGTTTTTGGTAGCTATACGACAACACTTCTTCTTTACCTTGTGCATTCAATACAATGGCTTTTTCAGATTGCCGGAACAGATAATATTCCATTAATTGCTTTATTTGAATTTCAATGCTGTTCCAATGATGATTAAAGTAGCGTTGTTTATTAAAGGCACCAGACATACCCAAATAAGTCCCATGCACAGTTAGTATCATTGGAATATTTTTTGGCAGCAATAAACCTGGTATAAGCGGTGGAATATGCAAATTGACCCATTGAATTTTTTTCTGCTTATACAGCTGAAGTAAAATCTTACGAACACGCAATGTCCAAAGAATCAAACTAAACCTATTAGACGTAAAAGGTACATTAATTATTTCAACACCCTTATACCTAGCGATACGTCTATTCTTATCCCCTGTAATCAAATAAACCTTAGGATGATTATCTGGCAAGTTCTCCAAAAAGGAATCTAGGTAGCGAACAATCTCGCCCACGCCATAAAATTGAGGATAAACGATAGCAATCATAAAGAAATTGAATTGCTAAATTGATTGATTAAGTTAATTATCATATTGTTAAAAAATATTTTTTTAAAACTAAATCAAAAAAATTATTATCTTCCCCTCAACCTCGATCTAAGAAACACATTACAAAAAGAACTTGAAATACATGAATATAGTCAATATGCCTATCCAATTTGATTGCCTATTATTGGATGAAAATCAATTAAACATAAATGATATTTTTATTAAAACAACTTATAAATAGATAATGAATTTTAGCGACAAAAAATGACAGAAATATTAAAAGTCACTAAATGGAATTAAAGTCGACTTTTATCGAAATAAATTAATGTTTTTGATGCCGACACCGATTAATCATTAGATTCAACTATAGAGTTGAATCTAACTTTCGTTCGTAACAACTTAAAATTTTAAGTCAAAAAAACTCCACTATTGTGGAGTTTTCAAAGTCTTAAACTTTCTTTAACTCGATTTGAGCATGTCAGCCAACTCTTCCTCAGTCAAAACCACCTCAGGTTCACGAGGCTTGAACGCAATTGGGTGACCTTGCTCTTTAGGTTTGGTCTCTCTTAAATCACCTTGGAGCGGATCTTGACCTACATTGTAGTGCGGCACTTGATCAATACAGATAGGTTTGCCAAGCATTGATTTTATTTTGTTTTTGATTACCCATTTTGTCGGGTGCTTGATATATTTTTTCATCACTGGCGCAGCTGTACCAACCATCCAACAGTTTTTTGGGCAGGTACGGACTAATCCGCGCACCTTTTCCGCTTGCTCACTAAACCATAGCTCATCAAAACTTTGTACATCGCGAATATTCCCCATTGACTCTTTCCAGTAACGATCTTCCAAGCCATTACATGGATAGACATCTCCATATGGTTCAATAAAGAAATTAGCCGTTCCTGCCTCACATGGCAACATTCTCGGTTGCTCTCGTATGTAATTAATCAGTCCAAGATTGAAAAAAGCTCGATACCAGCTTTTCGGACTTTTATCTTTTAATAATTCTTCCATCAATAATCGGAAATTATTAATCACTTCATCTTGATTTGTAATAGCGTTATCATCTTTATGAAAGTAGTATGAGTTATGAAAAGCTGCTGTGGCAAACTCCATACCAAGCTCGCGAGACATTCTATATAACCACAACATATCTTCTGAGTTTTTATTGGATACAGTACAACCGTAACCAATATCTTTGATACCCATTTGCTTTAGCGTTAACAATAAACGCATTGCACGATCAAAACTACCTTCTCTACCCCGCAAATCGTCATTTTTTTGTGATAAGCCTTCAATACTTACGCGTATGCCTATTTTAGGGAACCTCTCTGCCATTTTAATAATTCGTTCGGTATGCCACCCTGAAGTAGAAATAACAATACGATCAGATTTTGTATACATCACTTCAACGATATCTTCTAGGTCTCGACGAACAAATGGCTCGCCCCCAGTGATATTGACAAACTTAAAATTGGGGAGCATTTCTAACTCTTTAGCTTGAATCTCACGCTTACTATCTGATGGGTTTTCCCAGATATCGCACATCTTGCAACGCATTTGACAACGATAGGTCGTGATAATGGATACATCAGTTGGATAACCAGCATTTGTAGCGACTGCTGTTGCCATATTTTATGCTCCTAATACATCTTTATAAATATTAATTAAGCCTTGATGATGCTTGTCTAAAGAAAAATATTGCTCTACACGTCTGCGTCCAGTTTTACCCATTTGTTGCCGTAAACTTTTTGATTTCATCAGTTTTTTGACAGCAAGTAGCAATCCATCAGCATCACCTGCATCAAAAAGCAAACCTGTTTTATTCTCTTCAACTAGCTCCGGTATACCACCTATTCTGCTAGCTATTACTGGTTTGCCATATGCCATTGCTTCAAGCACAGACATTGGACAGTTTTCATACCACTCCGATGGCACAACAATGACAGACGCTTTGCGTATAATTTCTTTTAATGCATCACCCTCTAAATAACCTACTAATATACTCGACTTATATTGCAGTTTTAAGACATCGTATATTGGCCCTGTACCTGCTACAACTAACTTCCAAGACTCTTTAGATTGATTGTGCGCTTTTAACAGTGTTTTTACTCCTTTTTCAGGGACTAATCGGCCGAGAAACAATACATATGCTTCATCTTCATCACTACTTTGCACTTCGTTAACGTCAATCCCGTTGTACAGTAAATGAATTTTTTCTTCAGAGATACGATGTGCTATGGATTGTTGCATAAATTGGCAAGGAGCAATGAATGCATCGACTTTTTCATAATTGCCCATCCATTTTTGTATTGTTGCTTCAGCATATAACAAACCACTTTTCCCGAGCGAGCCATCTGCACAACGATGCTTTAATACACTAGAAAAGTC
>CAYGSH010000095.1:0-7122 GCA_964352515.1 uncultured Methylophilaceae bacterium | reverse complement strand
TTACCTGCAATTGCGCCAACAACGGCACCTGCACCTGCACCAATTGCCGCACCTTTAGCTGTGCCTTTTTGGGTTTCTGTCATATTTGCACAACCACCCAATGTAAAAGCGGCAATCACAGAACCTATTATTATTTTTTTGACCATCTCATTCTCCTCTTTATAAAAACACATAATTGTAATAAACGCAGAACGCTTCAAAAAGACTACATTATTTTAATTTATTGTTTCCTTTTTAGTATTGTAGCTCAGCAATGTTAAAGTAATTAGCGACTTGTTCAACTACCTAGGCATGCTTCCAAAAAAAATTTGATGTAAGAAACACATATTGAAGAGAAGATAAATCTTCTCAATATAAACAACATCAACTAAATACATTTTAATCAAATAATATGTTAGCGATGATTACATTAGTTAATCTAATTTAGTCCGCTCTATAGATAATTTTTTTTGGAACTTAATGCTATTAAACTTCGCATATAGATTAACAGCTCTTAACTCTACTTGTTTCCAAAAATCTATTGTTTGCTTTTGATAATGCATTTTAAAACGAAGGTAATCCTTTGCGGTTAAACCAATATCCATTGCAGAAAAATATAAAGCAGCGATATCTTTCATATTCGATTTTTTTGACGGCTTATTGTAAATTAGCATTCTATGTAAATCAATCAAGTAAAGGTTTGTACTTTTCAAATCTGAATTATCTAAACAGAAATGGCATAAATAAAAATCTCGATGATTCATACCATTTTCATGGATTTTTTTTGCAACTCTTGCAACTGCTATAATGAGATTTCGCTTAAATGTTGCATCTGGTGGTTTGGTTTTCCATTCAACACACAAACTTTCTAATGAAATGATGTCGCCTAAATCCTTGGTCATAACAAAAGATTCTAACTTAGCTGGATTCCAACCACGTTGCCCGTAAGCAATTAAAGGTGTTGTCGCAATTCCTAACGCTGATATTGCTTTAATTGCCCTCACTTCGGTCATAGCACTAAGAATTGGTTTTTTTAAAGAAAATAAATTCTTAAAAATCTCACCCCAACCAACACCAAAATGCTGTTTGATAAAATACTGTTCGTTTAACAATTCAATACGAATTGTTTTCCGACCAGGCACATTTCGATAAGCCTTGCCTTCTAAATTCATTGCGCGCTCGAATGTATCGCACTTCTCACCAGCGGCTAGTGCTTTTCTTAGTTGAGGCGGCATACTAAAAATTGTATTTTGTTTGCAAATCAACTTAATGACCACCTTTGTTAGCGGATTTTTGTTCTGCTAATTGAATCAGTATGTTTGCCTCAGCACTGCCATCATTAGCTTGCATAATTGTTTTTATATAAGCCAATCCATTTAATGACCACTTTGATTGGATATTTTTAGTGGCTGATATCGATTGAAACATACTTAACCATTCAGCATTAAACACATCTTGATTGAAAGGCAACGCTGACACCAACCCCGCCTCAGCTTCCTTAACATGCGATGCATATCCACAGCTTTCTGTTACCAGCATTGGCGCGCCACAAGCCATTCCTTCTAAAATAACTAGGCCAGTATTTTCGCGGTAGGCAGGATGCACGCAAACATCAGTACCTTGCATAAGCATTGGTATATCGGCACGTCCTTTAGAAATAACAACATTATTTTTAAGTCCCAGCTTTTCTGCCATTGCATTAAATTGCTTAGGGTTATCTTGTCCAACAGCCACCAAACGCGTTTTTTCACGAAGGTCTTTGGGCATAGCAGCAAGAGCAAGAATAGCGCGGTCTAAGCCCTTCATTGAAAAACCTGATCCCGTTAGCAAGTACACAAAATCATCTTGAGCAAAGCCAAACGCTTTACGTAAATGAGCTCGCATCTTTTTTTTATCTGCCAACTTGAAGCGTTCTTGAGATAAATATGGCGGAATAAAGTGAAAACGTTCATCCGACGTACCATACCATTTTTGAAAGTTTGGCTTCTCTCTTAATGATACCGCTAGCACATGCGTTGAAGAATCTGATGAGAAAACAGCTTTTTCACAAGCAGCAAACCATTTAGTTCTTGGCGCTAGCCGATAAAAAAAACCGCGTTGTGAATATGCTCTCTCAATGAAACATGGGTCTGCGGCAAAGTGGGCGTCTAAGCCTGCCATACGGTTATAGCCAAAAATATAATCAAAATGGTTTGCTTGAATCATTTTAAAAGTAGCACTAATGAACTTTTTGTATCGCTGGTAATTAAACCATGCATTTTGTGGCAACACATGAACACCCATCTGAGTTGGCGCATCCCCCTGCCAGCTTAAGGTAAACACTTCAACTTGATGACCTTTTTTGATCAGTTCATTTGCTGTTCGCAACATATCACGCTGCATACCACCATATGGAAAATACTTAAAAATAATAAATGCAAACTTCAATGCTTGATGAATCCATCTAGGAAAATGTTAATTGTATGCGAAAATAACGGCATGAAACGTATTTTACTGGTCAAAACCTCTTCATTAGGTGATGTTATTCACAACTTACCTGTTGTAAACGATATTCTACAGCAACATCCAAGTGCACATATTGATTGGGTCGTTGAAGAAGGTTTTGCTGACATTCCCAAACTACACTCTTCAGTAAATCAAGTATTTACTATTGCTATAAGGCATTGGCGAAAAGCACTATTCCATCAAAAAACTTGGCATGAAATCATCGAATTTAAACATTTGATTTCAGCGCAACCATATGACTACATTATAGATACACAAGGCTTAATCAAAAGTGCAGTCGTGAGTCGTTTTGCTAAAGGGGATAAGTATGGTTATGATCAAGCATCTGCGCGGGAAAAGTTAGCTAGCCTCTTTTACAATCACCAACATTATGTCGCCAGAAATCAACACGCGGTTGTTCGTAATCGCGAATTAGTAGCAGAAGTTTTTGATTATCAAAAACCTTTAGATCGTCCTGATTATGGCATTTCTAAAAGCATTCCTAAAGCAGACATCAAGCTACCCCAGCAATTTATGATTGGCTTACATGGCACAAGCAAAGATAGCAAACTTTGGCCTATTGAAAATTGGATTAATCTGGCAAAGCAGCTTGAAAAAAATCATTTACAATTAGTTTTACCATGGGCAAATGATGCGGAGTATCAACGTGCTATTGAAATAGCAAACAAGCAACATAATGTCTTTATCTTACCAAAACTGACTATTGCAAGAATTGCTTCTGTCATCAGTGAAGCACAAGCTGCAATTGGAGTAGATACAGGACTTTCACATTTAGCGGCTGCGCTCGAAATTCCAACAGTCGCAATTTATACTGATACCAACCCTGCAAGAACAGGCGTAATGCCTTCTATGTCAGGTCAAGCCATTAATCTTGGCGGCATTAAAACTACACCATCAGTCAGCTCAGTTGTGAGTGCCTTAAACTCCATTAAGCCACTCATCTAGTGAGCAAAATTAATACCTATTGTCGTAAATGCTTCACTACAAAATAAACAAAACCAATCATTGCAGCAATAATCAAAAGGATAACAATTAGGCTCATTACACCATAATCCGTTGATAACAAATCCGACCACACTTTCATCCTAATCTCCTCATCATATAAACGATGTCTTATGACTAATATGCCACTCTAAATAGAAGGGCTTTTTGATTTACAACAAATCAATACAAGATAAATGGCAAATTTTTTAAATTAAATCTTTAATAATTGCTTGAAATTACTGCCACTATCACCATATAGATAAGAATTATTAATGTACGGGGGTCAAAATGTCAGACGAACAAAATACAGAAGAGCACATTCCAGAACAAAATGATGAAACAAATGGATATGATCAAGCAGAAGATATTAATGTTGCCAATCAAACGCCAGAAGACAGAATTGCAGCGCTAGAAGCAGCCTTAGAAGAATCCAAGGCACAAGTGCTTTATGTAAAAGCTGAAGGGGAAAATATTCGCCGCAGATCTTTTGAAGATATAGATAAAGCACGTAAATTCGCACTTGAAAAGTTTAGTGGTGAATTACTCGCTGTTAAAGACAGTCTTGACGCTGCGCTTGCTGTAGAGAGTGCAACGGTTGAAAGCTATAAAGATGGTGTGGAACTGACCGCAAAACAGTTATTAAGCGTGTTCGAGAAGTTCCATATTGCTGAAATAAATCCAGTTGAAGAAAAGTTTGATCCAAATAAACATCAAGCAATTAGCGCGGTTGAATCTGAAGGTGAACCTAACATTGTTCTTTCAGTTTTACAAAAAGGTTACACATTAAATGATCGCGTTTTACGTCCAGCTTTAGTGGTCGTTTCAAAAGCAAAATAGTGCTTTTATCAATAGGGACTTGAAAAGTAAAAAACAGGCCCAATTATTGTGTTAACAAAGTAATTTAAATGACAACTTTTTTAGTAAAGAATATTGGAAATATAAGGAATAAACAACATGGGTAAAATTATTGGTATTGACTTAGGAACAACAAACTCTTGTGTTTCAGTTATGGAAGGTGGCAAACCACGCGTAATTGAAAATGCAGAAGGCACACGTACAACGCCATCTATCATCGCATATCAAGAAGATGGTGAGATTTTAGCGGGTGCCCCAGCTAAACGCCAAGCGGTAACGAATCCAGAAAACACACTTTATGCGGTTAAACGTTTGATTGGCCGTCGGTTTGACGAGCAAGCGGTTCAAAAAGACATCAAATTAATGCCTTACAAAATTGTCAAAGCTGACAATGGTGATGCCTGGGTTGAAGTGCGCGGCGAGAAAATGGCTCCACCGCAAGTCTCAGCTGAAGTATTACGCAAAATGAAAAAAACAGCTGAAGACTACTTAGGTGAAGAAGTGACAGAAGCGGTGATTACCGTACCTGCTTATTTTAATGATAGTCAACGTCAAGCGACAAAAGATGCTGGTCGTATTGCTGGTTTAGAGGTAAAGCGTATTATTAACGAACCAACGGCAGCAGCATTAGCCTTTGGCTTAGACAAACAAGAAGGTGATCGTAAAATTGCCGTGTATGACTTAGGCGGCGGGACCTTCGACGTGTCTATCATTGAAATTTCTAGCATTGATGGTGAACATCAATTTGAAGTGCTTTCGACCAATGGAGATACCTTCCTTGGTGGCGAAGACTTTGATAACCGCATCATCGACTTCTTAGCGGATGAATTCAAAAAAGACAATAACGGTTTAGATTTACGTAACGATTTATTGGCTAAACAACGTTTGAAAGAGGCGGCTGAGAAAGCGAAAATTGAGCTATCTTCAAGCACTCAAACAGAAGTTAATTTGCCTTATATTACAGCTGATGCAACAGGCCCTAAACATCTGGTTGTGAAAATAACTCGCACTAAATTTGAGAGCATGGTTGAAGACTTGATTGAACGTACGATGGCACCATGTACAACAGCGATGAAAGATGCTGGCGTTTCTACCTCTGACATTACTGATGTAATTTTAGTTGGCGGTCAAAGTCGCATGCCTAAAGTACAAGCAAAAGTACAAGAGATTTTTGGTAAAGAGCCACGTAAAGACGTCAATCCTGATGAAGCAGTTTCTGTTGGTGCTGCAATTCAAGGTGGTGTGCTACAAGGTGATGTTAAAGATGTATTATTATTAGATGTGACACCATTATCTCTTGGGATTGAAACACTAGGCGGCGTGATGACCAAACTCATCAAAAAGAATACAACGATTCCAACAAAGGCATCTCAAGTATTCTCAACCGCTGATGACAACCAAAATGCTGTGACAATTCAAGTGTTACAAGGTGAACGTGAAATGGCAAACGCCAATAAATCACTTGGTCAATTTAACTTAAGCGATATTCCACCAGCGCCACGTGGTCAACCGCAAATTGAAGTGACATTTGACATTGATGCCAATGGTATCTTGCATGTATCAGCTAAAGACAAAGCAACTGGTAAAGAAAATAAAATTACCATTAAAGCAAACTCTGGCTTAAGCGAAGAAGAAATTCAACGTATGGAGCAAGATGCTGAAGCTCATGCAGAAGAAGATAAAGCTTTACGTGAATTAGTAGATGTGCGAAACAGTGCTGACGGTATGATTCACAGTGTTAAAAAATCACTTGATGAATATGGTGATAAACTCGAAGCTGATGAGAAATCTAAAATTGAAGATGCCATTAAAGATTTAGAGTCTGTTGTTAAAGATGGTGATAAAGAAACCATTGAAGCAAAAACGAATTCATTAATGGAAGCCTCACAAAAACTAGGTGAAAAAATGAATGCTCAAGCACAAGCTGAAGCAAACACTCAAAGCGCTCAACCAAGTAAAGATAGTGAAAAAACTGTTGATGCTGAGGTAGTTGATGCTGAGTTTGAAGAAGTTAAAAAAGAAGACTAAACCATGATTTAGTTTGACACTGTCGTTAACATCAATTAGTGATGTTAACGACTTTTCAACTTAAAAGAATGCATTTAAAAATAGATTTTACATATGGCTGATAAAAAAGATTTTTACGAAGTATTAGGTGTTAATAAAGATGCGTCAGCGGAGGAAATTAAAAAATCCTACCGAAAATTAGCGATGAAATATCATCCTGATCGCAACCCTGATAACGCTAAAGCTGAAGAGCAATTTAAAGAAGCTAAAGAAGCTTACGAAATACTCTCAGACGATCAAAAACGTGCGGCTTATGATCAATATGGTCATGCGGGCGTTGATCCG
Organism: uncultured Methylophilaceae bacterium; assembly: GCA_964352515.1. GTDB lineage: Bacteria > Pseudomonadota > Gammaproteobacteria > Burkholderiales > Methylophilaceae. Next base: position 447 of record CAYGSH010000095.1, on the reverse strand, counting down.
AGTATGGGGGCAGGTGCGGGCGGCTTTGGTGGCGGTGGCTTCCATGATGCGTTTGGTGATATTTTTGGTGATATTTTTGGTGGTGGTCGTGGACAACAACGCTCCAATGTCTATCGCGGAGCTGATCTTCGTTACAATATGGAAGTAACACTTGAGCAGGCTGCAAAAGGAACGGAAACTAAAATTCGTATCCCGGTTATGTCTAGCTGTGATGAGTGTCATGGCACAGGTGCAAAAGCTGGGAAATCTGCATCAACCTGCGGCACTTGCGGTGGTCATGGTCAAGTGCGAATGCAACAGGGATTTTTTTCAGTACAGCAAACATGTCCTAAATGTCATGGTACTGGCAAAACAATTTCAAAAGCAGATGAGTGCAATACTTGCCATGGTGATGGCCGTGTTAAAAAACACAAAACCCTATCAGTTAAAATTCCAGCAGGTGTAGAT
>CAYGSH010000094.1:0-7193 GCA_964352515.1 uncultured Methylophilaceae bacterium | reverse complement strand
GTTGAAACGGCTTATTACGCAACTGCAATATTGTTTATTCTCAATACGATATTGGCGGCTGCAGGGTTTATGAATTGGTTAAAGCTTTATCGACAGCAAACATCTGACCATAGCTTTTGATAATGTGAATTAATATTGCCCCATCCAACGGTCTAAATCTTGTTCACCAAGTACATTCATTAAAAACAATAACAATTGGTAGCAAGGCTTTTGTAGCGAATAATCTGGCCAATCATGATCTTGCATATACTGGCTTTTAAATAAGGAAAATTTTTCGGCTGTTAACAAATACTCTAATAAGATTAACTCCAACGTCCGTGGCCCAATCACAAAGGCATCTAAGTCAATCAAAGCCAACTCACTAATCTGACCTTTATCTAGCAATCTGAGCTGATCCCAACGAAGATCAAGCATCATTGGGACAAAGATTTTTTCATTAACCAGCCCTGCTTGAGTAATAACACTATGCAAAAATGACTTTGGAATCTCAATAGCACTTTGCTCTGCCATCTTTAGCAAGGTCTCTTGTAATTGTTTCCCCCAATGAATTGCAGCATAGTCTGGCGCATGTAAATAGCCCCATTTTTCATATGTTTGTTGATGCAGTTGACTAATATGCTTAGCAAGTTGAATAACCATTTTATCTGTTACCATTTTTGCATCTACATCTTTACCAGCCAAATACCGTGTGATTACAAATCTGTTAGCCTCAGATGCAACCAAATCTGGAATGGCAAAAGACCCTTTTTTAGCGACTAATTTATGTGTTTTTCTAATTTGATCTAAAGTGTTTGGAAAATCTGCGCCAAATAAAGTATTAACGCCATACCAAAAGGTTGACTGAGCAATAGCATCATGATTACAAACCTTTAACACCATGGCGCCATCTTCCGTTTCACAATGCCAAAGTTGATGTGTGCTATCTTGAAATTTACTTTGCATTTCAACTGGCTTAGCCTTTAGAGATGGTAAGGCAAGCTGCTCATCTGCTGATAAAAGTGGGTAACGTGGCATGTTTGAATTATTATTAATGATGGGTTAATTTGCAACAGTTGATGATCAAAGTGACTGCTATACCATGTTGGCTAAAAATGCTTCTAAACTTTCAACGACTTGATAACTATGTTGTTTCACAAACGCACTTGGTTCTTGTAAATCTGGCACGACGACGACTTTTAAACCAGCGGCTATAGCTGCACGCGCACCCTGTTCGCTGTCTTCAAATGCAATACAATCTTCTGCGGTCAGACCTAATTTCTGTATTGCTAGTAAATAGATATCAGGATTAGGTTTTCCTTTGCTTACCTCTTGACCGCTCGTTGTATGGCTGAAGTAATCCAACACGTTAACATAACTTAAGCGATGTTCAATATGTTGGTGTGATGATGATGAAGCAACACTACAAGTGATTCCTTGCATTTGGTAATGTTTTAGCAAAGGTTCTGCGCCTTTCTTTAAAGGAAACACATGATTACGCTTAGCAAGAATCGCATCTACTCTTTGACCAACTTGTTGCAGATTATCTATGCCACCAAGCTGCTCTGCCATAATTCGTGACGAATCAGCAGCAGCACGACCTATCAACTCAATAAATTGTTTCTGCGTATACTGAATACCAATATCTCTGGCAGCCTCAATGCAGGCTTGCATAATGATATGCTCAGAATTAATGAGCAATCCATCCATATCAAATATTGCCGCTTTAAACACTGGTATCTCTTCCAAAAAAGAAAAACTTTAACATAGTAATTCAATGATTTTTGAATCTTAGTTGAATCATGCAGCATTAAACTTTGAAATAAAAATGCCCAGCGGAGTCTCACTGGGCATGAATATATTGCTGCAAGAAAATATGGTCATTAAGGTAATGTGCCACTTACTTTGACATCTTGCTTATTTGTATTGTTGCAGACATTATATTATACATCTGTATATTAATAAAGCGTTGTCTATAACCTCTTTTGGCAGCATAGATAACAGAGCAAAACAAAATAGTTAAGTTTTGGCATATTAATTGCATATTTAACATTACTTTAGATAACTTTAGATATAAATTTAAAAAAGTTTATGCCATTTAATTTAATTAAAATACTAAGATCAATCTCTATTTTGCTATTGATTACAGCGCCTTTAGAAGCATATAGCTTTAAACAGAGTTTGGGAAACTCTAATCAAGAGACTTCTTCAAATATCCTTGATTTAACAACTGAAGAGCATCAATGGCTAGCGCAACATAAAGTCATTAAAGTTGGGGTAAAACATAGCTGGAAACCGGTAGAGTTTGTTACAGAAAAACACAAATTCCGTGGCATCACAATTGAATATTTACAACGCTTAGAACCTATTTTAGGCGTCCAGTTTGATAAGATAAATATTGATGACGATTCGTCACAAACTGTTGATATGTTGTCAGCAATTCCAAACCCAACCAAAATAGATCAATCAAAATATATCTTAACTGAACCTATTCTTACTTTTAGATATGCTATTTATCAACACAAAAATAATAAAACTGCTTTCACATTTTCAGACTTATCTAACAAAAAAGTTGCCGTTTATAAATATGGCCAACTCATTCAATTTTTAGATAAAAACTATCCAAACTTAAATCTATTTAAAATCAATGTGATTGAAGAAGCCTTTAATGACATCGAGCTAAATAACTCAGTTACTTATATTGGCAATGAAATGGTGGTGGATTATGAAGCAAACCTACAGGGTATTAGTTATTTAAATAAAGTGGGATATGCCCCGCTAGAAACAGATCTAAGAATGGCTGTTAGAAATGATTGGCCAATACTTCAATCAATTCTAAATAAATCTTTTAAAGCATTAGAGCCTGAAAAAAGCGAAATACTGAGTCATTGGAATATGTCGGTTTTTAAAAAGAATCAATTAGCTGCCAGAATATTACTCGTGATATTTGCTTTATTAGTACTCTCTTTATTAAATAAAGGCTATAAATTAAAACAGAGTATGAAAAAACAACATGAAAAAGCACAAAATTTAATATGGCATCAGGCTCATTTTGATATACAAACTGACTTACCAAATCGTATTTTATTTGAGCAACTAAAAAAAGAAGCTTTTGAAGCGGCATTACACAGTCAATTAAAATTGGGATTTTTATATATTGATCTTGATGGGTTTAAACACGTCAATGATATACACGGGCATCAAGTTGGCGATGAGCTAATCATTCAGGTCGCTGAGCGGTTAAAAACCTCTATTAGAGAAGTAGATAATATTGCAAGATTGGCTGGCGATGAATTTGCTATTATTGTCAATCAGATAACCGACTTAAGTATTGTAGAGAAGATTTCAAACAGAATTTTAGAATCACTAAGTCAGCCATACCTTATCAATCAGATTAAAATAAGTATTACAGCTAGCATAGGATCGAGCATTTTCCCACTAGATACTGACAACGTAGAAACATTAATAAAGTTTGCTGATACCGCTATGTATGAAGCGAAGTTTGATGGTAAGAATAACTATAAAGCGTTTAATCAATCCATGTATGACAAGTTACTTAACAAGCAAACCATATTAATGGATTTAGATAAAGCGCTGCCTTCAAATGAGTTTAAACTGCATTATCAACCAATCGTCAACCTACAATCAAAACAAATGGTTAAGGCAGAAGCTCTTATCCGTTGGCAACATCCATCCAAAGGACTAGTTGGCCCTGGAGAGTTTATAGCTATCGCGGAAGACTCTAATATAATTAATGAAATTGGAGATTGGGTCTTTAAACAAGCATTGACTGACATTGCTATTTTGCAAAAAAAAATAAACACCGATTTTTCAGTGAGTATTAATGTATCGCCAAAACAACTTAGTGATTCTACCTTAATGGCTGAATGGCCAAATTATTTACGCAAACATGGCCTCAGTAATAATAATTTAGGCATAGAGATTACTGAAGGTTTGATGTTAGAAACCAACTCAACTATCAATCAAATTTTTGATGAGCTTAGAGACGCTGGGGCTCATTTATTGATAGATGATTTTGGTACTGGCTACTCTTCACTCTCTTATTTAAAAAAACTTGATGTAAATTTCATCAAAATTGATCGTTCTTTTGTACAAAATTTGTCTATTTATTCTGACGATATGGTGCTATGCGAAACGATTATTATGATGGCCCATAAATTAGGTTTAAAGGTAATCGCCGAAGGCATTGAAACCGATGAGCAACGAAACTTATTACTATCAATTGGTTGTGATTATGGTCAAGGATACTTATTTTCTAAACCAAAACCATTAGATCAATTACTTTTAGACTATATGCCTAACGCTACTGATGCCAAGAAATCCATTGCTTACATATAAATTGCATATAAAAACTTATCACAACATAAGCTTTCGTTAAAAACGATCTCCTATCATCTTCAAATTTCCCATTGTGTTATTTTTAACGCATAATGCTTTAATCAATAACGCAGGAGAGTCTTATGAGTACAGTACTCATTACTGGCACAAACCGTGGCATCGGTTTAGAGTTTGCAAAACAATACGCTGAAGCTGGCTGGGATGTTTTGGCTTGTTGTCGCAACCCACAATCAGCAAACAATCTGAATACATTAGCATCCCAATATACCAATATTAAAATATTAACTTTAGATGTATCAGACTTTAAGCAAGTTGATTATTTAGCTCGTGAATTAAAAGACACCCAAATCGACGTACTGATTAATAATGCAGGCGTATATCCAAGTGGTGGATTAAGTGATAAAGAAGTTGAAACATGGCTAAATAGTTTTAAAGTAAATAGTATCGCGCCATTAAAAGTAGCAATGGCATTTAGGCCATTAATTGAAAAAAGCCAATTGAAAAAATTGGTCACACTTTCAAGCAAAATGGGCAGTATTGATGACAATACAAGTGGCGGTAGTTATATGTATCGCTCAACCAAAACAGCTATTAATATGATTATGAAAAGTCTCAGCATTGATCTTGCGCCTAGTGGAATTTCCGTTGTCACCTTACACCCAGGCTGGGTTGAAACTGATATGGGCGGACCAAACGCTTTAATTAACACTGAAACCAGTGTGCGAGGATTGCGTCAAGTTATTGATGATTTAAGCCTAAGTAATACCGGGAAATTTATTGCCTATGATGGCGAAGAAATTCCATGGTAGCTTTAAATCAATTTTCTTTAAAGGGCGATCTTTCTTCTAGTTCTGAGTTATAACTTGCAATACCTCGTGATTCTCGACCTAAAAAATCTTTAATTGCAGTCGCAAATTGTGGATGCGCTATTTTATGGAAAGAGCAGGTTGGTCTTGGCATAAAGCCACGAGCCAGTTTATGCTCTCCTTGAGCACCCCCTTCAAAATACTCAATACCCTCTGATATACAAAATTGTTGTGCTTGATAATAGCAAAGTTCAAAATGCAATCCAGAAACAAACTGAATAGCCCCCCAATAACGACCAAAAAGCGTATCTTGATTATAAAAACAGAGTGAACAGGCAATATTATTACTTCCGATAGCTGCCATAATAAGCAAAATATTTTCAGGCATTGATTTGCTAATTTCAGTAAAAAAAGAACGTGTTAAATATGGTGTTGAGTGATGTGCATCGTAGGTCAAGCAGTAGCATTGATAGAAAAAATCCCAATCCTCTTCTGTTGCCTTATCACCCTTGATATAGCGACATTCAACACCAGCTTCTTTGACTTTTTTACGCTCTTGATGAATTTTTTTACGCTTGTTATGACTTAGAGTACTTAAAAACATTTCAAAATTATCATACGCCTCATTTTGCCACCTGAACTGCACACCATCACGCTTTAACCAGCCAGCGCCCTCAAACATAGATGCATCGGAATCATCAGGAAATAAAACATGTACACTAGAAAGCTCATGTTTATACATGACTGCTTCAAGTGCTTCAATTAACTGTAGCTTAATGTCCTTTTTTTTTGCTAGCAATCTTGAACTGGTGATTGGTGTAAATGGAATTGCTGATAATAGTTTTGGATAATAAGAAAGCCCATTTTGCTGATAAGCATCTGCCCATGCCCAATCAAATACATACTCACCATAAGAGTGGCTTTTTATAAATAGAGGCATTGCACCAATTAACTGATCATTTTGAGTGATAATGACGGTGCAAGGGTTCCAACCCGTTCCATTCCCAATGGAACCAGATCTCTCTAATGCCGAAAGGAAGGCATGTCTGAGCAAAGGCATTCCATCAGTCAGGCCATCCCATTTTTTTTCATCCACATTAGCAATCGAACCGACCACTTTGATGACGATTTCATTTGATTGATTCTTATCGATAGCATCCATGACTTCACTATACTGCAATCATGTTGAAAAAGAAAAATAGGTTTGATAAGACAACTGATAAAGATCAATAAAAGTGATTTGATCTTTTTAAACTAGCTAGGTTGATCACCCTTAGCTGAAGCTTGATTACTCTTCTTTGGCTCGGCGGATTTACTTTTAATGCTTGCTTCGACTTCTTTTAATCTTTGTGCTTCAAGTTTTGCTTCTGCCGCTTTATGGCGCTCCATCCATTTAGCTTGGGCTAACTCCAACTCTTCAAATGTAATTACATTATCTTCGTCAACATCTACATCATTAAAATGACGCGCAATTTGTGGCAAACACTCTGTCACCTCTTGACGATCTAATGAATCATCCAAATCATTATTACATTTTGTAAAACGCTCATTCAGGCTTTTGCGCATTTTTTGACGTTCACGATTAATCTGTATATGTTCTGGATCATTATTTCTCGCGTAATCCATCAACGCTTTACGTAACCGCGCCCTATCAACTGGACTAAAGTTATACTCTAGTGTTTTCTCTAATGCAGAATTAACATCTGATGGGGGTTGTAATGTGTCGGGTAAATCTTGTGTTTCAGAAACTGAATTTGTGTCGGCTAATGATGGAAAAACAAAAGCTGCACTTAAAACCATTAGTATGGCGAATTGTGACCAAAAAAATAATTTATTTGTCAGCATATTTGTATTATGACTCCGAATCAACCTGATGCATCGCATGCAGCGGACAAGTATAATGAATCAACAATGTAAGCGTATTGTTTCATTTTATGCTGCAATTGTAATAAATTGTAACAATCAAAAATTTCTCTTTATATAACATTTATGACAACTATTTTTAAGAAAAGTTTTTTGAAATCTAGATTTATCTATGATGAAGACCTATAC
>CAYGSH010000093.1:0-7608 GCA_964352515.1 uncultured Methylophilaceae bacterium | reverse complement strand
GTTGAGTAGTTTAACGACGTTATACGATGTTTCAAATTTGATCAGTTAAATTTTTTATTTAAACTTGGTTTCTTTGATATCAGCCCCATCTTATTGATGGGGTTTCGTTTTTTATATAAATAGAGTTATCAGAAAAGGTTTTTTTGACAGTTCCAGCTATAAATATTATCAATATTCGCAAAGCGTTTGGCAGTTTGCAAGCGCTTAGAGGTGTTGATTTGTCTGTTGAGCAAGGAGAGTTTTTTGGTTTGCTAGGTCCCAATGGGGCTGGCAAGTCGACATTAATCAATATTTTAGCCGGGTTATTAAAGCCAAGTTCAGGTAATGCCTTGGTAATGGGACATGATGTTGTCAATGACTATCAAGCAGCACGATTGGCATTAGGTGTAGTGCCACAAGAGTTGGTTTTTGATCCTTTCTTTAATGTGCGTGAGATGCTACGGTTTCAAGCTGGATATTTTGGGCGAGGAAAAGAAAATGACGCATGGGTAGATGAAATTATTGAATCCTTGGGTTTAACTGATAAAGCACATACCAATATGCGTAGATTGTCAGGTGGCATGAAGCGTAGGGCGTTAATTGCTCAGGCCTTGGCACATAGGCCACCTGTGATTGTCTTAGATGAGCCAACTGCTGGAGTTGATGTTGAGCTAAGGCAAACAATGTGGTCTTTTATAAAGCGGTTGAATAGTGAAGGCCATACCATTATCCTCACAACTCACTATTTAGAAGAAGCGGAAGAGCTTTGTTCTCGAGTGGCAATGATGAAGCAAGGTGAAATTGTTGCGTTAGATACCACATCTAATTTGCTAAGTAAATTTCCAGCCAAAAATTTAAAGGTAAGGCTAAGTGCAGGTCATTTACCGCCAAGCTTGTTACCAATGCTTAAAAATGGGCATGATGCCATGTTCACACTTGCAATTACAGAAATGAGTCAAATTGAGTTAGTGTTAAGTGAGATAAGAAAAGCCAATGCAGTAATTGAGGATATGCAGTTAATTGAGGCTGATTTAGAAGATGTCTTTTTATCGTTAGTAGGTGGTGCATGAGTCTTATTAATCAGCAAACAAGAGGGATGTATACGCTTTTTAAAAAAGAGGTGTTGCGATTTTGGCGTGTCGCTTTCCAAACGATTGCTTCACCAATGATCACGGCACTTCTTTATCTGCTCATCTTTTCTCATGTGCTGGCTGGGCGTGTTCAAGTATATGACGATGTCCCATATAATGCTTTCTTGATTCCTGGACTCATTATGATGTCATTGTTGCAAAATTCTTTTGCAAACACATCATCCAGTTTGATTCAGTCTAAAGTTATGGGTAATCTTGTTTTTGTATTATTAACGCCTTTAACATACATAGAATTCTTTTTGGCTTTTCTTGCAGCTGCGATTATGAGGGGCGTTGTTGTTGGTGTTAGTATTTATTTAGTCGCTATTTGGTTTGTTGATTTGCCAATCTCAAATATCGCTTGGGTATTAGTTTTTGCTTTGCTTGGCAGTGCTTTGTTGGGAACATTTGGCATTATCGCTGGGATATGGGCAGATCGATTTGATCAAATGGCAGCGTTTCAGAATTTTGTCATCATGCCGCTGACTTTCTTGTCTGGGGTTTTTTACTCAATACACTCTTTGCCACCGGTTTGGCAGACAATATCAAAGTTCAACCCATTTTTTTATATGATTGATGGTTTTAGATACGGCTTTTTTGGTAAAGGTGATATCTCACCTTGGGTTAGCTTGTTAGTTGTTTCGGCCTTTTTAGCACTATTGGTAGTGCTGAGCTTAAAAATGTTAAAATCTGGTTATAAGTTACGCGGTTAGAATTTTACCGCATTGAATATTAAATAAAGAGCCATTATGGCTTGGTAAGAAGGTAAAAGTGTTAAGTGCATCGCAGTTAAAAAGTTACATCACACAGAATTTGGATTGTGAGTATATAAAAGTGATGGGTGATGATGGTACGCATTTTGAAGCGGTCATTGTTAGTCCTCAATTTGTTGGCAAAAGCATGATACAACAACACCAGTTAGTATATGCCGCGTTAGGTGATCGAATGCGCGCTGAAATACATGCTTTATCGATGCGAACTTTAACCCCCGAGAAATGGGCAGAAATCAATCAATAATTTTTTAATTAGGAATCAGTATGGAAACGCAAGCAAAAATTAAAGAGACAGTTACAAGTAATCCTGTTGTGTTATATATGAAAGGTAGTCCTAAGTTCCCACAATGTGGCTTTTCAAACTTGGCAACTCAAGTGTTAGACGCATGTGAAGCAAAATATATTGCGATTGATGTATTGCAAGACCAAGAAATCCGTGAGGGAATCAAGCAATATGCCAATTGGCCAACGATTCCTCAGCTTTATGTGAATGGCGAATTTATAGGTGGTGCCGATATCATTAGAGCTATGTATGAAAGTGGTGAGTTGCAAACCCTTTTGGCGAGCGTTAAATAATTGGATAAGTTAATTATTACAGGTGGCGTACCACTCAATGGTGAAGTGACCATTTCGGGCGCCAAAAATGCGGCATTGCCTATTCTTTGTGCTGCATTGTTAGCAGAAACCCCATTAAAGTTAAGTAGTGTTGCAGCGTTGAAAGATATTGATACGACACTGAAATTACTCGACACCATGGGCGTTAAGGTGGCGCGGCAGGGCCATCAAGTCACTTTAGATGCAAGTGAAGTTGCTTCATTTGAGGCGACATATGAAATGGTGAAAACCATGCGGGCATCAATCTTGGTGCTGGGGCCTTTGCTAGCAAGGTTTGGAAGTGCTCGCGTTTCTTTGCCAGGCGGTTGTGCAATTGGTTCTAGACCAGTAGATTTACATATCAAAGGTTTGCAGGCAATGGGTGCAGCTATTCATATTACACACGGTTATATTCAGGCTAGTACCCTACATTTACCTAACCGTCGTTTGCAAGGTGCGCGTTATTATATGGATATTGTGACAGTGACTGGTACTGAAAATTTAATGATGGCGGCCACGCTTGCTCAAGGCATCACCGTTCTAGAGAATGCAGCAAAAGAACCTGAGGTAGTCGATTTAGCTGAATGTTTAAACAAAATGGGCGCTAAAATCACTGGGGCAGGTACTGATGTGATTACGATTGAAGGCGTTGAGAAGCTGAGTGGCACTAGTCATAATATTGTTTGTGATCGTATCGAAGCAGGTACATATATGGTTGCAGCAGCCATGACAGGCGGAACAGTCACGCTTAATAATGTCAGAGCTGATTTGTTAGATGCTGTTATCGAGAAATTAAGAGAAGCGGGTGCAGAAATCACAGTCGATGGCGATACTATCACAGTAAAAAGTGATGGAAAGCTTAATGCGGTGAATATCAGAACTGCGCCACATCCAGCTTTTCCTACAGACATGCAAGCGCAATTTATGGCGCTTAATTCAGTAGCAGATGGCGTTTCTAAAGTAACTGAAACAATCTTTGAAAATCGATTTATGCATGTTCAAGAACTACAACGACTGGGTGCGGATATTAGTATTGATGGTAATACCGCATTAGTAAAAGGCGTTTCATCTTTAGATGGAGCTACTGTGATGGCAACCGACCTGCGGGCTTCAGCTAGCTTAGTATTGGCTGGATTGGTTGCAAAAGGTGAAACAGTAATTGAGCGCATCTACCATTTGGATCGCGGTTATGAGTTGTTGGAAGAGAAATTTACTGCCCTAGGCGCAACAGTTAAAAGAGCACAATAATCATGATTACAATCGCTTTATCTAAGGGTAGGATTTTTGATGAAACCGCTCCATTGTTAGCTGCTGCGGGCATTCATGCAAGTGAAGAGCCAGGCTCATCAAGAAAACTTATTTTAGAAACTAATCGTCAAGATGTACGTCTAATTATTGTACGTGCTTCTGATGTGCCAACTTATGTGCAATATGGTGCGGCAGATATTGGTATTGCTGGGAAAGATGTTTTAGATGAGCATGGCGGTGATGGGTTATATCAGCCGCTAGACTTGCAAATTGCTAAATGTAAAATGATGGTCGCTGTCCGTAAGGGTTTTGACTATGATGCGGTGGTGCGTCAAGGAGCAAGGTTAAAAGTTGTAACAAAATATGTAAAAACAGCACGTGAGCATTTTGCAGAAAAAGGCATGCATGTTGATTTGATAAAGTTGTATGGATCAATGGAGCTTGGACCTCTTGTGGGTTTGGCGGATGCTATTGTTGATTTAGTGAGTACAGGTGGAACTTTAAAGGCTAATGATTTAGAGGCTGTAGAGCATATTGGCGATATTAGTTCACGCTTGATTGTGAACCAAGCCTCTTTAAAATTAAATCGTTCTTTATTGCAGCCAATATTAGATGATTTCTCTAACGCAGTAAATAATAAGTAGGTAGATATGGACATTCGACGTTTATCCACGACGGATCAAAATTTTGATGCATCGCTAAAAGCGCTGCTAGCTTTTGAAACAGCGCAGGATGATCGTATCGATCTCGTTGTTGCAGATATATTAAAAGCAGTTAAAACACGCGGGGATGAAGCGGTTTTGGAATATACCAACCGCTTTGATAATACCGCTGCAAATAGTATTGCTGAACTTGAAATTAGTCAGCATGATTTGCAGGAAGCACTTAAACAATTACCTTTAGAGCAGCGTATAGCCTTGCAAGCAGCAGCTGACCGTGTGCGTAGTTATCACGAAAAGCAAGTCATGGAGTCGTGGCATTACACCGAAGCTGATGGCACATTACTTGGGCAGCAAGTGACGCCGCTTGATAGAGTTGGTTTATATGTGCCTGGTGGGAAGGCAGCATATCCATCAAGTGTGTTAATGAATGCAATACCTGCTAAAGTGGCTGGAGTAAAAGAGCTGATTATGGTCGTGCCAACACCAAACGGTGAAAAAAATGCGTTGGTATTAGCGGCAGCAGCTATTTCAGGTGTGGATAGAGTGTTTTGCATCGGTGGTGCGCAGGCAGTTGGTGCTTTAGCTTATGGTACGGAAACAGTGCCTCAGGTGGATAAAGTAACTGGTCCTGGAAATGCATATGTCGCAGCAGCAAAAAGACGTGTATTTGGTGTTGTGGGTATTGATATGGTAGCAGGACCATCAGAAATTCTGGTGATTTGTGATGGTCAAACAGATCCAGATTGGATAGCTATGGATTTGTTCAGTCAAGCAGAGCATGATGAATTAGCCCAATCAATATTGTTGTGTCCAGATGAAGCTTTCTTGGATCAAGTTGCTGACAGCATGCAAAAGCTTTTAGAGGAAATGCCAAGAAAGGACATTATAAGTAAATCTATTACTGATAGAGGTGCGCTAATTTTAGTAAAAGATTTAGATGAAGCAATAGCCATCAGTAATTATATTGCCCCGGAACACTTAGAACTTTCTGTTGATAAGCCTTTAGAAATGAGCAAAAAAATCACACATGCGGGTGCTATATTTATGGGTCGCGATACCTGTGAAGCATTAGGTGATTATTGCGCAGGCCCAAATCATGTATTACCAACATCTCGAACTGCACGATTTAGCTCACCATTGGGCGTGTATGATTTTCAAAAGCGTTCCAGTTTGATAATGGTTTCAAATGAAGGTGCGCAAAAGCTGGGGAAGATAGCGTCTACGTTGGCTCATGGTGAAAGTCTTCAATCGCATGCTCGCTCTGCTGAGTATCGGCTTAAATAAGTGTTAGGAGTAAAACGTTGAGTCAATTTTGGAGTGATATTGTTCATGACCTAACACCTTATGTACCGGGTGAACAACCTAAAGCACATGATTTGATTAAGCTTAATACGAATGAAAATCCCTATGGGCCAAGTCCTAAAGTGATAGAAGCAATCAATTCTGAGCTCTCACAAACACTTAGGTTATATCCTGACCCAAGCTCTACCCGATTAAAAAAATCGATAGCCAATTATTATGACATTTCAGAAAATCAAGTGTTTGTCGGTAATGGTTCGGATGAAGTTTTAGCACATGTCTTTCAAGGGCTACTAAAACATTCAAGGCCGCTACTTTTTCCTGATATTACGTATAGTTTTTATCCTGTTTACTGCCAGTTGTATGGTATCGAATATGAATCTATTCCTTTAGATCGTCGTTTTGAAATTAATATCCATGATTACGACAGGCCAAATGGCGGGATTATTTTTCCAAATCCCAATGCGCCTACTGGTGTCCCAATGGAGTTAGACAGAGTCGAAGCCTTATTGCAAAAGAACCGATACTCTGTTGTCGTTGTTGATGAAGCCTACGTTGATTTTGGTACAGAATCTGCGGTGAGGTTAATTGATACATATCCTAATCTATTAGTGACACAAACCTTATCAAAAGCCCGTTCATTGGCGGGCCTGAGAGTTGGGTATGCATTAGGCAACTCAGAATTGATAGAGGCACTAAATCGTGTGAAAGATAGTTTTAACTCTTACCCAATTGATCGTTTGGCCGAGGCGGGAGCAATAGCCGCTTTTGAAGATGTTGCTTATTTTCACGAAACTTGTCAAAAAGTGATTGCCACGAGAGATGCACTGGTCAAACGATTAGAAGCAATGAGTTTTGTTGTGCTTCCATCTGGCGGAAATTTTATTTTTGCTAAACATGATCGGTTAGATGGTGCTTTAATTGCTAGTCATTTACGTGAAAAAAACATTATTGTTAGGCATTTTAGTAAGCCAGATCGTATAGCGCCGTACTTGCGTATTACCATCGGGACAGATAGCCAGTCACAAAAGCTAATTGAAGCCATTGAAAACATCGTGAATTAATTGATTAAAATGAATGTTGCAAAGATCGATGATCATTTTAAGGCGTAAAAGTTCGATAACTTACATTAAAAATGCAAGTAATTTGTTGAAATATTACATGAATTGCGGTTATGATGTCGCAATGTACACTTAAGGTGAAAATAAATTTCACATAGTGATATAGATTTTATTAAATTTTTAATCGAATATAAAGCAAATTCGGAGGAAGACTTATCATGGCACAAACCCAGATGGCATTGGATTCACTAGACTTTGACGCAACAGTAGCATTAGCGGCAAAAGTAGCACCACACGTTGATATTTTAGAAATTGGTACACCTTGCATTAAGCATAATGGTATCAAATTGTTAGAGACACTTCGTGCAAAATTCCCAAATAACAAAATTCTTGTTGATTTGAAAACGATGGATGCTGGTTACTATGAGGCAGAGCCATTTTATAAAGCAGGTGCTGATATTTGTACAGTCCTTGGTACTGCTGATATTGGTACTATCAAAGGTGTGATTGATGTTGCTAATAAATATGGCAAAATGGCTCAAGTTGATTTAATCAACGTAACAGATAAAAAAGCACGCACATTGGAAGTTGCTAAATTAGGTGCGCACATTATTGGAGTGCATACAGGTTTGGATCAGCAAGCTGCTGGTCAAACACCATTTACTGATTTATCAATGGTAACAAGCTTAAATACAGGTGCTAAAGTATCTGTTGCTGGCGGAGTCAAAGCAAATACTGCTGCTCAAGTGGTTGAGGCTGGTGCTGATATCGTTGTTGCTGGTGCTGCTATTTACGGCGCTGCTGATCCTGCAGCTTCTGCAGCTGAAATTACTGGCATTGTTCATGCTAGTGGTAATAAATC
>CAYGSH010000092.1:0-7720 GCA_964352515.1 uncultured Methylophilaceae bacterium | reverse complement strand
TTTGATCAGCAATTATGTTCAAACGGTAACCACATAAAATCAATGACTTATTGCATGTTATTGGTTTTATACGGTTTTTTAGGTATACTTAATGTAACACTTCAACACGTGTGCATAAGTCAGCCATTTTAGGCAAAACATCTAAAGAATTTTTCCTTGTTATTTCAATGATTTGCGACACAGACATGCGCCTTAAATCAGCTAAACAACTTGCAATTTTTATTAATTCTTTTGGGGAGTTTCTTGCCCCTTTACCCAACCATTCAGGTGACATATCAGGTGAATCTGTTTCCAAAACGATAGACTCTATTGGCAATTTTACTGCAAGTTCGCGAATTTTTTTTGCTCGCTCGAAAGTCATTGCACCCCCAAACCCTAACTTAAACCCTAAAGCAATAAATGCCTCAGCTTGGTGCATGCTGCCATTAAACGCATGGGCAATCCCACCACAAACTTTCACCCGCCTTAAATGCTTCAATACATCATCAACCGCTCTTCTAACATGCAAAATAACTGGTAAATTATAATCATTGGCAATTTTAAGTTGCTCTTCAAAAAAATACTCCTGAATTTCTTGGTTTTGTTTGGTTACATAATAATCTAAACCTATCTCACCAATTGCCACTAATTTATTATCTTGTTGAAGTGTCTTAGCTACAAGTGCATCTAAATGAGCAACATCACTTGGTTGAACATTATCGATATAAATTGGGTGCATGCCCAATGCATAACAACAATGTGGGTTTGCTTGTGCAATCTCAGCAACTTTTGAGTAATTAGTGGGCATTACTGCTGGAATAACCATCATTTGTAAACCACTCGCCAATGCATCTTGAATAACTAGTTTTCGATCATGATCAAAAACAGACGCATCTAAATGGCAGTGGGTATCAATTAACTTCAAGATATGCTTCGCCTTGCTAATATTCGTATATCGTTACTAAAAAGACGTATATCCTTCATCTCAAGCGTCACCACTTGATCCATTGTTTGTAATGATGGTAATGAAAACATCCCTTTTGCATCATTACCCATTAATTTCGGTGCATAGTAAATGAGAAATTCATCAATCAAGTTTAAAGCCAGTAAAGCGCCATTCAGTTCCTGCCCAGCTTCCACCATCACCTCATTCACTTCATTCAATGCTAGGTGGCTTAAAAGTGCATTTAAACAGACTTTACCCTCAGCATTAGGAATGCAAATTAGTCCTACCCCTTTTGCTGCTAATTGTTGCGATTTTTTCATTGTGTCTTTTGCAAACGCAACTAGCACATTGGGATTGTTTAACACTTTCGCATCTAAAGGCAGTCGCAAGTCGCTATCGACAATCACACTGATTGGCTGACGATCCACATCAATTTCTCGTATATTAAGACTGGGATTGTCTTTCATAATGGTGCCAATACCAGTCAAAATAGCACAGGATTGGGCTCGCCAATGTTGAACATCTAGCCTTGCTGCAGAACCAGTAATCCATTGACTAACACCATTATCTAAAGCTGTTTTCCCGTCTAAACTTGATGCTATTTTGCATCGAACAAATGGTGTTTTGTTCTGCATACGTTTAACAAAGCCTGGATTTATATCATGCGCTTCTTTATGCATTAAACCAGTCTCCACATCAATGCCGGCAGCTTTTAACATTGCGATTCCTTTTCCCGCGACAAGCGGGTTAGGGTCTTGCATAGCAATAACAACTTTTCTAACACCTGCTTCAATTAGGGCAAAGGCACATGGAGGGGTCCGTCCATGATGACTACATGGCTCAAGGGTTACATAGGCAGTTGCACCTCGTGCATTTTCTTCAGCTTGTCTCAATGCATGCACTTCAGCATGAGGGGTGCCAGCTTTCATATGGGCACCTTCTCCAATGATGACACCCTCTTTCACTATCACGCAGCCTACACGTGGATTAGGCATAGAGGAAAACAAGCCTTGCGAAGCCAATCTTAATGCCTTTGTCATATACTGGTGATCATCAGGCATGAGGTTTGACATAAGTTAAATTACTTTAAATCTTTAAGCGCATCACGAAAATCATCGGCATCTTGAAAGCTGCGATAAACTGATGCAAATCTAATATAAGCAACCTTATCCAGCTTACGCAATTCTGCCATGACAAGTTCGCCAATTTGGCGGGATGGCACTTCTCGCTCACCTAATACCAGCAACTTACTCCGTATATGATGAAGTGCCTCTTCAATCAATTCTGCTGAGACAGGTCGCTTGTGCAGAGCCAGAAAAAAGCCTTCTCGTAACTTTTCATCCTTAAAGTCTTCTCTGTTTCCATTGCCTTTAATAACTTGTGGCAAGCGTAAATCTGCGGTTTCATAAGTAGTAAATCTTTTATCACATATACCACAACGGCGACGGCGGCGTATGGCGTCCCCTTCATCATTCACACGTGAATCAATCACCTGCGTATCACCTGCGTTACAAAAAGGACACTTCATCGTTCTGTATAGCTTAAATTAATCAGCGTAAACAGGAAAACGAGCTGTCAGTTCATGGACTCTTGCTTTTGTTGCTGCAATCGCTTCTTCATCCGCTGGATTATCCAACACATCAGCAATAAGATTAGCAACTAATTTAGCTTCCTCTTCTTTAAAGCCTCTTGTTGTTATTGCAGGTGAACCAATACGAATGCCAGATGTAACAAATGGACTTTCTGGATCATTTGGAATTGAATTTTTATTAACGGTGATATGCGCTAAACCAAGTACCGCATCAGCAGCTTTTCCCGTTAAGCCTTTTGGACGTAAATCAACCAAAAACACATGCGATTCAGTACGTCCAGAAATAATACGTAAACCACGTTCAATCAAGGTTTCTGCCATCACAGATGCATTTTTTAAAACTTGTGTTTGGTAAGCTTTAAATGCTGGTGTTGACGCCTCCAAAAACGCTGTTGCCTTACCCGCCATCACGTGCATCAATGGCCCACCTTGCAAACTTGGAAACACGCTTGAATTAAGTTGTTTTTCAAAAGCCGCTTTTGCCATAATAATTCCACCGCGTGGACCCCGTAGTGTTTTATGTGTGGTTGATGTAACAAAATCAGCATGCGGCACTGGATTGGGGTAAACACCAGCTGCAATCAAACCAGAATAATGCGCCATATCAACCATGAAATAAGCACCAACTTTTTTAGCAATTTCTGCCATACGCTCCCAATTGAATCTTAATGAATAAGCCGAGGCGCCTCCAATTAATAATTTGGGTTTTGTTTCAATTGCAATGTGCTCCATTTCATCATAGTCAATTTCTTCATTTTCATTTAGTCCATACGCCACAACATTAAATAACTTGCCAGATATATTGGCAGGTGATCCGTGTGTTAAATGCCCACCATGTCCTAAATTCATGCCCATAATGGTATCGCCAGGTTTAAGCATGGCAAAATATACTGCTTGATTAGCTTGCGAGCCTGAGTGTGGTTGGACATTGGCATACTCAGCACCATAAAGCGCTTTTAAACGATCAATAGCCAACTGCTCTACTTGATCTACATACTCACAACCGCCATAAAATCGCTTACCAGGGTAGCCTTCAGCATACTTGTTGGTTAGCTGTGAACCCTGCGATTCCATCACTGCTGGGCTGGTATAGTTTTCAGATGCGATGAGTTCAATATGCTGATCTTGACGCTTAACTTCAGCATCAATCATTTTTGCTATTTCTGGGTCGGTAACATGGAGTGTGTTTGAGCGGCTAAACATAAAGTTGAATTATTTCCAATATTGTCTAAAAATTTAAGCTAGCATTTTATCATGTGAAGTCATTTACTTGAAGTTAAAGTCTTCGTCTACGTTATAAATAAATAAAGTCATTTAACGCACTAAAATGATGCATCTAATTAGCTCAGCGCATGCTTAGAATGCAGCTGCATCCCACCTAAATATAATAACTTATTGTTTTATAATGATAAAAAAGATGGCACAGTGTTTGCTAATAATAATTTGAAAGCGTAATTCTCCAAAGTTTCGCCTCCTCCCTCTACCCAACCCTTCGTGGTTGGGCTTTTTTTTAGCTTCCCTAATTATTTATTAGCAAGCTATAATTAATGATCAAAATACAAGACTAAAGTACAAGCTTATGAAGTGGACAGATTCACAACGAATCGCTGAAGAGTTATACGATCAACATCCAAATATCGACCCTAAGACTATTCGATTTACCGATTTGATGGAATGGGTCATGAATTTAGATGGATTTGAGGATATAGAAGCACATTGCGGTGAAAAGATATTAGAAGCTATTCAGCTTGCTTGGATTGATGAAGCGAGCTAAAGATGTTTGAAGCATTGCTTGGGCTTTTTATCAAGCATTTCATTTGTGATTTCCCATTACAGATGTTTCCATGGGTTTACCGAAATAAAGGACAATACTTTCATCCTGGCGGTATTGTTCACGCTTTTATTCATGGTGCAGGCACAATCGTTGTGCTTTACTACTTCTTAGATATTCGCAATGCAATACTGTTTGCATCCATAGACGCTATAATGCATTACCATATTGATTGGGCTAAAATGAATCTATCAGCCCACTTCCAATTAAAGCCAGATAACAGCGAGTGGTTTTGGTTACTATTAGGATTTGATCAACTTTTACATCATCTTACTTACTTTACAATTATTTATTATGCATTCAAACTCTGAAACACCTAGCAATACTGTCCCAAAAGAAATTTTTAAAGCTTATGACATCCGTGGCATTGTTGGTCAATCACTTACGCCAGATATCGTAGAGTCAATCGGACACGCATTGGGTAGCGAAGCAGTTGAGCGCGGTCAAAAAACCATATGCATTGGTTATGATGGGCGCTTATCAGGGCCAAAACTGGCTGCAGCATTATCAAAAGGTATTCGTAAAGCGGGTATTGATGTGATCAATTTAGGCATGGTCGCTACACCTGTTGTTTATTTCGCAGCCTATCATCTCAATACAAGCTGTGGCGTCATGGTGACAGGTAGCCATAACCCACCAGATTATAATGGTTTAAAAATGGTGCTTGGTGGCGACACTTTATCTGGGGATGTCATCCAAAGTTTGCGCCATCGTATTGAAAATAAACAACTGGTTAATGGTAAAGGAAAAGAAACAAGTTACGATATAAATGCCGAATATATTACTCGAATCGCTGACCATATTAAGCTTGCAAGGCCAATGAAAATTGCTGCTGATTGTGGTAATGGCGTAGCAGGTGCTTTTGCAAAAAAATTATACGAAGCGCTTGGATGTGAGGTTGAAGAATTATTTTGCGAAGTTGACGGGCACTTTCCTAATCATCATCCAGATCCTTCCGTTCCTGATAACTTAAAAGATTTAATTGATGCTTTGCAAAAAGGTGAATCAGAAATAGGGTTGGCTTTTGATGGTGATGGTGACCGGCTTGGTGTTGTAACTAAAGAAGGAAACATTATCTATCCCGACCGCCAATTATTATTATTTGCCGAAGATGTGCTCAAACGTGAGCCAGGAGCAACCATTATTTATGATGTTAAATCCACTCGAAACCTAGCGCCATGGATTAAAGCACGTGGCGGCAATCCGCTGATGTGGAAATCAGGTCATTCTCTTGTTAAAGCAAAAATGAAAGAAACTGGTTCAGCGCTGGCTGGAGAAATGAGTGGTCATATATTCTTTAAAGAACGATGGTATGGCTTTGATGACGGTCTCTATGCTGGCGCACGTCTATTAGAGATTCTTAGTCAGTTTGATAATCCATCAGCCGTTCTCAATGCTTTACCAGACAGCGTCAGCACGCCTGAGCAACATATTAATATGAAAGAAGGTGAACCGCATACCTTAATTGCTCAGCTTCAACAAACAGCAACATTTGATGATGCTAAAGTACTGACTATTGATGGCTTACGAGTTGAATACAAAGATGGTTTTGGCTTGATGCGGCCATCCAATACTACCCCCGTGATTGTACTCAGATTTGAAGCGGACAATATTGCTGCATTAGAACGCATACAAAATGACTTCAGATCAGTTATATTAGCGGCTGCGCCAGATGTAAAACTGCCATTCTAGCCAATGTCCAAGAACGGTCTTTTACTTACAATTATTTGGATATTTATTGCTGGAGCCATTTATTACTTAGCAGACAACATTCAAAATCCAAATAAAATACACACATTAGGTTCAAATGATGAAGTGGTATTAAAACGTGGTGTTGATGGTCACTATAGAGCTGAAGCACTGATTAATAATCAAAAAGTCAATGTTCTGGTTGATACTGGGGCAACGGGTGTAGCTATTTCGCAATCAATTGCCGACAAGCTCAAGCTTAAAAGCATTTCCGCAATACGAACAGCAACAGCAAATGGTGATGCTGTCGGTTATTTAGTAAGACTTGAATCCGTTAAACTTGGTGGCATTGAAGCCAAAAATGTTTCAGCGTCAATAGCCCCAGGCCTACAAGGTGACGTCTTACTCGGCATGAGTTTTCTTGGCCGTATGGATGTCAGGCTATATAAAGGTGAGATGACCATCAAAGCAGTTAAAGACTAAATATTGAATCATCAAAAAGCCAGCATAACGCTGGCTTTTTGATTAAGTGATGACCGTTGGCTGTTCTCGACCTGTTCTTGCTTTTAAATCTGAGATTTGTAATGCAATTTGTATCATTTCATACAATGCATCTTGCGCATCTAAATGATGATTGTCAGTATCAGGATCATAAGCCTCTAAGTAAATGCGTATTGTAGCGCCCTGTGTGCCTGTGCCAGATAGTCTAAACACAATTCGAGAACCATCTTCAAATAAAACTCTTAACCCTTGTCGTTTGCTAATAGAACCATCAACTGGGTCTGTATACGAAAAGTCATCACATGTTTTAACTTGATAGCTGCCTAGTTTCTGACCAGCCAAGTCAGCAAACTGATCACGTAAATGTGTGATTACACTATTGGCTTCATCTGTTGGGATGTTTTCGTAATCATGACGTGAGTAAACGTTGCGTCCATATTTTGACCAATGTGATTTAACAACTTCTTCTACACTTTGTTTTCTGGCAGCCAATATATTAAGCCAGCATAAAACTGCCCATAAACCATCTTTTTCTCTGACATGACTAGAACCGGTTCCAAAGCTCTCTTCACCGCATAAAGTGACTTTACCGGCATCCATCAAGTTGCCAAAAAATTTCCAACCTGTTGGCGTTTCAAAGCAATCAATATCCATTTTTTTTGCTACGCGATCAACCGCCCCGCTTGTAGGCATAGAGCGAGCGACACCAGCAATACCATTGCGATAAGCAGGGATGAGATGCGCATTAGCAGCAATGATCGCCAAGCTATCAGATGGCGTCACAAAAAAACCTTTGCCTAAAATCATATTACGATCACCATCACCATCAGAAGCTGCGCCAAAATCAGGCGCCTGATTCCCATAAACAATCTCAACCAGCTCATGCGCATAAGTAAGGTTTGGATCTGGGTGCCCGCCACCAAAGGTTTCACTCACTTCACAATTCATTAGGCTGTCTGGTGATGCACCAAGTCGATTTGTAAAAACCTCTTTTGCATAAGGGCCGGTTACGGCGTGCATAGCGTCAAATTTTAATGAAAATCCATTTGCTAACATTGCTTTTATTGCCGAAAAATCAAACATGCTGGCCATTAAGTCAGCATAGTCAGTAACAGGGTTAATCACATCAACGGTAAATCCCTCCAACTCTATTACGCCGATTGAATCTAAATCAACATCAGGT
>CAYGSH010000091.1:0-7742 GCA_964352515.1 uncultured Methylophilaceae bacterium | reverse complement strand
GGCCTTACTTTATTTTTAACATGCCAAGCAAATGTGGCAATACGCGCTTTTAAACTTGGATTCGGTTGAGATTCCATTAAGTATAAAGCCTGTGTCGGACGGTTCGATGCGTAACAGACTGACGCAAGCAAATCAATTGTACAATCATCTACCAAACAATCCGCATCAATGATAATGACAATTTCAGGGGGATTGATCTTTAAATATGCCAAACCAAAGTCTAAAGCATAACCTTTGCCACGCTCATCAAGGTTATTGCGCTCTAGCACTATTGCGCCCTTGGCTTCTGCAAGATTAGCCGTTTCATCAGTACAGTTATCAGCTACAACAATTAAACAATCATTTTCATGTAATAAAGCGACTATTGGTGATATTGACTGCTCAATAATTAATGCTTCGTTATGTGCAGGCATTAACACAGCTACGCTAGGTCGATAATGATGTTGCTTACTATTTTTATCCTGTTTAAAAAAACAAGCTGAAACAACCTGAATAAACAAGATTGTTACTGGAATGAAAGCCAATAAGATGATAAACAGGAGAACATAATTCAGTATCAGCAACTTTTACGCCTTAATATACTTTGCAAGTTTTAGGGCTTCTGTGTCAATGTTATGTTTTTCAGTCACTGACTTAAAGGCTAAATCTGCCATTGTTTGTAATTTAGATTTAGAAGTGAATAAAGCCTCTCGCATGACTTCAGCCAATGCATCTACATCCCCTGCTGGACATAACCACCCATTTTCTTGATGTTTTATTAGCTCAGGAATTCCAGCAACATAAGTTGAAATAACGAGCCTTTTTAAAGACATTGCTTCCATAATAACCACAGGTAGACCTTCAGCAAAGCTTGGCAATACCATAAACTCAGATGCTAAAATAATCTCTCTCACTTCATTACTACTCACCCATCCAGTGATACTGACGTGATCATTTAAATCATAGTTTCTTATAAGACTTTCTACCGCTTGTCGCATTTCACCATCACCGGCCAATACCAAGTCAATAATGACACCTGCATCATGAAGTTTTTTTATAGCTTCAATAAGTAAAAGTTGCCCTTTTTGTTCACATATCCTACCAACGCAGACAATAGTATTTTTATTCGGTTTGATTAAGTTATAGTTTGAATAAAAATCTTTTTCTAAACCACAATGTACCTCTTTTATTTTAGGCCAGTCTAAATAATCAGCCCAGCGAAATAGCTGACTTTTTCCGAAAGAACTAATTGCTGCGACAAATTTTGACAGTTTTATTTTTTGCTGAAGACCTAATGCAATTGGTTTATCAAACTCTTCTGGACCATGCACGGTAAAACTATATGGTATGCCTGATAATTGACTTGCATACATTGCAATTTCTGCAGAATTAGTTCCAAAATGTGCGTGAATATGCCTACTATTATGTTGCTTTAACCATGTTTGCATTTGGCAAGCCTCAAGAAAGTACACAAGATGATAGATTAAAGTTGTATCAGAATCTTCTCTCATCTTAAAAGCAAGATAAAAGGTGTTAACAAATAAAATTGGCTTTGTAAAAAACACATTCAATGCTGCAATTAGCATTGAAAAAATACCTTGCTTGACAATATATTGAGTTTTTTCTCGCTCGTTAAAATCTTGAGAATCTACAAGCTTATCTTGCCAACCACGCTGCGCAATTCTCTGTACGTTAATTCCCAGCTTTTCCAGCGCAATAATTTCGCGTCGAATAAAGCTATGACTCACTTTTGGATATTGATTTACTAAATAACTGATATTCACAGTACTAAGATCCATGAATTTTCGATAGTAAAGTTTTATTGATAGATTCAATAATGTCATTTCTGCGACGATATTGTGCTCTTTTCTTTGATACTACTTCATCAAGAGATCTTATTGCAGGATTTAAAGATAAAATATAGAAGCCTGAATCTTTATCTAACACACCGCCATGTTCCTTCCAACATTCATCATAATTAGTTCTTATAGCTCCCTGACCATTATCTTGGTATTTCTTACCAAAATATTTATGCCGATGATGCCTATGATTATCTGAAATGCCATATATTTTGTTTACGTTTAAACTTTTTAGAAATGCTTTTAGCACTTCGATAACCAATGTCTTAGGTCTTAATCCCGAAAACAATTTGGTTAATTTTCTATTAATTTTTAAAGACTCATCAGATGATACTCCACTATGAATACCTTGAACTGCTCCAATATAAGCTATGGTTTCCCCTTTTACTTCCCCAAGTGTAAATGCAATGCTAACAACCCGTATATCCTGATGAAAAACATTAATAACCATTTCACCTTCCCGAATAAACCATTTTGGCCTATCTAATGTAATGGTTACGTTTTCATAATCGTTACCAAAATTCATTATTGTTTGCTTATATCCTTGATGGAATTTCATCAAGTTTGCATCTATACCTGACACTATTAAATAGTGTTGAGCTAACGTATCTAGTCGTTTTTGAATACTCCACTGATTATGAATATAGGGCCATTCGATTACACCTAACATTACATTGGTAACGGGCACTTTCGACAATTTCAATAATGCTCTAAAGTCATTAATATTTTTTCTTAATAATTTTGATTTAATTAGAAATTTACTGAAACAAAGAAAAGAATATTTTTCATGGTTTGAGAAAAAAGTATTAAAAGTTTTACTCTTGTTTAACAAATACTTTGATATATACATAGTTTGAATCATAAAAAGGTTGTCAGTAATTACTTATACTCGATGAGATTTCCTTGTTTCTTGCAAAATGTATGCCAATAAAACTTTAAACCACCTATTAACTCAGGTAACTTTCCGATGGTAAGGAAATAAGCATATAAAAAAGATGTTTTAAATGGCAGTGAACTTTTAATAATAATTCTAAAAATTTGAAGTGGATAAATCAAAAATAAAACAACAAGCTTTATGTTAATTAAACTAAGTATTATGATTGTGATAGGTATAAGCCCTCCCCACAAAATCGCTCGATTAGATTCAGCTACCCAATGACGCTCAGGTGGAGCTCCATGAATATTGGCTCCTTGTGCGTAAGCATAACCAGATCTCACTGTCCGCTTCCACCATTGTCTAAAATAAACAATATTAGCATCATGCAATGTCATGTTCTGGTCAATACGCCAAACTTTCCAGCTTTTAGCTCTTAGTCTTACACAAAGTTCAGGTTCTTCCCCTGCAATTAAGTCTTCTCTATAACCGTTAACTTCTTTTAAGGCATCAATCCGCATTAATGCGTCGCCACCACATGATTTTGCTTCACCTATAGGCGTGTTCCATTCGATATCGCATAAGGTATTATAGATACTATTTTCAGGCGAAATTTCTTTACGTCTTCCACAAACAACTGCTACATCTTTGTTTGAATCTAAGAAGTTAATTGCTGATGGAAGCCATTCTTGAAAAACCTGACAATCCCCATCTACAAATTGCGCATATATAACATCAGGGTAATTTTTTATCACGTGGAATAAACCAATATTTCTAGCACGTGCCGCAGTGAATGGGATTGACATATCCAAACTAATCACATCGATATTGAGTAATTTTGCTTTATGAATAGAGTTATCAGTGGAACCTGAATCAACATAAATAATATTTTTCGTTTGGTTAATTAAAGACTTAAAACAGTCAACAAGTCTTTTCCCTTCATTTCGGCCTATAATAACAACCGCTATATTACTTATAGCTTCATTGTTCATAGTGTAATTTTGGTTTAACTTTTGCCGGAACACCAACTGCTATTGAGTTATCTGGAACATCTCTAATAACGACTGCATTAGCCCCTATATCGACATTATTCCCTATAGAAATTGGTCCTAAAATTTTTGCACCAGTTCCAATATCGACATTATTTCCAAAATGTGGGGCTATTGGTTCATTAACATTTTTTAACCCAACGACTACACCATTCCGAATACGACAATTGTTCCCAAACTTTGCATAGCCACTAATCACTATCCCGCCAAAGTGGTCAATAACAAATCCACTGCCAATATCAACCTCACAAGGAAGTTCTATTCCTGTAATAATTTGAATAAACTTGTATAATATTTTGTATAAAATTGAAAAAAACTTACGAATTAAAGTTAATTTTATTGTGTATCGCCATCTACCAAAGCGATAAATTACCATCACCCAAAAACCTTGAGCCCCCCAGTCACGGTTATGATTTTTTAAATCTTGTCTTATGTTATCAAACACAAATTAGCAGTCCTATTGTGGGTCATCGTGTAGATTGTGTGCCAAAACTAGTGATAAACAACGTATACCAGAATGCAAATATTCGTTTCAGGTTAAACACTATTTTTTGAACACCTTTGAAACGAATGATATCTTTAAAAAATTGGATTGAGTCCGATAAATTAGATAAGAATATATGTGCAAACATACCAAAAACCCCATGGTTTTTTCTAAAGTACAGTAACTCACTTTCAATTTGCAACTGAGGAACCTGTCTGCTTACGGATGATATTTTACCAACTGATTTTGCACTTTCTCCACCAATATGAACAACTTCAATATCTGCAAAATACATAACATCCCAACCTGCTTTTTTAACTGCAAAACAATGATCAACTTCTTCACTATATAAAAAGTATAGTGGGTCAAATAGACCGACTTGATGAACCACTTCCTTTCGTATCATATAGTAACAGCCGGGCACCCAATCACAGGGCTGCGTTAGTTTAATATCAACCGATTCATCATCAACTTGCTTTACATTTGGAAAAGCTTTGCTAAGTCCAAGTCGATTAATAAATAGACTAATAGGAGTTGGGAAAAAACGACAAGATGGTTGGTTTTCACCATTTCTTCCTATTAACTTTGCACCTAATATGCCACATTTAGCATGATTATTCATATAGGTCATGGATTGATTTAAGGTATCATCTTTAACAAATGCATCTGTATTAAGTAATAATACATAATCTCCTTTAATGAATGGCAAAGCTTGATTGTTTGCCCGTCCAAACCCCACATTTTTTTCATTTTCAATTAATGTGATATTAGGATATTTCTGAGAGATCAGTTCAACAGAATTGTCACTTGAAGCATTGTCAATCACAAAAACCTCAAGATCAAAATCTCCTTTTGATGCAAATAGAGAGTCTAACGCTTCTATGCTCAATTCGGCGGTATTGTAACTAACTAAAATGACAGATATAAGCATATTTGATTGGGGTTGATTATAAAAAAATCAATATTCTAGTTCTGCTACTAATGCTGATATAGTTTATTTAAACTAAAGTAATATTTAGTAATAATATGGTTTTACATCTTCATCAGCCATATTGTAAACAACGCCAACTAAGTTCTCTTTTGATAATAAGTGAAGAGAATCTTCAATCTCCTTTTGCGTTGAAATGCCATTTGCAATAACCATTAAAACACAATCTAATTTAGGTAGAACAATCATTGCATCATCAACATTTAAAATAGGCGGTAAATCAAAAATGATTATCCTAGATTCATACCGAGTTTCTAGTTCATCAATTAAATCTGTAACTTTATTAGACGCAATTTTTTCTGAAGCATGTTCCATCGCTTGATTTGTTGGCAATATAACCATGCGTTGAATCCCTGGGTTTATAGCAATATTTTCGATAGCTTCATTACCTTCAATATAATCATTTAACGATTTTTTAACATTAATACCAAGATAAGAAGCAATTTTAGGCTTACGAAAATCAAAATCCGCTAAGACAACTGTTTTCTGAGGTTGTCGGGCAATGCTCATTGCTAAATTTATTGATATTAACGTCTTGCCAGACGAGGGATTAGGCGAAACAACTCCTAAAGTTTGCCAATTATTTTCTTCCATTTTTTGAAGTATTTGAGTCCTCATCGAATCAAAAACACTACTATTAGCATTATGATTTAGATGAGATACAACTCTATTCTTTTCCAAATGCAAAGAGTTAAGATTGACTATCTTTGTTGTTGTATAGTTGATTTGACCGATATCGCGACCAGACTCTTTTGCGTTACTAGTGGTGTTTACTTTAGTTCTCTCTACTTTTTTTACACCAACATTTTCTGATTTTAGTTTTGCAAGTGCTGCTTTAATTTTTTCCATAAACTATCTCTACTTAATGGTTTCTAAAAGCGAATTCAAAGGTGTAACAAAAAAGTGAATAACGGCTAATGCCACCATAATTATTAAAATAAATATTGTTAATATAATGAGAGATTTCTTGATTTTCTTACTTTTATTAATTTCAGCATTCGTTTCTATATATGGAACAACTGATAGCAACCTCATACCGACAATAGCAGTGATATTTTCTTGACCACGCACTCTAGGATCAAGCCATTCTGAAATAATTGCAAATGCAATACCAATACCCAAAGCAACAAATAAACCACCTAGCATCAAAATTTTTCGTTTTGGACTAAGTCTATACTTTGGTAGCTCAGGACTATATTTTAAAATAAATCGTTCAGATTTATCTTCTAATTCAAGATTTTCAGCAATTTTTGCATTGATCTGCTTTGCTTTTACTTCATCATACTTTTGTTTAGCGTTTTCATAGTCTCTTTGTAATGTAACTAAACCTCTTTCTACTTGAGGAATCTGTAAAATTTGACTCTGCAATTGGGCAATTTGTGCGTTAGTTGCTTTTTGCTGATTATTAATGGTTTCAAGCCTCACTTTTGCTGCTTGAATTTGAGTTCTTATTTTTGATAATGCAAGCTCAGCAGCGATAGTGGCGCCATTTTTAACAGGGGTTTCTTCTATCACTTCAACTTCTTTGGTATTCTCAAGTAATGTAATTTTTCTTCTTAACGCTTTAATTGTTGGGTGTATTTCATTATAAACTGCCAAAGAGCGATCGAGCTCGGCTCTAGCTTTTTGTAACTCAGTATTTTTTGCGTTAGCGCGAGTGTTTGAACCGCTTAAAGATACCTCTGTGCTGGTTAATTCCACATCTAAATATCGCAACTCCTCTTGTGTCGTTTTATATTCACGATTTAAATCTTTTATAGTTGTTCGAAGTTGCTCTAGAGTAGCCATATGCATCTCTTGATGCTCTGGCAAAGAGTTGGCATACTTCTGTTTATATTCAGCAACTTTGCCTTCAACTACATCTAAATCACTTTTTAACCTATCTAATTCTTCTGTTAAATAAGTTGTTGTTTCAGTTATTCTTTTTTTCCTTACTAGCTCATTAGCTTCAAGTAGTTCCTGAATAACTTCACTTGCCATTTTATAAGCTGTTTCTGGATTAGAATATTCAACACCAACATTTAGTGCAACTGTAATTTTCTCACTTGACCACTGACTTAATGAAGTGTTTTTGGTTTCTGGTCTTATACTAATTAAGCTAGAAACAAGAGTTGATATTTTATCTTCATCAAGATTACTCGGATATAAATTAAATTCTTTATTTAGATACAAAAGATAATCTTTTGAATAGATTTTATCTTTGACCTTATCCAAGCTTTCATTTGCATATCTTGACGCGTAAGTCTGCTTAACAATATCTTCTGAGATAACTGGGGACTCAATTGCGATAATACCTTCAGACCTATAAACATTGGGTAATCTTAAAACAATGATTGTAATAATGAGTATTGAAACAAAGAAAGCAATTGCTACTTGCAACCACCTGCGTTTTAAGACTAATAGATAGTCTTGAATACTGAATTCATTTTCCATGTAGATCTACTGAATTTTAAAAATTAGGGGTTGTGTAAATAAAGTTAAGCGCAAAAGAGGTGTCATTAAACTTGTC
>CAYGSH010000090.1:0-7824 GCA_964352515.1 uncultured Methylophilaceae bacterium | reverse complement strand
CAGCTTTAGTGGTGAGAATGATTAAAGTGGGTGAAAGCTCTGGCGCACTTGATAAGTCGTTGCTTAATATTAGTTATTTTTACGATAGAGATGTTAACGAGTTAATGCAAAAGATGCTCAAAATGTTAGAACCTGCACTCACCGTAGTTTTAGGGCTTATTCTAATGTTTATTATGGTTTCAGTATTGGGGCCAGTTTACGATTCATTCAGTCATATGAAGATATAAATGCTTGGCAATAATCAAAAAATAATTTTATGTATGACCAACCAAAGCTTAACTGCTGGGATTTGGCATGGCGCAAAATTACAATCTTATCAAGTATTTGAAAATTATGACGAGGACCATACTGCATTTAGTTTGTACTTGTCCAAGCATCAAAATATTGACGTCTATCTTATTGTTGATGCGATTGAAGAAGACTATAAGCTTGAGGCTTTGCCTCATACGACCGGAAATGCAAGGAAAGAAATTGTAGAAAGAAAGCTGAGTCAGTTTAATCGCAATAGCATCTATCGAACCGCACATTACATCAACCGCGATAAAAATAAGCGTAAAGATGATAATTTTTTATTTGTGGCATTAAGTAATACAGATTTTATGCAAGGCTGGATTGATGCGATTCAAGCAGAACATATCCCTTTGGTGGGGGTGTATTTACTGCCAATGATTAGTCAAGTCATGGTGCGGCAGATGAAATTGATGTCACCGAACATTTTACTATGTGAGCGCTTATCATCTGGTCTGAGACAAACTTACCTTCATAATGGTCGTTTGCGCATGAGTCGTTTAACGCCGATGCATAATATTAAACCTGAGCAGTTGTCTTATTTTTATTTGGTTGAAATTGAAAAAACAAGATTATATTTATTAAGTCAACGATTGATTGCCGGTGAAACGCCGTTGCAGATGATTTTGCCCGCAATTGACAAAACCAGTGATGAAATCGCTAAAAGTATTAGTCAAGATCAGGGTATTGAATGTAAAACAGTCGATGTATTGACGTTTGCTAAAAATAGTAATATCAAAGAAGATATAGTAAAAAAACATCCAGAATTGCTGCATATGCAGTTGCTGGCAAATGGCAATATACCTGATAATCTAGCTCCAATTGATCTGACAAAAACGCATAATATTAAGAATTTATGCCGTAATTTGCATTACGTTACAGTCTTTGTTCTTTTGGTAGGTTTAATGCTATCAAGCTTCTATTTATTTCAGGGTTATCAAACTGCAGGTCAAATTGATGAAGTGTCAGCTAAAACAGCGCAACAACTCAAACAATATGAATTAGTGGCGCAAAACTATCCAGAAACACCAGTGCCTGGAGATGATCTGAAAGCAGCGGTTGAAATTGCTCAGCTTATTAATCAAAACACCCCTAGAGAAACTATGCAAATCATCAGTGATGCATTGGAGGGTGCGCCAGAGGTTGTTATCGATAGAATAAGATGGGTGCAAACCAATGAAGTCAATATTAAAGATGAAAGTGCTCTTAACGATACAACATCAACCAATCAGTTGAATGTGAATAATGACCCTCAGATGAGACAAGTATGCTTTATTAATGCAGAAATAAGACGATTTAGTGGTGATTATCGAGCCGCACTTGCCAGTGCTAGCCGTTTTGCTAATCATTTGAGATCAAATCCTTTAGTCGCACAGGTGAAAATTATACAAGAGCCTGTTAATGTGAGTTCTTTAGCAAACTTACAGGGTAGTACTAGGGATGAAAATACAACCCAAAGAACGCCTGCAATTTTTAAATTAAAGTTAATTTTAAAACCAAACACCAGTAAGGAGACGTTATGACATTAACACCTAATGACTGGCGTAAACTTCGCTTTCCCATTTTGGGGCTTGGACTCACAATGATTCTTGTTGGGTTGTTAGCAAGTTTTGCTGAGCAATACAGTACATCAAAAGAGTTGGCCCTTATTTCAGAACAGAGTTTGTACAGTAAGGCACGTCAAAAATTTGAATCATCTGGTTTGGAAAAAGAAACGATTATTCAGTATTTGCCTGAGTATAATAACTTGTTAGCTCAAGGTTTTATTGGTGAAGAACGCAGAATTGAGTGGATTGAGCGTCTACGACAAATTCATAGTCAATATAATTTATTCAGCATTGATTATAGTATCGGACAACAAGAAAAGTATAAGCCCAGTTTTATCACTAATATGGGTAATCACGTCATGCATCGCTCTGTGATGGAACTAAAGCTAGATATGCTTCATGAAGGTGATTTGGTGCATCTTTTAACGGATTTACACGAAAAAACACCACCTTTTTTAGTCCGTGATTGTGAAATAACAAGGCCAATTGGCGCCGAAATTAATACTAAAAAAGTAGCACCAAATTTAAAAGCAATCTGTGAAATTGATTGGATTACCTTAAGAGACCCTGAATTGGGAAAAAATTTATAATGAAAACGCTTTTCATGTTTATGGCAATGAGTATTCAATTATATTTTGTACAGCCTGTTTTTGCCGCAGATTTGTTTGGCCGCCTTTTTTCAACGCCTTCAGAGCGCGAGCAGTTAGACGTCATGAGAGAGGTTCAAAAGAATCAACCGACACAAACAGAGACGATTGTTGAGCCAACGGTTATTGAGCGTAAGCCATTGGTTTTACCTGATTCTATTAATGTGCAGGGCTACGTCAAGCGCAGCGATGGAAAAGACGGCACTGTTTGGGTTAACGGTGAACCGATTCAAGAACTTTCTGGCAATAGGGATGTAGAGGTTGGAAATTTGCCTGCCAATAGCAATCGAATCCCAATAAGAATACCCGCTAATGGGAGGCGTTTAAGCCTTAAAGCTGGGCAAGTCTATGATCCAGAGAGTAATCGAGTGCTTCATTCAAAAAGTTATCGAGTTCAAAAGAGTTCATCTGGAACAATCGGTGATGAATATACCCAATAAGCAAAACGGCTTAGCTTTATTGATATTGGTCTTTATATTGGCATTAGCCATTACAACCTATACATTTAAAACGCTAGATGCAAATAGCATACAAAATGAAAGAGATAAGTTGACTGTTCAGGCATTGGCTGAAGCAAAAATGGCCCTTATCGGATATGCGATCACTTATGACGATGAACCAAGCCACTCAGTAAAAATATATGGGTACTTGCCATGTCCTGATACTGACGCAAGTGATATTGGTGGCGCTGGGTCTCAACCGGTTTGTGGTTCTGCTGGCCAAAGTGTTTTAGGTCGATTGCCATGGAAAACACTTAAAGTATCCCCAATAAAAGATGGTTATGGAGAATGTCTTTGGTATGCCGTTTCTGGAAGTTTCAAAAACAATCCAAAACAACCTGTTGATCCAACTACATTAGGCCAATTAAAAGTCCAATCAGCAGATGGCGGGTATTATATGAATAGTGATGTAGATCCTATAGTGGCTGTTGTTGTTTCACCTGGCCCAATATTAGATGGTCAAACCAGGTCAGATAGTGAAGAGGATGAGTACTGTGGCGGTAATTATATTGCTTCAAATTATTTAGATTCGATTAACAGCATTAGTAACGCTGATGCTACAGACTCCACTTTTGTACTTGCAGATACTATAGCATTTAACGATCAACTAATTCTTATAAAGCAATCGGATGTATTTAAAAATTATTGTGGTAAATATGCCCGAAAATTAGCGAATATGATTAATCTAACAACAAGTAATAATGACTGTAATGTTAGTGGGAGCCCGTCTGTTGAATGTATTGATCTAAGAGACAGTGTGCAATATTGCACTACATTAAACTGTCAAACAGCAGCGAACACGCTAATAGCGTCACCATGTTTAGGGGACCCATCAATTATTGCTTGCCAATCAGCCGTCAACGATCTAAGGGCTTGTAATGTATAGGAATAATCATCAACAAGTGAATCGAAATGGCTTCACATTGGTAGAAATGGCCATTGTGTTAGTGATCGTTGGCTTGTTAATTAGTGGATTGTTAATCCCATTGGGTGTGCAAAGAGATGTCAGAGATTATGCAGAAACGCGTACTGAATTAACAGAAATGCGCGAATCACTAATTGGATTTGCTTTATCGCATGCAGCAACGGATGGTCATCCTTATTTGCCGTGCCCTGATACAGATGGTGACGGAAGTGAAAATCGTGCTGCTGGTATTTGTGTAAATGTTTCTGGCGTGTTGCCTTGGGTGACATTAGGGCTAGGACAGTCCGATAACTGGAATAACCAATACTTATATAGAGTGACTGCAGCATATGCTAATAGTAATGTGGGCTTTACGCTAACACCTGCAGGTGACAATAGTATTATAAACACTGTTGGCGGGGTGAATGTTGCAACTGGCATACCAGTTGTGATTGTTTCTAAGGGTAAAAACGGCAATGGAGTAAGCACAGACGAGCAAGAAAATACGGATGGTGATGCCACTTTTGTCAGTAAAGAACAAATAGATGTGGCTGCAAATGCATTTGATGATGTGGTTGTATGGGTTCCAACGACGGTTATCGTCAATCGAATGGTCACTGCAGGCAGATTGCCTTAATGAATGATAGTCAACTGCTCCGTTATAGTCGGCATATTCTTCTGCCGCAAGTTGAATATGCAGGTCAAGAAAAGCTGACCAAAAGTCACGCTTTAATTGTTGGTGCTGGTGGTTTAGGGTCACCAGTTGCCTTATATTTGGCAGCCAGTGGAGTAGGTCAATTAACTATATGTGATTATGATCAAGTTGATTTAACCAATTTACAGCGGCAAATTATTCATACAACTCAATCGATTGGAATGAATAAAGCGGTCTCAGCAAAGCAAACACTTTCCCAAATTAATCCAGAAGTTGTCATTAAAACGGTACAACAGAAATCAACAGAAACAGAAATGGCAGGATTGGTGAAAAAGGTGGATGTTGTCATTGATTGCTCAGATAATGCTGCAACACGTTATGCGTTAAATCGAATTTGCTATGCTGAAAAAAAACCATTAGTGTCTGGTGCAGCTATTCGGTTTGAAGGGCAAATTACAGTATTTGATTTTAGAGACGAAGTGAGTCCTTGCTATCAGTGTTTATTCCCTCAAAGTGGAGATAGTCAGGAGCTGCGGTGTGCTGAGACTGGGGTTTTTTCACCATTAGTTGGGATGATAGGCACTTCACAAGCAGCTGAAGCGCTCAAGTGTTTAATGAACGCTGGTGAGCGTTTACAAGGACGTTTGTTAATGCTTGATGCGCTAACAGCAGAGTGGCGAACGATTCATTTTTCACGCGACCCTGCTTGTTCAGTATGTGGACGCTGATTTATTTTCCACCTATCATGTTTTTCACAGCACCGATTAAGTCACCTGGCATCACAACAATTTTACTGTTTCCTGAACTCGACATTTTTTGTAAAGCTTGAATATATCGATCACCTAACAAAAATGTTGCTGAATCATCATTTCCTTTAGCTGCTTCGGTAATAAATCTGATAGATTCGGCCGATGCCTTAGCACCAACCATTTGTGCTTCAGCATCTTTGCGAGCAGCTTCTAAACGCGCCTCAGCATTTAAAATGAGCGCTTGCTTTGCTCCTTCGGCTTCGGTCACGACAGCCACACGCTCTCGTTCTGCAGCTGCCTGCCTTTCCATTGCGTTTTGCATATTAACAGATGGTTTGATGTCTTGAATTTCAACTGATTTAACAGTAAGTCCCCAATCTAAAGCTTCATCAGCAACTGCATTTTTTAACTCTGCTTTAATACGATCACGTGAAGTTAACGCATGGTTTAATTCCATACCACCAATGATTGAACGTAAATTAGTTTGCACCATATTACGCATTGCTTCGCGAAAATTTTCAATACCATAAACAGCTCGCTCAATGCTACTGACTTTAATAAACGCAACCGCATTAGCAAGAATCACTGCATTATCTGAAGTAATCACTTCTTGTTCGGGGATTTCTAAAATAATATCTTTGGTGGTGACTTTGTAACTGACTTTGCTGAGTATAGGATTTATCACGTGTAAACCAGGGGCAATCACGCCTGCAAATTTACCTAACCGTTCAACAACCCACTCCTCACCTTGCGGTACGATGCGAACACCTTTAAAAATGGCAATAATGGCTAAAAATATAAGTACTATGCTGACTTCTGTCATGATGTTTTCCTATTTATTGAAATTAAATGGCTTTTATTCTTAAGGTATTACCCTCAACTGCAATGACTTCTGCTTCACTGCCCACTTCAAGTTCTTCATTGGATACAGCCGACCATTCGCGATCGCCCATTAGACCTTGTGTGAAGCGAATCTTGCCATTATTTTTTGGGCTGCACGCTTCAATAACGGTTCCAACTCTACCAATTTCCTGTCCCTGTGACTGACCGACTCGGGAGTGTGTTTCGTTCTTCTTATAGTAAATCCGCCAAATGGCTAAAGTGGTGAAAGAGAGTATGGTAAAGATAGTAAATTGTATGGCAAGCGGTGTGTTTGGGAATAACCACATAATGACTGCCAGACAGATAGCAGCAACACCAAACCAAAGAATATCAAAAGTGCCTAGTGCCATTTCAACAGATAGCAGAAGTAGGCCTAAGCCACCCCAAAGCCACACAGTATCAATCATAAAATACCTCATTAAGCTTGAATTTTGTTGCTTATATTAGCACTTTTTGTTGTTATTATTAAGAATCTTACGTGATATTGTCACTGTAGAAGCTTAAGAGTGGAAAATAAGAGTAAACTATAAAAAATTATACGAATAAATACGTTATGGGTAAATCTTACAGACTAACACTACCTGCTGATCGAGCAGAACGTTTACAGTATATTAAACGAATGTTTCCGCAAGCAAAAGGTGCACATTTAACCGATGATTGGCCTGGCGGCAGAAGTGAGGCAATTAAGCGTTTAAATAGCCTGAATCTTGACGCTTACAACCGAAACCGGGATTTTTTGAATGGTGCAGTGAGCAAGCTATCTCCTTATTTTCGTCATGGCTGTCTGACTTTAAAAGAAGCCTCAGATAAAATGCGCAATCAGTATGGCGTTGCATCCGAAAAGTTTATCTATGAGTTGGCCAGAAGGGATTATTGGCGCCGGGTTTGGTATCAAGAAGGTAATAAAATACTTAACAACTTAGAGCTGGCAAAAGTACAAATTCATGATAAACCTATGCCTGACTACGTCCGTCAGATGATTACTGGTTTGCCGTGCATGGATGCTTTTGTTAGAGACTTAATACATGATGGTTACTTGCATAATCATGCGCGAAAATGGTTTGCAGCTTATATTATCCATTGGTTAAAAGTGGATTGGCGTGAGGCTGCGGACTGGTTTGAACATTTCTTATTGGATGGTGATAAAGCTTCCAACCACTTATCTTGGCAATGGGTAGCGTCGACCTTTAGTAATAAGCCCTATTATTTCAATAAAGATGTACTTGCTAGGCATACTGGTGAAAAATACTGTGCAACCTGTAGAGTTGGCTGTCCTTTTGATGCCAGTATGGAAATGATAGAAGCTAAGCTATTCCCAGATGGCGAAATTGTAGAAATTTTGCCTCGTCAAACCGCTAAGCAGGCTGCAAAAGTGTACTCAACAAAAACAGCAAATGCTGTGTTTGTACATGATGAAATGCTTTCCGCAGCGCACCCGTTATTGAAAAACTCTGTACCTAAATTTTTCATATTCGATGATAATATACATGGGAAATGGCCTCTAAACCGCATTCAATTTGTAGCGGATTGTTTAAGTCAGTTATCCAGTGTTGAAGTCTGGATTGGAGATACATTTCAAGTATTAGAAGAAAGAGGCGTTGGTCAATTAACAACGCAAAATACGCCTAATATCGAAATTAAAAGTCTAATAG
>CAYGSH010000089.1:0-7848 GCA_964352515.1 uncultured Methylophilaceae bacterium | reverse complement strand
AGTCTGTATATTCTAAGCTTGCGCCAAGTGGCGTTTTTGCTGTGATTCTAAAATAGCTCTCATCAGAATCAGGAACAAACTCTTTTTCGACATGCTTCATGCTGAAAAAGCCTGCGACAAGGACGAAAACAGCAGTAAAAATAAGGACCAATACGCGGTTTGAAAGGCTATATGCTAATATTTTTTTGTAATAAACATCTAATTTGCCTAAAGTGTTGGCAATGATTGTATATATTTTATTTTCACCTTGCGTGACACTCAAATAACGTGAACACAACATTGGTGTTAATGTGAGCGAAACAAATAATGAAATAATGACACCAAAGGTCACGACAACGGCGAAAGATTTAAAAAACATGCCGACCATGCCATCCATAAAGATAACAGGGGCAAAAATACAAACCAACGCAGCAGATGAGGCGATGACAGCAAAGCCAACTTCATTACTCCCATTAATCGTGGTTAGCGTACGAAACTTGTCAACTAATGATGGATTTTTTAATTCTTTTTCAGTTAGTTTTTCTCCGACTTCTCCTGACATATGCCGTAAGATACTTTCTCTCACTACAATCGCATCATCAACCACCACCCCAATAAGTAGCAAGAGAGCAAGTAAGGTCATGCTATTAAAGGTGTAGCCTGCAAAGTACATGACTGCAATTGCACCCAATAATGAAACAGGAATTTCTAAGCAAATCATTAAAGTTGAACTAAATGAACGCATAAAGATAAGCACAATGAGTGCAGCAAATAAAGTGCCTTCAACAAGATGTTCTTTGAGTGAAGTGACCATTTGGTTGATAAAGATAGAGTCATTGGTTGAGATATCTAATGACATGCCAGGAGGTAAATTTGGACGAATCTCTTCATCTAGTTTGCGAGTAACATCATTAATGATTTGAATCGTATTGGTATTGGCTATTTTGACAATACCAATACTGACCGTCGGCTTGCCATTGTAACGAGCTACTTGGCGGTTGTCGGTAACGCCATCTTCAATGTTGGCAATATCTTTTAAGTAAATAGGTGTACCA
The DNA here is from genome assembly GCA_964352515.1 of uncultured Methylophilaceae bacterium. Taxonomy (GTDB): domain Bacteria; phylum Pseudomonadota; class Gammaproteobacteria; order Burkholderiales; family Methylophilaceae. Next base: position 6,814 of record CAYGSH010000089.1, on the reverse strand, counting down.
TCTTTGACTTGCACTACCATCATTTCTAAATCATGAATGGAGTGAAATTCTAAATCGAGCTTAATTAATTGCTCCGCATTTTTACCAACAAGGAATCCACCAGCAAGCTGAATATGTTCCCGGTTAAAAGCATCGATTAAATCATTTGCACCTAATTTATACGCTGCCATACGTTCAGTTGAAGCGATTACACGAATCACTCGGTCACGTTTACCGCCAAATCGCACCTCTCCGACACCATTAATGGTTTCGAATTTTTTCTTAATCACATTCTCAGCATATAAGTTAAGTTGCTGTATGGTGCGATCACCTGTTAACGCAATCCAAAGAATGGGATTTTCGTCTGCATCGACCTTTCGAATCGCAGGAGCATCAGCATCAGTTGGCAGTTTTCTAAGTAATTGACTAACTTTGGCTTGTACTTCGTTAAAGGCAACATCAATATTTTTATCAAGACTAAATGTAATGGTGACAGTGGACGCACCTGGGGATGAGCTAGATTGAATATGTTCAATTCCTGGTGTGGTATTGACCGCGGACTCAATAATATTAGTGACGCTGGTATCAATTACATCAGCACTCGCACCACGCAAGGTTGTAGTAATAGTGATCACAGGAAAGTCGACTGAAGGAATACGGTCAACACCAATGCGCTGGTAAGCGATAATGCCAAAAAGCATAATCACTGCGGACAGCATAAAAGTTAATACATGACGCTTGATCGAAAACTCAGGTAGGGTCATTGTTATCTATCTTTACGGGTGCGTTATCAGTTAAAAACCCTGCGCCATCAACGACAACAATTTCGTTAGCTTCTAATCCTGATAAAATTTCAATTAAGCCATTTTGACGTATCCCAGTTTTAACAATCGCTTGATGGGCAGTGTTGTCTCGCACTACATAGACAACTTCACCAGCTGGACGCAAAACTAAGCTTTGTTCAGGCACCATGATTGCAGCAGGTAGTTCACCCAAAACCACAGTGCCGGTAACAGTGGCACCAGGCTGCCAACCATTTGCATTTTTTATATCTGCAATCACGTCTATTGTGCGATTGCCTTCTGTAATTTTTGGTTTCAATTCACGAATGACAGTTTCTATCATTTCATTGCTTGTTGGTGTTTTTAACCGGACAATTAACCCAGGTTTAAGCTGAGGTCCAAACTGTTCTGGAAATGGTAAATGTGCACGCAAAGATTGTTTGGAAACAATTTGGGCTATAGGGTCGCCCACTCGCAGGTAATCTCCAGTGTCGACAGTGATGCTTTCAACAATGCCATCAACAGGCGCAATCACTTTAGATTTGTTGCTATTATGATTGATACTTGCTACTTGTGCCTTTGCTGCTGCAAGTTGTTGTTTAAGTACTTTTTCTTGCGCAAGCTCATTATCTAATGCATTCTGAGAAATAAAGTTTTTATCAACCAATACTTGATTACGCTCAACAATTTTAGATTGATTCTCTAATTGCGCATTGATTCTCGCAACTTCAGCACTTGCCTCATTTCGTTGCATAATAAAGTCGCTTGCATCTAGGGTGGCAATAAGCTCCCCTTTTTTAACACTTTGACCAGTATAAACATTCACTTTAATAACACGTGCGGCTGTTTCGGCCGCTAAAGTTGGACTAATCAAGCCTTCTAGAGTGCCAACAGTTGACTGTGTAATTTCAATGCTTTGATTTTTTACAGGCGAGGTTGTTACCAACGTTGATTTGGTATCAATCTTTTTTGCGTCACTCTCATCATCATTGCTTGAGCATGATTGAACAAGTAAAGTAAGTAATATAATAATAACCGTAATAGATTGTTTAAACATAAAATTTAATTAACTTGCTCTTTTATAAGTGGTTGTTAAACAGAAACTTTTTGCCAGTCAAAAAAAGGGCCTGGGTCCGTTTTTCTCCCAGGCGCAATATCAGAATGCCCAACAATATGTTCAATAGGGTAAATTAACTTGAGGGATTTTAGCAGGACATTGAGTTTGTCATATTGCTTTTCTTCAAAGGCTTCAAAGTCACATCCCTCCAACTCTATTCCGACAGAAAAATCATTACAACGTTCACGATTTTCCCATATTGATATACCTGCATGCCAAGCACGCTTAAGACATGAAACAAACTGGATAAGCTCACCATCACGGCGAATCAAGAAATGGGCAGAGACTTTTGCATTGAAAATAGTTTGATAATAAGGATGTGCACTTGGGTCAAGTTGGTTAGTGAATAGCGCAATAATACCCTCACCACCATATTGTTGCGGAGGTAAACTGATATTGTGTATAACAATCATGCTAATTACACTCTCACGTGGTCTATCATCAAAGTTTGGAGATTGAATGTGTTTAGCAAACGATAAAAAACCTTCTTGATTGATAAATTGATGGTCTTGTTCTGTCATTTACATTGACTTAAAATGCTTATGGGGACTGTTGATTAGAAAAATAACTAACGATAAAATTAAATGGAATGTTATTCATTCTCTTCGAAAATTTCATTGTCTTCATCAATACCTTCATCTTTAGAAAGGCCTAATTTTGATAAGCGGTATCTTAATGTTCTAAAGCTCACACCCAATAGTTTGGCGGCAGCGGTTTTATTGTTATTGGTTTTTTCTAATGCTTTAATAATTTCTCGTTTCTCGATATCTTCTAAATAGTCAGATAAGCTCATATCTGCGTCTTTTACCGGGTCATATTGCACTGCTACAGAGTTTGAGGCATTAAATTCTTCGTGAATAAGCAAGTCATCGACACTAATTTTTTCTCCATCGCAAAGTGCTAAAGCTCGTTCAAGCATATTCTCAAGTTCACGAACATTGCCTGAAAAAGGGTGTGACTTTATTAAAACATTAGCTTCAGCTTCAATGAGTGGAATGTCAATTTCTTGAGCTCGACATAGTTTCTCTAATAGTCTTTGGGTTAATTCTGGAATATCTTCTGGGTGTTCACGTAATGCAGGCATTTTAAGTTGAATAACGTTAAGGCGATAATACAAATCTTGTCTAAATAAACCATCAGCCATCATTTCACTCAGATTTTTATGCGTAGCACTAATAATTCGTACATCAACGCCTTCCTCAGTGGTGCCTCCTACAGTTCTCACTTTCTTTTCTTGGATGGCACGTAATAGCTTTACTTGCATTGGTAAAGGTAAATCAGCAACCTCATCTAAAAATAAAGTGCCGCCATTGGCTGCTTGGAATAGTCCCGAAGTATCTTGCGTTGCTCCAGTAAATGCCCCTTTTTTATAGCCAAAAAACTCACTTTCCATTAAGTTTTCAGGAATCGCGCCACAGTTGACAGCAATAAATGATTTATCTCTTCGAGAGCTATTTTTATGAATTAATCTAGCGGCAAGTTCTTTACCACTTCCAGACTCTCCACTAATGTAAACGGGCGCTTGGCTACGTGCTAATTTTTCAATTAAAGCACGGACTTGATTGATGGCAGGTGAATCCCCTATTAAATCAGCTGTATTTTTTGTTTCATTAGCGTCTGAGCTTGAAAGCTTAAGTGCTGACTCTATTAATGGCCGTAATTGTTTTAAAGAAATGGGCTTAGTGAGATAATCAAAAGCACCTGCTTTAAGCGCTGAAACAGCGTTCTCTGCACTTCCATATGCGGTAATCACCGCAACAGGTAAGCCAGTATAGTTTTCTGCAATGTGCTCAACCAAATCTAACCCTAGCCCGTCAGGTAGGCGCATATCAGTGAGGCATAAGTCATATTTTTGTGATGCCAGCATATGTTTTGCATCTGTTACATTACTTGCACTGTCAGCAAAAATATCCATCCGTTCAAGTGTTAATACGACTAATTCACGAATGTCCGTTTCATCATCAACGACTAAACATTTAAATTGATTTGCCATTACAAAATTGTTGCCTTTTTAATTTGGATAATAAATTTTGAGCCATATTTAAGTGGTTTGTATTGTAGAAGTGCACCATTTGCCTCAGCTAATTCACGACCAATATAAAGTCCTAAACCAGTTCCAGATTTTTCTGTAGTAAAAAAAGGTTCAAACAAATGATTGCGTGTGTCCTCTGGAATGCCATCACCATCATCACTAACTTCAATTAACATTTGCGATTTATTAGTATACACGTCTAATTTTAAGCTATTTTCATTCTGCTGACAGTGGCGCCATCCATTTTTGCAAAGATTCCACAAAATCTGATTTAAATGCCTACGATCAAACAAGATAGAAATATCTGATTCACTAATACTAAGCGTGAAGTCATTTGCGGAGATATTCTCAACGGTACAAAATTGATTGTAAAAATCAGTTATAAAACTTTCTAAATGAATCATCTCTTGATTGGTGCGATCACGACGATTAAGCTCTAGTACGTCTTTAATAATTTGATCAACACGACGCACATTGTCGCTAATGATTTGCAGCATTCGTTTTGTGGTAGGAGAAGCTTCATCATCTTCCTCCATCAATTGATTAGCATGGCTAATAGAGCTGAGCGGATTTCGAATTTCATGTGCTATATTAGCGGTTAAACGACCAAGTGCTGCCAACTTAACTTGATGAGATTGGGTTTGCATTTGTGTCCAATCTTCAATAAAAATGACAGTGCCTTGCTCACGGTTTTCAGATATAGGCAGGAAACTAATTCTTAAGTCTCTTGATAGATTATTTACTTTTAAAATATTGGGTTCTAAACTTTCATTTACATCATGCTTTTCATTTAACCAGTCAATCAAATGATGGGCAATTTCAGGTGCAACTTCATTTAGACTTTTTTCAACCCAGTTTTCATTTTTCAGATTCAAAAAAGTCTCAGCCTGTAAGTTATGATGTTTAATCACGAGCTGGCTATCCACAACAAGTACACCATCTTTCATTTTATGGGTAATGAGTGCATTTATTTGAGCAAGCTCCTCTAAGTCCAAGCCGCGCTGGGAGGCAAGCTGTTCACTTTGTTGCATTCTTTTTGCTAAGCTATGAGCAAGCCATGCAATTGCAAAGCAGGCAATACTCAGCATCACGGCAATAGAATAAGTTTTTGTGGCGTCACTATCTATTAGCATCGCGCTAAAAAATTGTTGTAACAATATGCCGATTGTAGCAATGGCTGCATAGAATAATGCGAGGCGACCATCACTAATTAAACTTGCTGCAGCAACAGTAATTACCAATAATAGACCCATACCGCCATAGCTGCCATTTTCTGAGTGCATCAGCAACAAAATGAATACAATATCGGCAATAATCTGAAATGGTAGCGTAATTTCAAGATTTGGTTTTTCAAACCATGTTAAAGAAGCAGCAATCAAACTAAAAAGAACGTAGCTGGTTGAAATGATCAGAAAATCACTACTACTTAAGAACCCTTCTAGGATTGGTACATCTTGCTGTTTGTATTGACTCAACATCAACATAACGGCTATTAAAACGCGGTAACCATTATAGAGTTTAAAGCTATTCCAACGCGCTTTGATTAGGCTTATGTTTTGCGGATGCAGAGATGAATTTGTCATGCTAATTTTATTTGTTGCACTCAGGGGTTTGGCAACAGACTTGGCCATTTCTGATGCTGCTTTCTTTTTCCGGAATGTGAATGCCACATTGACTGCAAGCAACCATTTTCTCAGTTTGTGTGTTGTATTTAGTTTGTTCCTGTGAGGATTTAAGTTTTATCATTAAGTGCTTTAACACCTTGTAGACTATCCAAAGTAAAATAATCAGTAATAAGATACGTGGCATGATAAGTTAGTATATTAATGCAATATATTCAATAAAATAAAAACAAAGTATAAAACATACTTGCTAATGCTAGTAGAAATTAAACTGTTATACTTTGTTTTGTTAATATAAATAATACATTCATGGCAAGTTCAGAAGAGTTATCAGATTTTTTACGTAATGTTGAGCGACGTGCTTTTAAGCAAACAGTTTATGCTGTGCGAGATGAGCATGCAGCACTTGATATTGTGCAAGATTCGATGCTTAAGCTTGCAGAAAAATATCCAGATAACCCAGTAACTGAATATCCAATGTTGTTTCAAAGGATATTGCAAAATACAATGCGAGACTTTTGGAGACGCCAAAAAGTCCGAAATTTGTGGACTACTTTGCTTTCTTCATTTGGAACAAATGAAGAGGGAGAGGAAAGTTATGATCCATTAGAAACAATTGATATTGGTGATGAGTCGCAAAATCCAGCCGTACAGGTTGAGAGTAATCAAACATTAAAAGTAATTGAGACGGCATTACAAAAGCTGCCTGCTCGTCAACGAGAAGCCTTTGTATTGCGTTATTGGGAAGAGATGAGTGTTGCAGAGACTGCTGACTCGATGGGCTGTTCTGAAGGTAGTGTCAAAACTCATTGCTCAAGAGCATTACACACGATGGTAGCATTGTTAGAGCAAAATGGTTTTAGTAGGGAAGGTATTAAAAATTTAGGGGTAGAGTCATGAATCAAGACAATACAAAAATTGATGATGTTGAGCTGGACGAACAGCATGCAAAGCAAATTGCTAGCATGTTAGATCATAATGCGCAGCGTTTAAGTATGCGCACATTAAAAAAGCTTGCAGATGCCAGAGAGATTGCCGTTAATAAACATCAAGTGCACTATGGTGTTAATACGAATGCTGATGGAACCCTAAGTCATTGGGTTAGTTGGATTGATCATCACCGGATTGCATTTGTTGGCATTATGGTGGTTGGATTAATGAGCGCTTTTATCATTATGAAAAATTTAGGTAATAACGAAATCAGTGACGCCTTTTTACTTGGTGCTGATTTGCCGCCTGAGGCCTTTGTCGATCGTGGGTTTGAGCCTTCACTGAATAATCG
>CAYGSH010000088.1:0-8104 GCA_964352515.1 uncultured Methylophilaceae bacterium | reverse complement strand
GAGTTAGCGAAAATATCAATGAAATCGTAAAGTTGGATTTATTAAACAGTATTGGCCAACATCTTAATTCAGTTTTGGGTGAGTTCTATGCCAGTAAAATTGAGCTTACAAAGTTTCAATTGTTTTCAAGAAAGTTACACTCAATTCAAATAAGAACATTTATTGAACAAAGTATTTACACATCATCTGTTTATTTAAGTAATCAATATTGTGTAATAGAGCTTATTCCTGATCTTATAAAAAGCAAAAATTATGAGAAAGACTTTCAAAAAATTAGAAATCAGCTTATTACTATAAAACAAAAGAAAAATATTAATGACAAGTTGCAAGGTTTCGCTGATTTGATTAAATCGATCAGCCAGTTGAATCGCGTCATGATATATCAATTTGATGATCATAATAACGGTAAGGTTGTATCAGAATCAAAAGAAGATAGTATGGAGTCATTGGTAGGGTTGCACTACCCAGCATCTGATATACCGCCACAAGCAAGAAAGCTCTATCTTAAAAATACTGTAAGAGTATTAGCAGATGTTCACTACACACCAACGCTCCTGACAGAACCTGGCAATGATAACTTAGATGATAAGTTAGATATGAGTATGGGCGTTTTGCGCTCAGTTTCACCTTATCATATTCAGTATCTTAAAAACATGGGTGTAAGGGCTACTATTGTCGCTTCTATTACTATCAATGATAAATTATGGGGGCTGATTTCATGTCATCATCACTCGCCCATTGAATATGATGCAGGGTTGGTAGAGGTATTTAAATGGATTAGTCTGATTATTTCTGATGAAGTTAAGATCAGCGAGTATGCTGAACGTGAGAAAGAATCAAGTTTGCTCATCAACCACACCGAGAGTCTTTTGATGAGCCTTAGAAATAAGAATCATTCATTATTTGACTTATTCAACCCTAAGTATGGGCCATTACTGCTTGCAATTACTAATGCAGATGGTGTGGCTTGCTATGTAGATGGAAAAATTAGTCAATATGGACTTACGCCAGATGAGAAGCAAACCTTAAGTATTCACCAATCAATTTTACAAAATAATCAGTCAAGTTTAAAAAATGTATTCGTCTCAAACGCCATACCCTCACTTTTGAATGAGCCAATAGAAAAGCATCCATTCTCAACGGGGATAATTGCAATACCTGTTTCCGATGATAGTAAAAATACGATTATGTTCTTTAGGCAAGAGGAGATAAAAACAGTTAATTGGGGTGGGGACCCAAATAAGGCTATTAATGTTGATGGTGATGAATTAACTCCAAGAGCATCGTTTAAATTGTGGCAAGAAAAAATAGAAGCGGAATCTAAAAAGTGGTCAGTCCCAGAAATTGAATCAGCAAGATACTTTGCCGCTGCAATTGATATTGAATTAAAAAATAGAATTCTAAAAGAGAACCAACTGCTTCGCCGATCTATTGATCAACTCAATGATATGGTGATTATCACAGAGGCAGAGTCTATTGAAAAACCTGGACCTAGAATAACATTTATAAACGATGCACTAGTTGAAGAAACTGGATACTCAAGAGATGAAATTATAGGAAAAACCCCAAGAATGTTTCAGGGCGTCAACACCTCTAGAGAAACATTGAATGAAATGAAAACTCATTTAAAAAATTGGGAAGATTTTAGAGTTGAATTAATGAATTACCGAAAAAATGGTACGCAGTATTGGACTGAGATTGATTTAAGCCCAATTGCTGATGATAGCGGTATTTATACACATTGGGTGTCGGTGCAAAGAAATATTACGCAGAGAAAACTAGTCGAAGATTTGTTGAAGTTTATTGTGAATAAAGACTGGCACACTCAAGGAGAGAGTTTTTTTAATAAGATTTCTTCTTACTTTTTAAATGTATTAGATATTGAATATTTAGTCATTGGTATGGTTACCAATGATTGTTCAACGATCAAAACTGATACGGTTTTTAGACGCTCTGAAAAATTAGATAACTTTAGTTATTCACTAAATAACACACCTTGCCAGAATGTTGTTGGTAAATCGATGTGCATACATAAATCAGCAGTGCAAGAGGTGTTCCCTAATGATTTAATGTTGAAAAAGCTTGGTATTCAAAGTTATGTAGGATTTCCACTTTTTTCTATCGATAATAAACCACTGGGTGTTATTGCTTTAATGGATACAAAACCAATGGTAAATACTGCTATTGCAGAAGCCATGCTTAGAGCTGTTTCAAGTAGTATAGAAGCAGAATTAATGCGTAAAAGTTCTGAAGATGTTATTTGGCACCAAGCAAATTATGATCTGCTTACTGACTTGCCAAATAGACGAATGTTCCAAGATAGATTAATGCAAGAAGTTAAAAATGCTAACCGTACGAAAATACCATCTGTATTGTTATTATTGGATTTAGATAACTTTAAAGAGGTTAATGATAGTCTTGGTCATGATATAGGCGATTTACTTTTGGTTGAAGTCGCTGCTAGATTACGTTCTTGTGTGAGAGATACCGACGTTGTTGCTAGGTTAGGTGGTGATGAGTTCACCATTATTTTATCTAATATATCTGATGTATATATTGCAGAGCGATTTTCGACAAGCATTTTAAACAAGCTTGCAAGGCCCTATAAAATAAAAGAAAACATCATTTATCTTACTTGTAGTATAGGCATTACGGTCTATCCCAATGATGCAAATAGTATAGACGAATTGATTAAATGTGCTGATCAAGCCATGTACGCATCAAAAAAATCAGGTCGTAATAGATATAGCTTCTTTACGGCATCTATGCAAGAAAAAACGCTTTATAAGCTTAAACTTGCAAATGACCTGAGAAGTGCACTTGAAAAGAACGAATTAAGTCTTGCGTACCAACCTATCGTTTGTTTATCTAATGGTGCAATTATGAAGGCTGAAGCTTTGATACGATGGCAGCACCCAGAGCTTGGTAATATTAGCCCTGCAGAATTTATTCCGATTGCTGAAGAATCAGGCATCATTCACTCGATTGGTGAATGGGTTTTTAGAGAGGCTGTTTTTGAAGTTAAAAGAATTATGAGTTTAACAGATTCCTTTTTTCAAATAAGTATCAACAAATCGCCAATACAGTTTCAAAGTAAAAAAAGCAACCATTTAGATTGGTTTGAGTTTATTAGAAGCAATGGGTTATCACCAAAGAATATTGCCATTGAAATTACTGAAGGCGTATTGATGGATGACGAAAAAGACACCATCGACATACTTTCAGAAATGCATGATTCTGGTATGGAAATCTCGATTGATGATTTTGGTACGGGTTATTCTGCAATGGCATACTTGAAAAAATATGATGTTGATTACATTAAAATTGACCAAGAGTTTGTGAGATTTTTAAAAGAAGATTCAGATGATATGGCTTTATGTGAGGCTATTATTGTTATGGGACACAAGCTGGGTATGAGAATTATTGCAGAAGGGATTGAGACAGAAGAGCAAATGAAGTTGTTGAAAAAAGCGGGTGCTGATTACGGGCAAGGCTACTATTTTTCAAAACCTATTAAAGCATCTGATTTTGAGGAATTGATTCTAAAAAATGAGTAATTAATCTCATCAACTTAAAGTTTAGGTTACGTCTTTAAGTTTTTGTGATACTTTTAAATTAATGCTACCAATTATCACATACTTAGATTTAGAAACCACAGGTGCAACTCCATTAAAAGACCGTATTACTGAAATTGCGCTTATTAGATTTGAAAATGGCGTTGAGGTGGCGCGATGGCAGACATTAGTTAATCCCCAAGCCTCTATTCCTCCCTTTATCCAACAATTAACGGGCATTACCAATGAGATGGTAGCGAATGCACCAACTTTTGATGAAGTATCAGACAAAGTTGCTGCCTTTTTGGAAGGTGCCGTTATGGCTGCGCATAATGTTAGGTTTGATCATGGTTTTTTGAAAAGTGAATATAGAAGGTTGGGGCAAACATTAAGGCAACGTGTCATATGTACGGTTAAACTCTCTCGTCAACTTTATCCACAGCATCGAGGTCACGGACTAGATGCGATTATGCATCGGCATCAGTTAACGACTGAAATGCGACATCGTGCTATGGGTGATGTTGAGCTGATGATAGGATTTGTTGAGTCGGCGATTAATGAGCTAGGCTATGAATGTGTTGCTGAGGCGGCTTTATTGCTTTCAAAGCAACCAAGTTTACCTGTTGGAGTTGATCAGAATATCGTTGATGATATTCCTGATACATCTGGTGTTTATTTATTTTATGGCGAGAATGATTTGCCGCTTTATATAGGCAAAAGTGTTAAGTTACGAGACAGGGTGATGTCTCATTTTAGTGGCGATCATCGCTCAACAAAAGAAATGCGAATATCGCAAGAAATTAAACGGATAGAGTGGGTAGAAACAGCCGGTGAGTTTGGTGCTTTGTTGTTAGAGTCCAAGTTGGTAAAAGAACGTCAACCTATTCATAATAGACAGTTAAGACGAGAACGGCAGTTATGTACTTGGCAGCTATCTGATAATCCAGAAACCATGCCACAGGTTAAACTAGTCAGTGAATCTGAAATTGAACCAAAGATGATGGGCAATTTGTTTGGTACTTTTCGATCAAAGAAGAAAGCAATAGAAGCATTAAGAAATATAGCGGAAGCACATCAATTATGCCCAAAAGTATTGGGCTTAGAGACTGGGAAAGGTCGATGTTTTGCTGCACAATTGAAAAAATGTAATGGTGTTTGCGATGGCAGAGAATCAAAATCAATTCATCACCTTAGGTTGTTACAAGCGCTTTCAGCGCAAAGATTAAAAGAGTGGCCTTATCAAGGTAAGATTGGCATTAGAGAAGTCTGTACATTAACAGGTAAAACGGATATACATGTTTTTGATCAATGGTGTCATATTGCAACTGTCAATAATGAGTCTGATTTTATAGAAGCCCGAAACAGTCATTTTAATTTTGCATTTGATCATGATACCTACAAATTACTTTCTAAAGCTATTTATAGTAACAAATATCAACTCATTGAATTTAATCAATAAAAATTTTAAGTTTAAAACCATTAGTCATTTTGGGCTATTGGCGAGAAAAAAAACGCATTAATAATGTTAAATGAGTAAAGTTTTGTAAATTTTTTATATTATTTTTAAATCGTTAGGGCTGTAGCAAATGAATGTTGATTTAGCCTTTGAAGTAGCGGAAGTGAGTTTTGATCAATTTGAACGAAGAAAAACACCTAGAAGAGTGGTGTCTTTGCTGGACCTTCAAAGTAAAGCATTTTTTGCTAGCATTGCAAATATGCAAATTGACTTTGATTTAGGCATAGAAGTAAATGAAGTACCTTTTGACCAATTTGAGCGTCGAAAGCGCCCAAGAGATGTGCTTTAACTATAAACGAGGCCTTATTTTAGTGCCATCTAAGCGTTTTTAAATTTTATTATTATCAACTTTCGTTAAAAACCAAACACTCATTCTGCTCAATTTATAAAGCTATCTCATATCTCATTTAAAGTAAGGTATTAGTGATAACCGTCTATCTCTGCAAATATATCTTCATCATGAAACTTATCTAAATCGCTATTTAACTCAAAGTCATCATTAAACTCACTCAATTCTTCACCAGCTAAATCTTCTAACATTTGATCTAAGATCTCAGCATTTGGAATATTCAATGTGTCAGCCATATTAAACCTAACCTTTCTTTAACATTAAGAAAAAATACAGTCACTAATTTATATGCATATTACGTGCCAGTCATAACGCTATCATCATATTCAATACTCGAATAAAGCATCATTAATTCAATATATTATTTAAAACATCAACCACATCTAATTGATTAATATCAATTTTTGGATTGATTTCAGTTAATGCTTCTTCACTATATTCATCAATATTTAAATCTATGAGCATTTGATCAATGTCATTGATTTTCTTTTTAATGTTTTTTTTCACGTCTTGCAAAATGTTTCACCTAATAGACCTAGTTGAATGTATTAATGCATGTTTTGTGCCAGCTAACTATTTTTAATTAAGATATTGATTTATATATTTAAAATAAAAGTATATAGTTAATTTTAATGTCAGCTTAATTAAAGTAGCATGGTTATTTCAGCAAGAATGACAATTGCTCGACAACTGTCACTTTTTTTAATATGTGACACTAAATGTCAATAAAAATGACATCTTTTAACTATCAATAGTATGGAATCGAAGTCGATTATCACTTTATTGGGAGTGCTTTGTTTGAGTTGTCTCAATGCGCTGTTAAAATGATTTTTTGAACCAAATACTCAACTAACATATCAGAGCAGAAAGATTTTATGACAATACTTGTACTTGGCGGTGCAGGCTATATTGGATCACATACTTGCGTCCAATTGCTTCAAGCAGGTTACGATATCGTAGTAGCAGATAATTTATCAAATAGTAGCCCAGAATCTCTCAATAGAATAAAGGCAATTACTGGAAAATCTTTTGCATTTGTAAAAATGGACATATGCGATGAAGTAGCAATGAAGCAACTTTTTGAGGATTATACAATTGATGCGGTCATTCATTTTGCAGGTTTGAAAGCAGTAGGAGAATCCACCGAACAACCATTACGATATTTTAAAAATAATGTGAATGGCAGTTTAGTAGTCTTAGATGCCATGTCAAAAGCTAATGTTAAAACAATCGTATTTAGTTCATCTGCGACTGTTTATGGTGATGCTGAACAGATGCCAGTAAAAGAAGACTCCCCCTTATTTGTGACTAACCCATATGGCAGGACAAAGTTAATGATTGAAGATATTCTTCGAGATTTAAAACAGTCAGATGACGAATGGCGAATTGGTATTCTTCGTTATTTTAATCCAATTGGCGCACATGAGAGCGGTTTGATCGGGGAAGATCCAAATGGTGTCCCTAATAATCTCTTACCTTTTGTTGCACAAGTAGCGGTTGGACGTTTAGAAAAACTTAACGTTTTTGGCAATGATTATCCTACCCACGATGGAACTGGTATCAGGGATTATATTCATGTTACAGACTTGGCTGATGGCCATCTAGCAGCATTAAAATATTTATTTGAACATCAAGCGTTAATTACTGTCAATCTAGGTACAGGCATCGGTTATTCAGTCTTAGATGTTGTCATTGCATTTGGTGAGGTTGTAGGGAGGGATATTCCTTATAAGATATTGCCACGCAGAGCAGGAGATGTTGCCGTGACTTATGCCGATACGCAATATGCTAAACAATTGATTGGATGGGAAGCTAAACGTGATTTGAAATGTATGTGTGAAGACGTATGGCGATGGCAGTCCAACAACCCAAACGGCTTTGCTTAAATAAGCAAATTTATAAGGAATGGTAAATGAAATATTTTATGATGTTAGTCATGTTAGGAATGAGTACAATGGTTAGTGCGGCTTGCAATGAATTATATAATCATCAATTTACACAATTGAATGGCAAACCGTTCGATTTATGTGAGTATCAAGATAAGCCAATCTTAGTGGTGAATACCGCAAGTAAATGCGGATTTACACCGCAGTTTGAAGCGCTTGAGGATATGTATAAAAAATATCAATCTCAGGGCTTGTTAGTCATTGGGTTTCCATCAAATGATTTTAAACAAGAACTATCTGATGATAAAAAAATTGGCGATTTTTGTAAAATGACTTATGGGGTGCAGTTTCCTATGATGTCTAAAAGTGCAGTTAGAGGGGATGATGTAAATCCATTTTATAAACAGTTAATTGAAAGAACTGGAACAGCTCCGAAGTGGAATTTTTATAAATATGTGATTGCACCGAATGCGACAAAAGTTAGTGTATTCTCCAGCGTTACACAGCCTGATTCAGATGAGGTGTTGAAAGAAATTAAACCTTACTTAAATTAACTAAATAGAATATTGATTTAAAAACTATTCTAGGCTTTTGTTGGAGAGTGAATTTGCTTTTTTGGCTGTTTGATTTTTTGTAAAATAATAGCAGACAACTCTTCAACTGATCGGCTAGTAGAGTCGGCCCAGCTTATGTCATATTTTCTCATCATTTTTTCTGCAGTTGCAATTTCACTTCTGCAGTTACTTAATGAGGCATAAAAACTATCAGGGCGGCGTTCACTTCTAACAGAATGTAAACG
>CAYGSH010000087.1:0-8471 GCA_964352515.1 uncultured Methylophilaceae bacterium | reverse complement strand
ACGAATGTTGGTCAAGATGGCACATTAAAAGCTTATGGATTTAATCAAGGTGGTCGCTTGAGTATTACGTCAGATGCTAAGGTTAATGTTGGTGGTGCGGTTGAGGCAGGCGCTTTAAATCTGGCATCCAGTTTTTTCAAACAAGGTGGTTTTTCAGATTATAACATTTCAACAAGCGGTGATGTAGTTGTCGGCAATGGCGGTAAAACTGATATTGATTCCTCGATGCAATCCTTACGTGACGATAATGGATTGATTAATCAAAAAAATAGCCAATCAATTACCGATGTTGCACCAATCTGGTTGGCGCCAGATTTCACACGCCCAGCCACTTCAATATCATTAGCGACCACGAATAATGATAAAAAACTCACACTGAATGAGAATGCTACCATTCGTACGGATGTGGGTGGCAAGGTGAGTTTATCAGCAGAAACAAAAATGGAGATACTAGGTAAGATTGATACGCCGGCTGGCGACATTAATTTAAACATCAATGCCAATCCAGATTTTACTAATTACAGCCCTAGTAACGGGATATTCATCGGGGAAAATGCACACTTAACTGCTAAAGGCGTATATAGAACATTGCCAAGTAATAATGGTTTGCTTAATGCAGAGGTGCTTAACGGTGGCAATATCAATATTTCAGGTGCTAATGCAACCAATGATAGCGGTGTTGGGACAGTGGTACTCAAAGAGGGTGCCATATTGGATGTTTCAGGTGCTGCTGGCCAAGTCGATGCGGTATTGCAATCGGGTATTCAACGCGAGACGCAATATGGCGATGCAGGTAGTATCAATATCAGTGCACGCGATGGACTGTTATTAGATGGAGACTTTAAAGCGCAAGCTTTAGGAACTGGCCGCAATGGTAATTTAAGCTTAACACTTGATACAAATCCTATTGCAGACGCGATTATTAATCAACCTACTGTAGGCACTACATTTAATATCACACAAAGTAAACAACTATTAGCGAATGGATTAAATGCTGGCGATCCTGTATTACCAGAAGCCTTAACGAGGCCACAAATTAATGCAATTGAAGGGGTAGCGCAGGTCTCAGCTGATCAAATTGCACAAGGCGGATTTGATCATGTGATCATTAATAATAGTTTTGGCGATAAGATTTCACTTGAAGCAGGTACCAATTTAGTCGTGCCAGGTTCATTGACCTTACAGTCCGCGCAATTGGCCGTAGAGGGCGGCGGCGAAGCCAGTGTCAATGCCAATTATGTCGCCATCAATCAAAGTATTGCAAAAGGAAATCCGAGTCCAGTAGTCACGGCAGACAACACGCTGAACATCAATGCGAACCAGATTGCAATTAAGGGCGATGTTAAGGTTTCTAATGTTAACAACACTAACTTAAATGCAAAATTTGACATTAATGGCTCAGGTAACGGTGGTTTTCAAGATACGGCTAAACTCACTGCCCCTGGTGAAATTACGCTCACAGCGCGGCAGATATATCCCAATACGGCAAATAAGTTAACCATAGAAGCAACTGGCGTTGATAGTAAAATTACCGTTAATCAAAGCAGTAAAACGGATACGCCTGTATTGTCAGCACAAGGTGAGTTGACTTTAAAGGCAGCTAATATAGAACAAAATGGCACACTAAAAGCACCATTTGGTCAGATTAATTTAGAAGCAACAGATTCATTAGTGTTGTCAGATAACAGTTTAACGTCAGTATCCAGTGAAGGGCAATTAATCCCATTTGCAACGACAAGATTAAGTGGGCAGCAATACTCAGTAGAGGCGCATAAGGGACTGGAGGGAACAGATGCTAATCTCACAGCAAAATCCATTACTTTAAAATCCGATAAAGTCGACCAACAAGCGGGTGCGGTATTGGATGTGTCTGGCGGCGGTGATATGTTTGCCTATGAGTTTATTCCAGGCATTGGTGGATCAGAAGATATATTAGCTAAAGAAGGCTATTTTGCTGTTTCACCAACAATTGGGACTAATTATGCACCGACAGACAGCATCTACCAAGGTAGTTCTTCAGCTGTCGGGGTAGGCGATACAGTCTTTTTATCAGGTGTTAAAGGTCTTGCCGATGGTACTTATACCAAATTACCTGCACGCTATGCACTAATGCCAGGGGCATTCTTAGTGAAAGGCAATGTGTCAACTAAGCTAGCACGCGGCGAAGTACAGCAGCAACTCGATGGTTCTATTTTAACCACTGGTTATAATGGGCAATTGGGCACAGGTGGGCGCGATGCTGATTGGTCAACATTCCAAGTGGTTTCAGGCAGTATACTGAGACCTGCACCTGGGGCTGTGTCAAAATCACCGTCTGAATACAAGATTACCAGTGCAAACGAATTTTTCGCTAACCGTATTACACAAACGGGCGTGCAGCAGCAATTGCCTGAGGATGCAGGTCGGTTGTCTATACAAGCAGGTAGTGAGCTGACGTTAACTGCTAATGATATTGTGACAACTAAGTCTGCTAATGCGCGTGGTGCACAAGTTGATATTGCATCTAAAAACATTCGGGTGGTTGCTAATAAAGATGCTGACACATCGGCCTTACAGTTGGCCGCAGCTGAACTCAATGATTTGAATGTAGAAAGTCTATTATTGGGTGGTGTAAGGAATGTAGACGGCAACACAACAAAAATTAATGCTACATCTCAAACGGTCAGCATAGAAAATAACGCAGTTGCTGCCTTGGAGTTGCCTGAATTGATTGCCACCGCAACGGATACCGTCACGGTGAAGTCGGGCGCAGCAATTAATGCGAATCAAGCAACTACCAAGAACAGTGCAATTAATATAGAGGCTACTGGGGAAAGTGCGTTATTGGCCGTTTCTAGCGTCAATGACATAAACTATAGCCGTACAGGTGCAACTAATAGCGCCACAAAAGGGACATTAATAATTGAATCTGGCGCAAATATCAATGCAGCGAAGTCTGTTGTCCTAGACGCGACAAAAGAAAATACCTTGAGTGGTAGCGTCAGAGTGGCGGATGGGGGCTCTGCAACTCTGGGGGCTAATCGAATTTTATTAGGTAGTCCTGCCGCGACTGAATCAGGATTGGCAGTTAGTAATGCAACGCTTGCTGATTTGGGTCAGTTAAGTAAATTTAGCTTAAATAGTCAAGGTAATTTAGATGTATATGGTGCGGTAGAGTTTGGTAATGCAGACTTAGACCTAACGATTAATGCCGCTGGTATTGCAGGGCGTTTATCTGCGGGTGAAGAAGTGAATATCACTGCGCGTAATTTTGAAATGAAGAACGACAATAACGCACTGTATACCAAACCAGCGGAAACTGAAAACGGTCAGTTAGTGATTACCGCCGCTAATGTGAAATTAACTGGTAAGGATGCAACAAATACGAGTGCCAATGCAGGTAAAACAACAATAGGCGGTTTTACAGAGACCAATATTAATGCAAATGAATTACGTTTGGCAAAAAATGGGGAGACGATATTAGATAGTGCACAAGCAAACATTAATGTTGGCCGTATTACCGCAGATACGGGTACCGACTTTACGTTACAAAGTGCAACCACCCTTAATACCAATAGGCTAGCGACTCCGATTACCATTGCTTCATCAGCAAATGAAAATGCAAACAAAGAAGGTGTGGGGGCAAAATTAACGATTCAAGCTGACCAGTTGAATGTGAATAGTGATATTGAGATTGCTGCAGGCAATCTGACTCTTATTTCTGATCAAGATTTAAATTTACTTGCGGATGCAGCGGTAACTGCAAAGTCATCCGAGGTCGCCTTTTATGACGAAACGGTAGCAACACCTGCAGGCACGGTTACTTTAGCGTCTTCGACAGGTAATGTGAATGTGAATGCGGGTGCAATAATTGATGTTTCTGCTACAAAAGAAGCGCAAGCGGGCACAGTCAACATTGCTGCTATTAGTGCAGGTAGTACAACAAATCTTGATGGTGATATCAAAGCGACAGATGAACAAGGCAATATCAGTGGCCGTTTAAATATTGATGTTGATCAGTTAGCTGATATCAATAGTACCAATCAGCGCGCAACTGGCTTTGGTGGCGCACGTCAGTACCGTTTACGTAATGAAGATAGCGTAACAATTTCTGCCAAAGGTGCCGAAGCGTTAAAAGCCAAAGAAGTACGTGTATTAGCCGATGCTGGTGCCATTAACGTAACAGGCGATATTAATGCGACAAGTGAAAAAGGTGGTGAAATCACACTGATTGCTAAGAACGATGTCACGCTTGCTAACAGTGCAAACTTAACGGCAAATAGCACGCAAGAAGCAGCAAGCGGCGGTAAAGTGAATATTGAGACTGCAGCAGGCAATTTAAATCTGCAAACAGGTTCCAGCATCGATGTAAGTGGAGGCACAGGCGGTGAAGGAGGTGATGTGCGATTGCGTGCCCCAAGAAACGTTGCGAATACTGACATCAATATCACCGAAGTCAACACGCAAGTGGCAGGTGCTAAACAGTATACGGCTGAAGGCTTTAAAGCTTATGACGCCACAACACTCAATGTTGCTAGCTTTGCCAAAACTGGCACTTACTACACTGAAGCGAATGCCTTTATGCAGAGTGTCTATGGTTCTTCTGGTCGAGGTATGGATCGGTTAAATCCAACAGATTCAACATTCAAGATTATCCCAGGTGTAGAAGTAAAGAGCGCTGGCAATTTAACCGTTACTGGTGAGGTTAATTTATATGATTGGCGCTTTGATCCAGAAACGGGTGCTGGCGTTAATAATAATGCCACCGGACTGAGTGCCAATGATAGGGCACTGTTAGCTGGTGTGTTAAGTTTGCGTTCGCTCAGTAATTTAACTATTAATGGTAGTTTGAATGATGGGTTTGATGCCACAAACACAGTGTCAGGATTAAATTCCACAAGCTTTAATCTAGCATCAGGCGCAGATTTTACCTCTGCTGACAAGTTAGCCGTCAATGCTGCAGGTAATTTAACGATACAAAATGCGGCAGGTGGGGCAGCATGCCCATTCCCTAATCCGTTGTTATGCGGTGCTTTTGGGGGTGGTGCAAGTAGTCCTGCCAAAGGTGTTCGCACGGGTACTGGAGAAATTAATATTGCCAGTGGTGGCAACTTTACATTAGCAAACGATAATACGGTGGTGTATACCGCTGGCCGTAATGCTGAAGCTTTAGCCGGTTTTGATGCGCCAGAGGCAAGTTTAAAACCACTGTATTTAGCAGATGGTGGCGATATCAATATTCATGTAGAAGGCAATATTGTGGGTAAAGAAGCGACTAACAATAGTCGACAAATGATTAACCAATGGTTATTCCGTCAAGGTGGTGGTACTGCCAATGCAGTACCTAAAGACACAAGTTGGTGGGTTAGACCTGATTTATTTAAACAAAGTTTAGCCACATTTGGTGGTGGTAATGTCAGCATCAATGCTGGTGGCAATATTGAGAACTTTTCTGCCTCGCTTGCAACCACAGCACGATTTGATTCCAATGGTAATACTGGAAATCAGCGGATTGATGGCGGCGGCGATTTAACATTGAAAGCAGGCGGTGATATTGTTAATGGTACCTATTTTGTTGCTAAAGGGGATGGTTATATTGATAGCGGGAAAGAGATACGAAGAGTTGGATCTATTGGCACTGTGATTGCATTGATGGATGGAAAATCAACGGTCTCGGCTAGCGAAAATGCAACAATAGGCAGTGTTGTTAATCCAACGCTATTTGCTGCAAGTGCCACCAATGTTCCTGTAATTTCTCAAGTTCAAAACAGAGGCGATGGTGCTTACTTTAATAGTTATGGTGTAGACAGCAAGGTGGCAGTGTCCAGCTTAACAGGCGATGTTAGTTTAGGTGGTGTAGCCCCATTGTTGAGTTCTAGTGGACTGTTTACCACTGACTTGGTTGATAAAACGGCTGGCTATTATCCTGGTACTGTTAATGCAACAGCCTTTGGTGGCGATGTCAGCTTAACAAATGTGAGATTGATTCCTGCAGCGAATGGCAATTTAAGCGTATTGGCTGACAATGACATTTCAATTGGTAACGTATTAATGTCGGATGCGGATTTGTTGTTATTCCCTAACCCACAACGCACCGTCAAAAGATTTGGTGAGAATGAGGCAGAAATTAGAGCCTTATCCGGAACCCCAGTCCATATTAACAATGAAACCCCTGCTACAATTATTGCGCAAAATGGTTCAATTTCAAGAGCTGCGACATTGCGAAGTGGTGAAGTCGTTATCCCTAAAGCAGCAAAAGTTTTTGCAGGAGAAAATATTGATAATATTAATATCAGTATTCAGAATCTAGGTAATGGTGATTTAACGATTGTTAAGGCAGGCAATGACATTATAGGTAACAGCCCTTCCATTAAGGTCTCTGGTCCAGGGGAGGTGTTAGTTGAGGCTGGTCGTAATATTGACCTTGGCATTGGTGCGGGTATTAATGCGATTGGTAATAAAGAAAATGCAGCCTTGCCAGAAGACAGTGCTTCAGTCACTGTGATTGCAGGTTTGGGTGATAAAGGTGCAACGTTAGATAGCTATATTGAACAGTACATCCTACCAACAGGCGCAGGTCCAGTTGCGATTCAAGGTGATGCTAAGGCATTAGCTGAATATAAGCAAAATACGACCAATGCGGTGACGCAGTATATCCGTAAAATCAATGAGGATGACACGATTACTGATGCAGACGCGTTGATTGCATTTAATGCCTTATCACCAGAAGCAAAACTTATTTTTGCAAATAGACATTTGTCGAGTGAGTTGCTAGAAACGGCTAGAGGGTTTGCAGAAACCAATAGCTATCAGCGTGGATTTGATGCTATTGCTGCGCTATTTCCAGAAACAGATAGTACTGGCGACATTTCATTATTCAATAGTAAAGTCAGTACAGGTACTAATGGCAGTATTGATATATTAGCGCCTAATGGTTTAATCAATGTTGGCCTTGCTGGCGGTAGTGATAAGACAGATATTGGTATTGTGAGCGAAAAATTTGGGCCTATTCGTGCCTATGCTGATAAAGGATTTGAGGTTAATCAATCAAAAGTGGTCACACAGATTGATGGCGATATCACGATTTGGGTAAATAATGGCGATATTGATGCTGGTCGAGGTTCAAAAACAGCCACTTCTGTACCGCAGCGGATTATTAATACTGATGTGAATGGTAATACAACCATTACCAATGTTGGGGTGGCGGCAGGGAGTGGTATCCAAGCACAATCGTTTGATCCAGATGGACCAAATGGACCAGAAGTCGAGCCGCCAAGAGGAACAGTAGCAGCCATTGCTCCAAGAGGAGCTGTTGATGCAGGTGAAGCGGGTATTGTGGCTGGTGATTTGTTTGTGTTGGCCCCTGTTGTACTAAATGCAGCAAATATTAACGCTGCTGGTGCAACACAGGGTGTACCAACGGGTGCAACGGGTGTTGTTGGTGCAAATTTTACGGCAGCACCTGACGCCGTTAGTAATGCAGTGCAAGATGTTGCTAGCAATGTAGCACAAGCAGCCAGCCAACCAATTATTGACTCAGCTTTCCCATCGTTAATATCTGTAGAGGTACTTGGATACGGAGATTAACAAGCCGTATTAGCAGTCAATTTTCTGAAATTTAAACGCGGGCGCATTTTAATAATGCGCCCGTTTTTTTATGGCAAAAATGTTAAAAAAAAGGACTATAGCGGACTATGAAATGTCATATAAGTTTAATCAATATGAAACATAGAATCTATAAACTCGAGGCTCTTCAATAGCTGGATAGAAATTGGTTACACTTTATGTTTAATCCCCACTTTTTTTCTCTAATTAAATCGACTAAGTATGCTTGGGTACTTGCTTTTTTGCTTTTGCCTTTAGCGGCAAACGCAAACTGGAATGATGCTTGGACTGCAAGCAGCAAAATTAGCATTAATGCACAAGGGGTTGGCAGTAATGTGTCACAGGTGGCGGTGCCTGTTCGTTTACACTCGGGCAACTTTGATTTTTTAACTGCAAGTATTGATGGGTCTGATTTACGCTTTATTGCCGCAGATAATAAAACTGAGCTTAGTTATTACATTGAAAAATTTGATGCTGTGAATGAGTTGGCGTTGGTTTGGGTCAAGCTTCCAGTGATTGATCCAGCAGTAAAAGAAGCCCATATTTGGGTTTACTCAGGTAATGAAAATGCCGCTTCAACTAGTAATGCACAAGCCGTACTAGATGTTAATAATAAAGCAGTTTTTCATTTTAAAGAGAATGCCTTATTTAAGGATGACTCAACGACAGCCATAGAAGCCAGTGGCGATGTGACTGCGCAAACAGCTGGATTGCTGGGTGGCAGTGCGCTTTTAAATGGTCAGCCGCTCATTATACCTAGCAATCCTGCGATTAATCTAACCGCTGTTGGTGCTTATACATGGTCTGTTTGGGTAAAGCCAACAACATTGCCTCAAGAGGCGACTTTATTTAGTCAAGGTGACGTCAGCTTGAAGATTGTTGGGCAA
>CAYGSH010000086.1:0-8722 GCA_964352515.1 uncultured Methylophilaceae bacterium | reverse complement strand
CATGTAAGTTAAATTTGATTCCATTTAATCCTTTCCCAAATAGTGGCTATGAGACGTCTATGCCTAGTCATATCCGGGTGTTTCGTGATATTTTAATGAATGCTGGCTATGTTGTTACCGTACGTAAAACGCGAGGTGATGATATTGATGCTGCTTGCGGACAATTAGCAGGTAGAG
This sequence comes from uncultured Methylophilaceae bacterium, assembly GCA_964352515.1. Taxonomy (GTDB): domain Bacteria; phylum Pseudomonadota; class Gammaproteobacteria; order Burkholderiales; family Methylophilaceae. The sequence goes on along the minus strand of CAYGSH010000086.1, from coordinate 8,545 downwards.
TCTTAGATAAAACGCAACGAAGTGCTAAATATATTCCTATTGGGGTGACATAATGATACCTAAATTAAAGCATTTAATATTAATAGTAATATGTGTTGTATTGCTAGCATGCGGTGGAAATCAAACAACTAACACTAATCGGTCTGGCGACAATAATTACGATAGTCGCGCATTAGAAAGTGCCCAAGCCCATACCAACTTAGGCGCAGCCTATTTACAAAAAAATAAATTAGAAATTGCTTTAGATGAATTTTCTAAAGCGATACAAATTATGCCAACTTACGCGATGTCATATAATGGCTTGGCTATGGTAAGAGCAGCGTTAGGTCAAGATGAAGAGGCAGAGTTTAACTTTAAAAAGGCAATAGACTTGGATGCTTCAAATTCTTCAACCCATAATAACTACGGCACTTTTTTGTGTGATCGTGGCCGTTATGCAGAATCTATTGAACAATTTCTTGAAGCGGTAAGAAACCCACTTTATACAACACCAAACTTAGCTTACGCTAATGCAGGTATTTGTGCTGAGCGCGGTGGTGATGTTGTTAAAGCAGAACAATTTTTAAAAAAATCATTACAAATTCAACCACTCACACATTCTGCGGCTTATAAGTTAGCGGAAATTGAATTTAAGCGCGGCGATATTGTGGCTGCAAAGAAAACATTACAGAACGCATTGGTTGCTTCTCCAAATGCAGAAGTTTTATGGTTAGGTGTCAAAATTGCTCGAGCTTTAGGCAGTAGGAATGATGAAGCAAGTTACTCTTTGGAGTTGCGAAGACGCTTTCCAAATGCAAAAGAAACGACATTGTTATTAAACGGTCAATAGACCATTTTATCAAGGGTTTGAAATGGCACGTAAGCCTAAAAAAAGTGAAACAACAGATACTGCAGATCAAGATGTTACATATCAAGTTGGAACAACAGATTCAGGTGAATTGCAAACAACTGATGAAGCAGTTTATTCCACTGAATCTAACGAAGTAATTCAAACATCAATTTCATTGTGTGGAGGTACGCTTGCTGCAGAACGCGCTTCACAAGGCTTAACCGTTCAGGATATTGCAAAGCGGTTAAGATTAGGTGTTAAACAAGTAGAAGCCATAGAGCAAGATGATTTTACTGCATTGCCTGAGCCAACTATTGTAAAAGGCTTTATTCGTAACTATGCAAAATTGTTAAAAATGCCTTCGGAATCTCTAATTGCTGCCTACATGGAATTGAAGCCGGAGAAAGAAAAACAAGCATTTGCTGTGCACTCAGGTATTAATATGAAAATAACCGAGGGTAAGCAGTCTGATAAAACACGTTATTTTGTATTTACGCTTTTGCTTTTAATTGCTACTGCAATGTGGTTCTTTTATCAAAACTTTGTACAAAAACCAAACCCTATAAACCCAATACCAGAAATTGTAGAAGCTTTGCCAGAGTTTGCATTGCCTGTTTCAGAGCGTGCTGAAGATGCTGAGTCAAAAATGTTAGAAATGCCAGATCAAACATCCGATGAGTCATCAGCTGGCTCTGAAGCTATTTCACCTGTGGCAGAGCTGTCTGAGCCATTAGAAAGTAATGTTGAGCCTGTGCTGACTCCTGAAAATGCCACAACTGAAGCTACAGCGGAAGATTTAAGTAATAACCCGAATGAATCAGTCGATGAACTAGTTAATGCAGCCGAAACTGAGGTTGCTGATGAACCATCTTTAGGCAAGACCAGACTGGAGTTTAATGCTACACAAGAGACATGGTTAAGCGTTGTAAATACTTCAGGCAAAGAAGTGTATAACAAAATATTGTATGCTGGTAATCATGAAGTGGTGGATGTTTGGCAACCAGCTGAAATTGTGGTTGGAAACGCACATGGTGCAACGCTCACTGTAAATGGAAAGTCAATTGATTTGGCGCCTTATACCCGCGTTAATGTTGCGCGTGTTCGCTTAAATCGATAATGAATTGAGGCAATCGCTTCATTAATTTTGAATATTGTAAATATATGCGCAAAAATACACGGCAAGTAATGGTTGGCCATGTGGCTGTAGGTGGCGGTTTGTATGGTACAACGCCTGCACCTGTTGTTGTTCAAAGTATGACAAATACTGATACAGCTGATGCAGAGCAAACGATTAAGCAAGTTTATGAATTATGGCAAGCGGGTAGTGAAGTCGTTAGAATAACTGTCAATTCTCCTGAAGCAGCGGCGCAAGTTGGTGCTATCAGACTTGGCCTAGATGCCTTGGGTTGTAATGTACCACTAGTTGGGGATTTTCATTACAATGGTCATAAATTGTTACAAGCTTATCCAGATTGCGCGCAAGCATTAGCTAAATATCGTATAAATCCAGGTAATGTGGGTAAAGGCAGTAAACGTGACGAACAGTTTGCTAGTATGATTGAAACGGCTATTAAATATCAAAAAGCTGTGCGTATTGGAGTGAACTGGGGTAGCCTTGATCAAGCTAAAATGGCCAGAATGATGGATGAAAATGCGCTTTTAGCTGCACCGCTATCATCAGATGCACTCATGAGAGAAGCGCTTATTCAATCAGCTTTGGAAAGTGCTCAGCAAGCCTTAGATATTGGGCTGAATCCAAATCAAATTATCATTTCTTGCAAAGTGAGTAATGTTCAAGATTTAGTAACTGTTTACAAAGACTTAAGTGCCCGATGTGATTATCCATTACATTTAGGTTTAACAGAGGCAGGGATGGGTTCCAAAGGTGTTGTAGCATCAACAGCAGCTTTATCGCTGCTTTTACAAGAAGGTATTGGCGATACTATCCGTGTGAGTTTGACACCCGAACCGAATGAATCTCGCACAAAAGAAGTGGTTGTTGCACAAGAAATTTTGCAAACAATGGGCATTCGCTCTTTTACGCCGCTAGTAACTGCTTGCCCAGGATGTGGCCGAACCACATCAACCTACTTTCAAGAGCTCGCCATGCAAATTCAAGCTTATTTAAGAAAGCAAATGCTTGTCTGGCGAGCTCAGTATCCAGGAGTAGAGGAGATGAGTGTTGCAGTGATGGGTTGTGTTGTGAATGGTCCCGGTGAGTCAAAGTTGGCTAACATAGGAATTAGTTTGCCAGGCACAGGAGAAACACCAGTCGCACCCGTATTTGTTGATGGTGAAAAAACGGTTACATTGAAAGGTGATCATATAGCTGAGGAGTTTCAAGCAATTGTTGAGCACTACGTACAAAAAAACTATGCTGATGGTGGTAAGCTTCGTCAACAGCGTTCTTCTAAAACAATTCCAATCCATTCAGTTTAAGTTGATCAATGAGTCAAAACAATAAACCAAAATCTTTTCAATCAATCAAAGGCTTTTATGACATTTTGCCAGAGGCTACACCGTTATGGTTTAGGCTTGAAGATACTGCACGCAAGGTACTAGCACAATATGGTTATAAAAATATACGCATGCCGATTGTTGAGCCCACAGAATTGTTTGTGCGAAGTGTAGGAGAACATACTGATATTGTTGAAAAAGAAATGTATGCCTGGGAAGATCAATTAAATGGCGATAAATTGGTTTTGCGGCCAGAAGGAACGGCTGGATGTGTGCGTGCAGTAGTCGAACAAAATCTCACTTATAATGGACCACAACGTTTATGGTATATGGGGCCAATGTTTCGGCATGAGAATGTGCAAAAAGGACGTCAAAGGCAATTTCATCAAGTAGGTTGTGAAGCTTTTGATTTTGATGGCCCAGATGTTGATGCGGAACAAATTGTCTTGCTTGCAAGGTTATGGAGCGACTTAGGTATTCATGATGTTGAGCTGCAACTAAATAGCATTGGGGATGTTGAGGAGCGTGCTACTTACCGTCAAAATTTAATTGCATATTTTGAACAGCATGCAGATTTTTTAGATGAGGATGCGAAAAGGCGATTGCATACAAATCCATTACGTATTTTAGATTCAAAAAATCCGCGTATGCAATCGATCTGTGAAACAGCACCAAAGTTAATGGATTGCTTAGGAGAAGCAAGTAAAGCGCATTTTGAAAAACTATGTCAATTGTTAACAGATGCCGACGTTTCATACGTTATTAATCATCGCTTAGTGAGAGGCTTGGACTACTACAATCGTACTGTTTTTGAATGGGTTACAACCAAACTAGGTGCGCAGGGTACGATAGCCGGAGGTGGTCGTTATGATACCCTTGTTGAAAAGTTAGGTGGAAAGCCAACAACTGCATGCGGGTTTGCTATTGGATTAGAGCGTGTTATTTTGCTAATGCAAGAATATGGTGTTGAAGCTAATCATACACCAGATATTTACTTGGTAAATGTGGGTGAATCTGCAGAAGCTATCGCTTTTACAGTTGCAGAAAGCTTACGTAATGATGGTCTCACTGTGGTGTTGCATGCAGGTGGTGGTAGCTTTAAATCACAAATGAAAAAAGCAGATAGAAGTGGCGCCCGATATGCAGCTATATTGGGTGATGACGAGGTGGCAGCAGGTGAAATATCATTAAAACCTTTATTAGAAAAAGGTGAGCAGTATAGATGCGCATTAACGCATGTCGCTGATAACCTCATGGGAAATTGATGTCTAAAGAAAATAAAAGTTTTGTAAGTGCCATGACCATCCTAGGCCTCACGTTGGCAATAGGGATGGCGAGTGCTGCATTTATTCTTGGTATGCAAGCTAAACGTGCAGTCACAGGCCAGCAAAGCATTACGGTAAAGGGCTTGGCTGAGAAACCTATTAAAGCTGACTCAGCAGAGTGGACAATACATATTAGTGTTGCCAATGCTACTCAAGCTGGAGCATTAGAAGATGTTGCGAAGACGCGTCAAGTCGTGGAGGCATTTTTATCAAAACAAGGCTTTGACAAAAGTAATTGGCAGCTTGATGTTGCGTCATTAGCACCACATTATGAAGATTCATTTATCAATAATCGATACCATCAAATACAAAAAGGTTACGAAGGGCATCAGAATATTCAAGTCGTTTCAAAAGATTTGGCTAAAATTGAAACGGCCAATCAAGCATTTCTTGAACTGAGGGCCGACAATCAACCAGTTGTTGCATATCCGCCTAATTATTTGGTAACCAATTTAGAAGATATAAAAATGTCATTAATTGCGGATGCAACTAAAAATGCACGAAATCGCGCAACAGAGTTTGTTCGGCAAGATGGGGTTAAAGTTGGAGTAATGAAGTCGGCACGTCAAGGTGCATTTTATATTTTGCCTGTAGGAAGCAATAATGACTTCGATAGTCATTATGGTGGAGTATATGACAAAACCACGATAGATAAAGTCGCTCGGGTTGTTGTCACTATTGTCTATAATATTGAATAGACATGACCTAATACCATGACTGATATTTTAAATGTTGAGCACTTAAATGTCACTTTGAAAAAAGACCCATCAAGGTTTTTAGTCAGAGATTCTTCGTTTACACTTTCAGCGGGCAAGACTACATGTATTGTTGGAGAGTCGGGTAGTGGAAAAAGCTTAACGGCATTAACCATCATGGGCTTGTTGTCTGATCAGTTGGTTGCATCTGGTAGTGTCTATTTCAATGGTGTCGATTTAACTGATTTAGATAATAAGGCGATGCAAAAAATTAGAGGTGCGCAGATTGGTATGATTTTTCAGGAGCCAATGACCTCTTTAAATCCTGTATTAACAGTTGGGTATCAAATTGGTGAGGCTTTAACTGCACATCAAGGTCTTAAAGGGTTAGCTTTAAAATTAAGAGTTGACAGTTTATTAACTCAAGTTGGGATAGCTATCGACCGTGCCCAAAGTTATCCTGATGAACTATCAGGAGGACAAAGACAACGTGTGATGGTTGCGATGAGTATTGCTTGTGAACCAGCATTGCTTATTGCAGATGAGCCAACCACCGCTTTAGATGTCACAGTACAAGCTCAAATATTAACTTTACTGGACGAGCTTAAAAGTCGTATGCATATGGCTATGTTATTTATTACACACGATTTTGGTGTGGTTTCTGATATTGCAGATGAAGTGATTGTGATGTTCCGTGGAGAAATAGTTGAAGCTGGAACAAAAAAACAAGTGTTAGAAAAGCCACAACACCCTTATACCAAAGCCTTATTGGCCTGTGTGCCAGATGCGGCAGGTAAAAAGAAATTGAAACCAATTGACTATGCCTGGCTAAATGCTGAAAAGGCTGTTGTATGACGGTTGCAACAATTCACTCTAATGTTATTCTTGAAGCTAAACATTTAGTTAAAACATATACACAACGTAGTGGTAAGTTTGGTTTTAGTAAGTCAACCATTAAAGCATTAAATAATGTGAGTGTCTCACTAAAAAAAGGCTCAACCTTAGCTGTTGTAGGTGAATCTGGTAGTGGGAAGTCAACCTTAGCACGTTGTCTGTTACAATTGCAAAGTTTTGATAGTGGTCAAGTTTTGTTTAAAGGGCAAGATCTAACAGAATTAGATCATGAGGATTTGCGCAAAATGCGTAAAAATTTCCAAATGGTCTTTCAAGATCCTTTTGCTTCGTTAAACCCTCGTATGCGCATCGGCGAGATAGTCGGTGAGGGATTGTTAATTCACCATTTAGGCAACGCAACTGAACGACAACAAAAAGTGGTCAACATGTTAGAGCGTGTTGGATTGAACGCAGATGATGTTAAGAAATATCCTCATCAATTTTCTGGTGGACAAAGGCAACGTATTGGCATTGCAAGAGCGCTTGTGTTAGAACCAGAAGTTGTCGTTTGTGACGAGCCAGTTTCTGCGTTAGATGTTTCGGTGCAGGCACAAATCATACTTTTGTTAAAAGAGCTGCAACAAGAAATGAAGTTAAGCTACTTATTTATCACACATGATTTACGTGTAGTAAGACATGTTGCTAATGAAGTAGTGGTTATGAATCAAGGTAAAATAGTAGAGCAAGGAAGTGTTGATGATATCTATCAATCACCTCAACAAACATATACCCAAGATTTGTTAAAAGCAATTCCCGGGCAACATTGAGTTTTAACAATATTTTTAGATTTAGAAATTAGGAAAAAAAATGGCATTAGATTTAGAAGATCAAGAGCAATTAGATGAATTTAAGGTTTGGTGGAATAAATATGGCAAACTAACAATAAATGTTGTTTTGTCATTGTTGGTTGCTTATGCCGCTTGGCAAGGGTATCAATACTACCAACATAAAAAAGCTGTAGAGGCATCAGATATTTATCAAAATATGGTCCAATTAGATCCATCAAATATAGACTTAATTAAATCAGATGGTGCAAAATTGATGAATGATTATGCTGACTCTCCATACGCTGGAAGAGCTGCTATTTTATTGGCCAAAAACAATTTCAAAGCCAATGACATTGAGAGCACCAAATCTCAACTTAATTGGGCAGTAAGCAATGCGAAAGAAACACCTGTAAAAGCAGTCGCTAGTTTGCAATTAGCAACAATTTTATTAGATGAGAAAGACTATTCAGGTGCTGAAAAGTTATTAACAACTGAAATTGATCCTGGTTATATAGGGCTAAAAGATAATTTGCTTGGTGATATCTATATGGCTCAAGGCAAGGCTGAGCAGGCAAAAAAAGCATTTCAAAGTGCAGTTGAAAATTTAGAGCCTGATAGTCGCTTAAGTTTATTTGCACAGCAAAAACTAGATTCACTTGGCAGTTAGGCTTGAAAGTGACATGAAGAATCGATTTTTTCTAAAAAAGTATTTGGTATTAAGTTTTTTGGTATTAACTGGTTGTAGTTTTTTAACTGAATTAAGACTTGATATGGCTGATAGGTTATTTGGGCGCGAGCCGCCCAACCCGCCTGCTGCATTAAACGATATTACACCCTCTCGCAATGTTAAATTAAATTGGTCTGCGCAGTTAGGAAAAACTGAACGTTACGATTATATTCCTGCGGAAGAAGCTGGCGCTGTCTATGCAGCGAGCGCGGAGGGTGATCTTGCAAAATACGATGCCGAAACAGGTCGTCAGTTATGGAAAATCAATGTTGAGGAGCCAATCAGTGGCGGCGTGGGTTCTGGTGGTGGTTTAGTATTGGTTGGTACAAATAGAGGTCATATTATTGCTTATGATTTTAACGGAAAGCAGGTTTGGAAATCGACTCTATCAAGTGAAATTCTGAGTGCCCCTCGCTAATTTGATGGCATGGTCATCGCCCGTTCGGGTGATAATCATATTTATGGACTTGATGCGGCTGATGGAACTAGGAAGTGGGTTTATGAGCGTAAAGTACCAGCCCTTAGTCTCAGAAGCACTGCAGGAATTGTTGTTGATGGTGGTGCTGTTTATGCTGGTTTCTCAGGCGGTAAAATGGCAGCAATCCGTGCAGATAACGGGAAATTGCTATGGGAGGCAACCGTTGCGATTCCTAAAGGTGTTACAGAAATTGAACGAATTGCAGACATTACCAGTTTGCCAGTTGTCGCTGGGCCTGTTGTGTATGCGGTTGCTTATCAAGGAAGAATTGCTGCAGTAGACCGTATTAATGGAAAAGTTATTTGGAATAGAGAAATATCAAGTTATAGCGGCATGGCTTTTGGCGATGAAAAAATTTATGTATCTCATGCCT
>CAYGSH010000085.1:0-8852 GCA_964352515.1 uncultured Methylophilaceae bacterium | reverse complement strand
CCCATCGTCTAGAGGCCTAGGACACCTCCCTTTCACGGAGGCGACAGGGGTTCGACTCCCCTTGGGGACGCCAGTTTTAAAAAAGGCTTGCGGTTATCTGTAAGCCTTTTTTCAATTTATAAATTTAGCGGCACATCTAATTGAACCATGCTTCATCGGTGCTGACTAGCACTGGTAGGGCAGACTAGCTTGAATTCCACCATATGATGCTTTAGTTTAAATAATGCACCAATCTTCATAACTCAAATTCCCTTCCATACCACCACCCTACTCTAATGGCTAAACATTTTGGAATCAAGAGGGCTGCAACGTGATATATTTAATTGTAAGTTATTTCCAAATTTTTCAATTACCTTGCTAAAGAAATACCAATTCGCAATTGTGTATCACTGCGTTTATTGTAATCAATCAAAGTTTCGCCATAGCCACCAAGCAATTGCAAATGTAAAAAAGTGCCAGTTCGTCCAAATAGCTTATCGCTAATTGGATATGATAAATCGAGTTGCCCTTGGGCATAACCTTCTGTCCCTTGTCGATACATTGCGGTTAGTATGGCTGCATCATTTCGGCCATATCTTGCTAACCAGTCAACGTACCCTCGATAATGATGCAAATCTCGATTATCCGTTTTTTCAATATATTGATAGAACCTTGGCATAAAGGTAAATGTTTTTCCACCTGAATATTCTATATTCCAAGTTGGTTGTATGAAAGCGATATTGAGAGACCTTGACTCGTCGCCATCACGACCATTTGATTCATGCTCAAGACCAAACTTCCAACTGTCTGGATTGTAACCATTACCTTTTTCGTCCCAATTATAGTAAAGGCTTGGTCGATAACTAGTATCTTTAAACGGGCTGGATTCACTCCCTAGATCCCAAATGCTCGTTTGTGTATAAGCAAAGTAGAGATTACTAGCATAAGGAATAAATGTTGCAACTGTTGAGTCTGGATCAAATGGGCGGTATTTAAAGCTAATTTGGAACCTTGCATCAAAGTTTCGCTGTTTATTGGATCCAACGATAAAATACAATGGCTCATTCGCCGTAATTGTCCTATCCTCTTTTGGCTCTGGGATTACAACAATATCATTGCTTGTATCATCTACTTGATCTTTTGATGGCTTAGCGACTTCTGATTGTTTTTTTGTTGCTATTATCTTATTTGGTTCGTCAGCAGTTGCAGCCATTAACAAACGGTTTGAAGGGATATTAATAAGTTCTGCTCTAACAGTACCATTAAACTTCGATGTTATGATGCCGCGATAGATTCGCCTAATATCATTGGCTTTGAATGTGGTTGGCGTTAACTTTACTTTCTCATCCAAGAGGTCACTTTTCAGCAATAAAATAAGCGGTTCTGGCCAACTGGTTTCATCAAGAGGCTTAACAACCTCAACAGTGATTTCACCGTTATTACTAAGATATTCATCTTGTGTTGCAATCAACCAACCTTCATCAGCTGAAGCAATCAAAGGAAGCATTAATGTTAATAAAAAAATCCAGTATCTACTTGTCAAAATAACCTTAACTTTATTATTAAGTTTTACTTAATATTTCTTTGCCTGCGAACTTCATATAAACAAATACCACTTGCAACGCTCACGTTTAAACTTTCTACTGAGCCAAACATAGGGATTGTCACCAATGCATCACAATTTTCTGCCGTTAAGCGGCGCAGGCCATCTCCTTCTGCGCCTAACACTAAAGCAATAGCACCATTTAGTTTGGTATTAAGCAATGTACTGTTGGAGTCCATTGTCGTACCAATCACAAAAACACCTGCATCCTTCAACTCTCGTATTGTTCGAGCTAAATTGGTCACTGAGATAAATGGCACTGTTTCTGCTGCCCCACTGGCCACCTTACGTACAGTGGCATTAAGGCCCACTGCGCGGTCTTTTGGCGCAATCACAGCATGCACCCCCATAGCATCAGCAACTCGCAAACAAGCACCTAAATTATGTGGGTCTTCTACCCCATCTAAAATTAGAAAAAAAGGTGGTTCTTTTAAGTCTGATTCTAAAATGTCATGGATATCCTTGTAAGGCATGGGTGAATCAACTACACGGGCAATGACACCTTGATGACGACCATTTTTGCCTGCTATACCATCTAATCTTGATCGATCTACCTGCATAACGCGAATATTGGATGCCTCTGCAAATTTTAATAAATCTTTCATGCGTGGATCTACACGGTCTTGATCAATTAATATCTCTTGCAAGCTACCAGGATGTTGTCGCATACGGCTTTGTACGGCATGAAAGCCAAATAATATTCTTGGTTCACTCATTGCTTATCTTTTCTTTCTAGCTGGTTTTTTGCGGTTATTGTTTGGTTTTTTTGATTGATTACTTGCACTTCTTTTACCTTGCGCAGTTTTACTAGCGGGTTGCTTAACATGCTTTTTATGTGCCGGCAAAGAATCTGATTGTGGTTTTGGCTCAGTATTGGATGACGATATTTTATAGATTAAACTAAAATCAATTTTGGTTGTTTCTAAATCAACACGTGCAACTTTGATCTTCACTCTGTCGCCTAAACGATATTTTACATGTGTTCGCTCACCAACCATTTCGTGATGGGCTTTATCATAATGAAAATAGTCATTCCCTAATTCTGTTACATGGAGTAAACCTTCTACATAAGCGTCATCTAAGGCCACAAAAACGCCAAACGAGGTTACCCCAGATACAGTACCCTCAAATTCTTCACCGACTTTATCTTGCATGTAATAGCACTTAAGCCAATTGGTTACATCGCGGCTTGCATCATCAGCACGTCGCTCTGTCATTGAGCAATGTTCGCCCAAACTTGCCCAGTCTTTTACTTTATAAGTTTGCTTATTTATAGCTGCTTTAATAGCTCTATGCACAAGTAAGTCAGGATAGCGTCTAATCGGAGAAGTGAAATGTGTATAAGCATCATAAGCAAGGCCAAAATGACCTAAATTATCTGGACTATACACAGCTTGTTGCATGGATCTTAACAAGACGGTTTGTAAAAGCTGTTCATCTGGACGGCCTTTAATTTGTTCCATTAATTTTGCATAATCTTTTGTTTGTGGTTTATCACCGCCACTGACACTAAAACCAAATTCAGCCATAAAAGCTCTTAAGAGTTCTAATTTTTCTTCGTTTGGTCCTTCATGTACACGATAGATTCCATCATGCTTTTGTTTTTGCAAGAAGTCAGCTGCACAAACGTTAGCAGCAAGCATGCATTCTTCAATAATTTTATGCGCTTCATTTCTTTGCGTTGGCACAATACGATCAATCTTGCCATCATCATTAAATATCATCATCGTTTCAACCGTATCAAACTCGATTGCACCTCGTTTTTTACGTTGCATCAGCATGGTTTTAAAGAGTGCATTTAAGTTTTCCACATATGGCATGATATGCGCATATTCTTTTGCAGTTTCGCCTTCAGGATTATCAAGCATATCGGCCACTTTGGTGTACGTCATCCTAGCTTTTGATTGCATCACCGATGGGTAAAATTGATATTGTTCAACCAATCCACTCGCATTAATCTTCATGTCACAAATCATACATAATCGTTCAACGTCAGGATTTAATGAACAAAGCCCATTAGACAATGCTTCTGGCAACATTGGAATAACACGTCTTGGGAAGTAAATAGAATTACCACGCTCTAAAGCATCTTTGTCTAAAGCATCATTGGGTGTCACATAAAAACTAACGTCCGCTATTGCAACTACTAACCGCCAGTGAGACCCTTGCGGCTCTGCATAAACAGCATCATCAAAGTCTCGAGCGGTTTCACCATCAATCGTTATTAATGGCAATGTACGTAGATCAATTCGATCTTTATAATCGGTTGGGCGAACCGTTTTAGGAATTGCTTCAGCTTGGGCAAGTGCTGCAGGTGAAAATTGATGAGGTAATTTATGTTTCCTAAGCGCAATTTCAATTTCCATTCCGCTATCGGCATAATTCCCTAGAATTTGTACAACTTTACCCATAGGGTGGGCATGTTTTGAAGGCTGTGCTGTCATCTCGACTATAACGATTTGGCCGACTTTTGCCCCCATATCTAAATGATAAGGGATTAAAATATCCTGGTTAATACGCTTATCTTCTGCAGCTACGATTGTCACGCCTTGGCCTTGCATAACACGACCGACAATCGTTTCATTCACTCGCTCAAGAACCTCAATCACCTTACCTTCAGGTCGACCTCTTCGATCAAGTCCAACCATTCTTACCATGATGCGGTCGCCATGCATGACCTGTTGCATTTCTTTATTGGATAAAAATAAATCATCTGGATGTTTAGTTTTATCATCTGGAACTAAAAAGCCAAAACCATCTGGATGGCCCTGAACACGCCCAGATATCAACTCAATCTTATCTGGCAGACATAATAAGCCTTTACGATTAAGTACTAATTGGCCTTCACGTTCCATCGCATTGAGTCGCTTATTAAATATCTCATATTCATTCTCTGAAATATCCAACAATTCATACAAAGCTTTTATTGTGAGTGGTACACCTTCTTCTGCAAGCACATTTAAGATAAGCTCTCTGCTGGGTAATGGCGTCTCATATTGTGCGGCTTCACGCTTAGCATATGGATCACTCTTACGGGTAAATGACTTACTTTTTTTCATGATGTTTGTGATAACAAAAACAAGGAGTTTAGATTATAACGCGTTCACTTTTTTAAAGGCGTTACTTTTAAAATGAATTAGCTAAAGCTTAAATAGATAACCTTCATTAAGCACGCTATAACATCAGCTATGCTGCATGCTTATTTAAATTCTTTAAGTCTCGCCAATAAAACTTCCGAGCGTAAACGACCAACATTAGACCATAAATATTGAGGGGCTTTTTGATATGCATTTAGAGAGAGTTTTTGACGGTATTCGTGATCTTGTGACAGTTTTTTCAGGCCTTCTATCCAGCCAGTTTCATCATGTGGATTTATGACAAGTCCATCTTGATCATGATCAATCACGCCACCACCACCCATAGGACTTACAATTGAAGGTAATCCAGCACCTAAAGCCAAATAGGTAACTAAAGGACTGCCCTCCTCTAAACTTGGCAAAGCAAATAAATCAGCTTGACGATAAACATCTTTTAAATCATTTACATAAGGAATGTGCTCAACATCTGATCTTTGCAAATAGGGTTCAATAAGGTGTTTAATTTCTTCATCTATGTTACCCACCAGCTTTAATTTACCTTTTATATTTGCTTTTGACCAATAGTCTAATAATAGTAATGGTCCTTTTCGAACGCCTATTGATCCTACAAAAATGACTGTAAATTCTTTGTGGTTTTTTCTATTTTCTATATCTGATAGTGATAAAACTTCACTATCCCTAAGGCCATAACTTGTACGTAATATTTTTTCATCTGGAATATTTGCTATCTTTAATGAATTTTCAACTTCTGGACTGCAAGAATAAATAAAATCCGTTAATTCAAGTTTTCTTCTTTCTTTATCAATCACTTCCTGAGTCATTCCATGGGTCGGTAGCAAACCCAATCTTGAATACTCGGCGTCTAGCACTTCTTTTCTATAAATTTCAGTGGTATTGACCATTTCAAGAATAATTCTCAAGCCTTTCGCATGGATTTTTTCGTATAAGTTAAAAGAAGGTTTTTGTGTCCAAAAATAAACAAAATCTTGATTTTTTAGCGTACTTAAAAATCGTCGTTCTGCAAAATCATTTAATTGCTTTTCTGAAAATAAACGATAGATAATAGGATTGAAAAATGAGGGAATAGCATCTCGATAAAATGGATGATTAAAATCCTTTGAAGAAACTGTTCCCATAATTGAGCCTTCAATTTCTTTAGATTCCATAGCGCTGACAATTGAAAGCGCACAATATGCAATACCACTATTGGCAAAGAATCCTAAGAAAAAAGAAGCAATTTTCATAAATATAGAAACTTTCTTTCAGTTTATCTGAAATTATTATTGATTAATGAACTTTTTAATGCAAAATCATTTGATTAGTGAATCATAAAAACCTATTGCTCAATACTGAACGGTAGTATTCAATAGACTGATTTGCAATATCTTTCGCTGAAAAACGCTTCTCAACATCCTCAATAGCTTTTTTTGACAAACTAGTTAACTTACTTTGATCATATAAAAGCGAAAGAACTTTTTCGGCTATGCTATCAGGTGATTCAGGATCTGCAAATAGCCCATTTTGGTTGTCAATTAAAATCTCTTTTATTCCGCCAACCGCTGTTGCTACTGTTGGGCATCCCGTTGCTAGGGCCTCTAGCAAACTGACAGGAAAATTCTCATATCGAGAACAACATATAGTCACTCTTGCTTTTTGGCGTAGTGAGGTTATTTTTTTAGAATCACAGTGTCCTAAAAGTTTAATACGCTTACGTATCGATTCATCTTTTATGAATTTTTCGATATATTGCTCAATACTCAGAAGTATATTGTCAACTTTAAATCCTCTATCAGGGCCAACAAAGAATAATTCAATTTCCTTATCTCTCTGAGCAATAATATTAAAGCTGTCAATTATTAAATCACCGCCTTTATGTGAATCAAACCTTCCAACAAAGAGTATGAACGGATTTTCTTCTATAAATTGCCATTGATTTTCTTTTTTAACGTAAGGAATAGGATTGGGAATAACTTTTGCATTTGGCAACTCTATATTGTAAAACTCTCTTACTTTGTCTAATACATCTAAACTTGGCGCCGTAACACCATGAGCTCTTTTGATTGCTTCACCTTCATAAAAAACCCTTAATTTATATTCGCCATTCTCATCTAAATTAAATATTTTTTTCATTGTAAACCATGGGCCATGCAGTCGAGTCACATAACGCGTCTTGGACTTTCCAACTGGATAGTAAATTGCACCAAAACTTTCTTCCATTTCTATAATATCGAGTGGTGGGTTGAGATTACTTAATGTTTGTTCATAAATATGTTCACAACGTCTGAGAAAATGTTGATATTTAATTTTCTCTGCATAATTAAGCCTAAATTTTAATAAAACTTTAATTAGATACTCTAAAGGTAAATTCTTATAATTATCATACTTTTGTATATCAACCGAAAACCCTTCAATTTCAGGTTCGTTCATCCCAAATGATAAAACTAATGGATTTACTTGCTTATCATCAAAGCCAGAAATTATATTTTCAATATAGGCAACAATCCCATTTGGATTACTCGAAAGTGGCCATCCAGGTGATACGTATCCAACATTAAGATTTTCATTAATTTGTTGCATAAGTAATAGTTCTAAGAGGTTTTTTACGAAGCTGTTTTTGCTGGTTGACTATAAACTCTGCTTGACCCAAAAGCGCCCCAGCTAATAACAAGTGAATCGGCATCATTCCAGCGTTAGGTATACTATCAAATATACCAATTGCCAATATTATAGCAAGGGTTATAAACAATATTTTATCATTATCATCAGTAATATATCGATGATTTTTCAAAGCTTTTAAAATCGGATAAATTAACATTAGATAATAGAAAATAAAACCTAGCGCACCGTAAACGCCAAATGCCATAATCCACATTCCATCGGTAATTGTGATGTCTCTACCCCATGAGTATACTCTATTACGCCCCCATCCAGCCCATCCAAAAAAAGGTCTTTCAAGTGCTCGCTCCATTAATCTCTCTTCATTCTCAAGCCTTGTTTGTAAAGAGTCTGCACGGTCTTGACTGTACTCTCCCACATATTCTAATACATCTGAATTTTTAACCAATTGCGTTGCAACATTAAAAGGATAGATAAAGACAAATAAGGCAAGGATAAGAGAATATTTTAATTGTCTTTTTTCTTTTAGAATAAAGATTAGTATCACTGCAAAAATTAAGTATAAAACTACTGAAACAGTTTTGCAGAGAACTAATACAACAATTAAATAAATAATCAAAGGCAAGCCAAAAAGTCTCATAACTTTAAGGTTTGACTTAAAGAGAGCTAATGCCCCAATGATACATGTTACAAACCAAAATGCCAGCGCAAGCCCATGACCAATGAATACGATTGGTCTAAAACCATCCCCTCTCATTTGCTGGATGAAATCACCTGGAAAATAACCGAAAATAATAGCATGAATTTGCGGGCTCAATCTAATTTCATAAAGCATTGGAATTGAATAGATGATTGCACATATTGTCATTGTTTTAAAAAGAGGAATTGTATCTTTTGGGTTGTTAAAAAAGTTCCTACCAAATATAAAAGGCATAAAAGATAAAATGAAAAGTAGAACGTTACTTAATGCGTCATAAGGTGTTGAAGCCTTTAATGGCACGTCTCCAGATATCAACTCATCAGAATTTATTAATGAAGAAATAACCACAATAATTAAATAAGTTATAAAAATAGTATTCCATAAACCAGATTTAAATAAGGGGTTTTTCTGTTTTTTAACAAAAAGTATCAATAAAAGAGTTAATGAGGTGAGTGTATCCCTATTCAAAGGAGGTATTAAGGGTAAATCAAACTCATACATATAAGGTAATACAATAGAAGATATAACAACAGCTAAAAGAACAGCTTGTTTTACCGTGTATTTTTTGAAAAACCATAAGATGACTAATGGCCATGTAAAAAATAATACTTTTCCAAATAGGTTTGGTTCCATTTAATGTTTAACCAGAATTTTTATAAAATATATATTAGAGATAAATGGAGGAAACTTTATATGAAAGGCAACAAACAAATAACAAGTAAGTTTTTTATTGAGTTTTCCTACTCTACAATTAACCTAATCTAAATGAAGTGCTTTAAAAATTTCTCATCCGATACTAACTTAACATCTTTCTTTTAACAAGTGGTTTATTCAATGTTAATCAGGGTTCAAATGC